>NZ_JAHLZY020000001.1:3096533-3406186 GCF_018967865.2 Hymenobacter siberiensis
CGCTGGACGGCCTCCCGCCCCACCCTGGCCGATGCCCTCGGCATGGAAATCACGGCCGTGACCGACGATTACATTGAGGGCCGCATGCCCGTGGATGGCCGCACCCACCAGCCCATGGGCCTGCTGCACGGCGGCGCGTCAGTGGCCTTTGCCGAAACCCTGGGCAGCATTGCCGCCGCCCTGCGCCTGCCCGACCGCAGCAAGCAGGCCGCCGTGGGCCTGGAAATCAACGCCAACCATCTCAAGGGCGTGCGCGACGGCTGGGTAACCGGCCGCGCCACGCCGGTGCACATCGGCCGCAGCACGCAGGTGTGGGAAATCCGCATTACGCACGAAGAAACGGGGGCGCTGGTGTGCATCAGCCGCATTACCATGGCCGTGGTCGACATCGCGCCCAAGCCCCAGCCAGCTCCCTAAATGGTGCGGCCCGACTACCGCCTGCTGCCTTGGCCGGCCAGCGCCGTCGGCCTCGATGCGCCCGCCCGGCTGCGCCACCTCGTGGCCGGGGCGCTGCGCACGGGCCGGCCGCTGGCGCTGTGGCGCGAGCCCGGGGCCGCGCAGCCGCAGCTGCTGATAGCCCGCTCGCTCGAAGCCGCGTACACCGGCCTGCCCCCGGCGCTGGACGACCACGCGCCGGCCGGCTTTGCGTTTTTTCCTTTCCGCGACTCGGACCACAACCCGGCCCTGTTCCTACCCGCCGACGTGCGCTACGACCTGGCCCAGCCCGAGGCCGTGGCCGTGGCCCCCGCCGCCCGCGCGCTGGTGCCCAACCTCACGGCCTGGCTGGCGCTGCCCACGCCGGCCGGACTGGGCTGGCACTACGGCACCCAGCCCGCGCCGCCCACCGCCACCGAAGCCGAATACACCGCCCTGGTACGGCGCGGCGTGGCCGCCATCGAGGCCCGGGAAGTGATGAAGGTGGTGAGCTCGCGCGCTGCCTGCCGCCCCCTGCCGTCGGATTTCGACCCGCTGACCGCGTTTGCCGACCTGAGCGAGAAGTACCCGCGCGCGTTTGTATCGCTGGTGAGTGTGCCGGGCGTGGGCACCTGGCTGGGGGCCTCGCCCGAAGTGCTGGCCGAAGTCACGGCCGATGGGCAGTTTCATACCATGGCGCTAGCCGGCACGCAGCCGCTGGTGCCGGGCACGCGGCCCCAGGATGCCATCTGGCGGCAGAAGGAGATTGAGGAGCAGGCCCTGGTGGCCCGCTACATCGTGAGCTGCTTCAAGCAGCTGCGGCTGCGCGAGTACCACGAAACCGGCCCCCGCACCGTGGCGGCCGGCCAGCTCCTGCACCTGCGCACCGACTTTGAAGTCGACCTGCAAAACGTGCCCAACGCCGCCGCGCTGGGCACCGACATGCTGCGCCTGCTGCACCCGACTTCGGCCGTGGGCGGCATGCCCAAAACGGCCGCGCTCGATTTCCTGCGCCGCCACGAGGGCTACGACCGCGCCTACTACAGCGGCTTTCTGGGTCCGGTGAACGTGGCCGCGCCCGGCATCGCCCGCCTCTTCGTGAACCTGCGCTGCCTGCAGGTGCGCGCCACCGAGGTCATCCTCTACGCCGGCACCGGCCTCACCGTCGACTCGGACCCGACGCGCGAATGGCAGGAGACGGAGATGAAGATGCAAACCGTGGGCGCTGTTTTGAATTAAAAACTGAGAATTAAAAATTAAGAATGGCCGTGTTTATTACCCGTTGAAAAGGCCCATTTCACATATTCAACTCAACTTTTAATTCTTCATTTTTAATTTTTAATTCCATCATGCAGGCCGTTTATAACATCGCCGAAATCTGCGCCCGCCACGGCATTACCGACGTAGTGTTGTCGCCGGGTTCGCGCTCGGCCCCGCTCACGCTGGCCTTTGCCCGCCACCCCGGTTTGAACGTGCGCGTGGTGCCCGATGAGCGGGCCGCCGCCTTCATCGGCCTGGGCATTGCGCAGGCGCAACGGCGGGCGGTGGCGCTGGTGTGCACGTCAGGAACGGCCGGACTGAACTACGCGCCGGCCGTGGCCGAAGCCTTTTTCCAGCAGATTCCGCTGGTGATTTTCACCGCCGACCGCCCGCCCGAATGGATTGACCAGCTCGATGGGCAGACCATCCGCCAGCACAATTTGTACGGTGCCCACGCCAAGGGCGCGTTTGAGTTTCCGGTAGAAACCGCGCATCCCGATGCCAAGTGGTATTCGGCGCGCATTGTAAATGAGGCGATTAATCTGGCGCAGGCAGCGCCCGCTGGCCCGGTACAGGTGAACGTGCCGTTGCGCGAACCATTTTATCCGAAGGCGGGCGAGGAAATTCGATTTGAGCAGGATGTGAAAATTATTCGGGATGATGCAGATGTGCCTTCCAATACATTTTATGCGGAGGCTCATACAGCGCCGCCTTACAATGACCTTTTAAACCGCATTCTGGTTGTCGTTGGCCAGCATATCAGCGACTCTTCGCTGGCTGAAGCCCTTAAGCATTTTGCGCATCAGTCTGGAGCTATTGTAGTTGCAGATTCTATTAGCAACCTCTCGGCAAACATCCCGACCGTCTTGTCGCAGGATATTTTTCTTAGCAGTGCTAATGAGGAATTTCGGGAATCATTACGTCCAGGCCTGCTAATTACTTTAGGGAAGTCGTTGATATCAAAATCGCTGAAATTATATCTGCGTAAATATCCAGCGGAGCAGCAATGGCATCTTCAGCCGTATGGCGGTCAGGTAGCCGACGTATTTCGCTCCCTAACAAAAGTTGTTCGCACCAGTCCATTTATTTTTTTGAGCGATTTCGCGCACGAATTCTCCAAGGAATTGCGCGTGCAAGCCATGCCGTATGGCAAGATTTGGCGTCGTGCAAATCAGCAGTCTTCCGAATTCATCAACAGTTTTTTTACGGACGAAACCCAGCCCTTCAACGAATTTTCAGCCTTCCGCCACGCGCTGGCGGCGCTGCCCGAAACCACGGCTCTGCACCTGGCCAACAGTATGGCCGTGCGCTACGCCAACATCCTCGGCATCCCGCAAGGCCGGCAAATTGAAGTTTTTGCCAACCGGGGCACCAGCGGCATCGATGGCTGCAATTCCACGGCCGTGGGCGCGGCCCTGGCCCAGCCGGAGCGGCCGGTAGTGCTGCTGACCGGCGATGTGGCGTTTTTCTACGACCGCAACGCTTTTTGGCACAACTACCCCACGCCCAACCTGCGGGTGGTGCTGTTCAACAACCACGGCGGCGGCATCTTCCGTATCATCGATGGGCCGCGCCAGCAGCCGGAGTTGGAGGAGTTTTTTGAAACGCGCCAGGCCCTCACGGCCGAGAATACGGCCAAGGATTTTAACCTACGCTACTTCCCGGTTTCATCGTTTGAAGAACTAGAAGCCGCGCTACCGGTTTTCTTTGCAGCCGAAACCGGCGCGGCCATTCTGGAAGTCTTCACCGACTCGAAGACCAACGCGGCGTTTTTTGAGGAATACCGAGCGGCGGTGAAAGCTGCTTTTGCCTAAATATTAACCAACTGAACGTCATGCAGAGCGCAGCGAAGCATCTTGCCCGCAGTAAGTAAACCAATCGATTGAATTAGTGACGGCGGGCAAGATGCTTCGCTGCGCTCTGCATGACCGTACTTTTCCATCCAATATTCTCTCCCCATGAGTGAACCCATTAGCTGGACCCCGATTAAGGAGTTCAAAGAAATTCTCTTCACGCAGTTTGGCGGCATCGCCAAAATCAGCATCAACCGGCCGCAGGTGCACAACGCCTTCACGCCGCTCACGGTGCAGGAGATGATTGAGGCCATGCGCATGTGCCAGGACCGCACCGATATCGGCGTGATTATCCTCACCGGCGAGGGCGGCCGAGCCTTCTGCTCGGGCGGCGACCAGAGCGTGCGCGGCCACGGCGGCTACGTGGGCGAGGACACCCTGCCCCGCCTCAACGTGCTGGAACTGCAGAAAATCATCCGCTCCATTCCCAAGCCGGTCATTGCCATGGTGGCGGGCTGGGCCATTGGCGGCGGCCACGTACTGCACGTGGTGTGCGATTTGAGCATTGCGGCCGACAACGCCCGTTTCGGCCAGACCGGCCCCAACGTGGGCTCGTTCGACGGCGGCTTCGGGGCTTCCTACCTCGCCCGCGTGGTGGGCCAGAAGAAGGCCCGCGAAATCTGGTTTCTCTGCGACCAGTACGACGCCCAGGAAGCCCTCGATATGGGCCTCGTGAACAAAGTGGTACCCCTCGATAAGCTGGAAGAAACCACCGTGGCCTGGTGCCACAAAATCCTTCAGAAAAGCCCGCTCTCGCTGCGTATGCTCAAATCGAGCTTCAACGCCGAGCTCGATGGCCAAGCCGGCATTCAGGAGCTGGCCGGCAACGCCACGCTGCTCTACTACCTCAGCGACGAGGCCAAGGAGGGCCGCGAAGCCTTCATGGAGAAGCGCCAGCCCGACTTTTCGAAATTTCCAAAATTTCCGTAACCGGTGGCTGACATGCGTTCCCGCAGCCTGACAAAAACGCTCATAGCTTGCGCTATGAGCGTTTTTTTTGATATAGAAGCTGTTTAGGAAGTACCCGAAAATAGCAAGACCGTCATTCCGAGCGCAGCCGAGGAATCTCGCGTGAATCGGTGAACGATACCCAAGCCACCTCGAGCGAGATTCCTCGGCTGCGCTCGGAATGACGGTCTGGTATTGTTGGAATTCCTAAACAGCTTCATTGGCATTACCGCCCTCACCAACCAAACCCTTAGAAGCTGCCGCTCATGAACCGACAGCCGGCGCACCAGGCCAGGAAGAAGCGCAGCCGCTCGCGCTTGCGGGCTTTTTTCAGGACCTTGGCGGGGGTAACGGCCGGCCGCTCATTAGCGGGGTGAGCCTCGAAGCGGACGGGCACGGAAGGGGCAATTACCGGGGTGACGAGTTCAGGTTTCATGGCGGTGGGAATTAGTTCGTTGGCAGTAAGTTACACTTTTTGAAGGATAAAGCCAAGTCAGGCGTGCACTTTTCCGGTTGTTTGGAGCGGGGAATGCCCGCCTTTTCCCGACCTATCTTCGCCGCATGATGGACTTCCTGAAAAAACTATTCGGCCGGAAGCCGGGGCCAGACCTGGGCGCGCTCATCGCGGCCGGGGCCACTATTATCGATGTGCGCAGCAAGGGCGAATACCAGGGCGGCCACCTCAAAAAGTCGCTCAACCTGCCCCTCGACACCCTGCCCGCCGGCTTGGGCAAGCTCGATAAGACCATGCCCGTGATTACCTGCTGCGCCTCGGGCATGCGCAGTGCGGCGGCGCGCGGCATCCTGCAAAAACAGGGCTTTGCCGAGGTGTACAACGGCGGCGGCTGGCTGGGGCTGCGCAAGTTCGAGTAGCCCTTACATCCCGAGTCCAGGCATCGTCCCAACTCCGCTCCCATGCTGGCCCGCAGCCTGCAATACTTATGGGCAGTTGGGCTGTTGAAGCAACGCGAATACCTCCCCCATTTCACGGCTATGACTACTGCTGATTTTCACCTGAATATCCGGCGCATTCGGCGGTGGCATTGGCTGCAATACCCCGTGCAGGGCCTTTTGATGGGCGGGGGAATGCTGGGGGCCAGCGGCCGGATGGCCGTGGGGCCAACCCTGGAACCGGCCCTCACTACGTGGCCGGTTTTGCTGGGGCTCCTGGCGCTGCTGCCGGTAGTGGGCGGGCTGCTGTTTGTGGTTTCGCGCTACCTGCGGCCCAATGTGCGCCGGCCGGCCGAAGAAAATCTGCGCATTTACCAAGGGCGTGCGCTGCTGCGCAATAGCTTGCTGGGCCTGCTGGCCCTGCCCTTGCTTGCGTCGTACGTCATAAGCCACAAGCCGCTCGACCTCGTTCTTTGCGGGGCGGTGCTGCTGGCGCTGGGCTGGCAAACGCGGCCTTCGGCCGAGACGTATCAGCGGTGGCTGCTGGCTTGAGGCCCCAGCCACCGGCCTTTATTTTGACTGTTATGGCTTCCGATTTACTTCCCACCTCCCTCCTGCTCAACGGCCGCGAATTCACCTACGCGGCCATCCGCCAATACCCCGCCCAGCTCGATGTGCCCTTGAACGGCTACGAGGCCAAGGTGCTGAATTTTGTCCGGCAGTGGCTGAACGGCACGCAGGAATTTGTGCTGCACACCTCGGGCAGCACGGGCACGCCCTCGGCCATCACGCTACAGCGGCGGCAGCTGGAAGCGTCGGCCCGCCGCACGGCCGATTTCTTCGACCTCGGCCCCGGCGACCGGGCGCTGGTTTGCCTCAACTGCGAGTACATCGGCGGGATGATGATGCTGGTGCGCGGGCTGGAGCGCAACCTGCACCTCACCATCGTGGAGCCGCACGCCGACCCATTTGCCTACGTAGCCGCCGCTGCGGAATTTGATTTTTCGGCCTTCGTGCCGCTGCAGCTGAAAGCCGTGCTGGCGGCCGGCCACGCGCCCCGGCTCGATAAAATGAAGTCGTTTCTGGTGGGGGGCGCGCCCGCCGATGCCGCGCTGCAACAGGAAGTGCAACCCGTGAAAGCCGCCGCGTGGCTCACCTATGGCATGACGGAAACCTGCTCCCACGTAGCCCTGCGCCGCCTGAACGGGCCGCACGCCGCTACCAGCTTCCGGGTACTCACGGGCATTGCGGCGGGGCAGGATGAACGCGGCTGCCTCACGCTGCGCGGCGACGTGACCGACGACCAGCTCATCATCACCAACGACGTGGTACAGCTGCTCGACGCGCACACGTTTGAGTGGCTGGGCCGGGCCGATTTCGTAATAAACTCGGGCGGCGTGAAGGTGCCCGCCGAGAAAGTGGAGCTGGTGCTGGATGTGGCGCTGGCCGAAATCGGGACGCCGCGCCGCTGCTTTGTGGCCGGCCAGCCCGACGAGCGCCTGGGCCAGACCGTGACGGCTTTCATCGAAGGCCCGGCGCTGGCGCCCGAGCAGGAAATCCGGCTGAAAGCCCTGCTGGCGGCACGCCTGGGGCGCTACGAGCAGCCCCGGCAGCTTACCTACGTGCCCGAATTTCTGCTAACGGCCACGGGTAAGCTCAACCGGACGGCCACGCTACGCACCCTGTAAGTTGATGAAATTTCGATTTTCTTATGGGCTGCTGTTAGGGTTATTGGGGCTGCTGGCCAGCCCGGCAGCACGGGCCCAGGACCAGAAACCAGCCGGCACCGCTACGCCCGATTCGGCGGTGGTGAACGGCGCGGGCAATATGGCGCCGCCGCCGGCCGGGCTGCCCTCGGCCGAGTTTGAAACCTATAATATGGACGGCACCGGCGTGCGCTACACGGCGGCCCTCACCGGCCTCTACACCACGGGCACGGTGGAACGGATATATTTCAACACCAGCCACACGGGCGGCTTCACTACAGGGCACTGGCAGTTTCCGGCGGCCTTCACCTACAGCTATGGCCGGCAGGACGGGGCACTGCGCGAGCGCGAGCTACTGCTGCTCAGCACCCCCGACTACCGCATTCGCCGGTGGAAGTTCTACGCGCTGGGCGAGTTCGAAACCAGCAACCTGCGCGCCATCACGCGGCGCGTGGTAACGGGCGGCGGCGTGGGCTACCAGCTATACGCCGACAGCACCAACAACACATTGGCCTTGAGCACATTCTTGCTCAACGAGCAAACCGACTACAATACCGAGTCCGATTTTTCCCGGCACGTAGTGCGCAACTCCACCCGCCTCAAGATGCGCCTGAACCGGGGTGTGTTCAGCGCGTCGGAGCTATTTTTTTATCAGCCCAGCCTGCGCGACTCCGGCGGCGACTACCGCCTCAACAGCGCCACGGTGCTGGCCTTCAAGCTCTACCAGCACCTGGCCCTGAACCTGGCCTACACGTATTCCTACGAAAGCGTGGTGGTGCAGAACCGCGCCCGGGCCAACGCCACGCTCTCGGTGGGCTTCGCCTACAGCACGGGCCAGTAGGCGCGCAGCGCGAAAACTGGCGCTCAGCTTAGCGCATGTTGGTTTGGGTGAAGAGCGGCTCTTTATCCTTCATCACCTTGAATAATTCGCCCAGAAACAGGTTGGCGCGCAGGTAAAATACCGGCCCATTCAGCTCTTTCTGGATGGCGATGGGCACGAACACCGGCTGCCGCCAGCCCAGGCCCGTGCCAATGCCGCCCCAACGAAACACCCGGTACTGCGCGGCCAGTGTGGGCTCCACGATGCCCATAAAATCGCGGGGCGTTTTGTCGAGGTCGCCATCGTCGGCTTCGTAGAGCACGTAGGCCGAGCCCAGGCCCAGTTGCATGTTGGCGCTGAGCTCCCAACGACGGTTTTCGAGCAGCACGTAGCCGGCGTAGGCGGCCAGGTAGCGGAAGCGGATTTCGGCGTCGGCATCTTCGGCGGCGTTGTCGGGCTTGGCCTGGCGCGAGGGCACGCCGGTGCTCAGGAAGTAGATGGCCGCCCCGGTCCGGAAGCGGCTCTTGAACTCGATGCCCAGCTTGAGGCCGTTGATGGTGGTGAGGTGGTGGTTGAGAATGGAGTAGCGCGAGTCGTACTGCACCACGAAGCGGTTGCGGGCCAGGCGCGCCACGGCCGGCCGACCTTTCACCGAATCGGGCCGGGCCGGCGGTGCCGACTGCGCCCACGCGCCCACCGGCAGCAGGACTACACTCAACCACACAACGCGTAACAACCAGAGCATAGCACATCCAAAAAACCGACCGCTGGCAAAGGTCGGGGATTTCACCCGGCCACAGCCGCCGTTTCACCCGGTTGTTTCGCCGCTTCGCCCCGAAATAGCTGGCCCGTCCGCCGGCCGGGCTACTAGATTTGGCCCAACTTCTTCGCTTCAGCCCCATGCTCACGTCCGATTTCCTGTTTTCCCTCGCCAACCCCGTGGCCCTGCTGGGCTGGGCGCTGCTGGTACCGGCCCCGCGCTGGCGCGTCACCCGCGCCGTGGTGCTAAGCGGGGCGCTGCCGCTGCTACTGGCCGCTGCTTACGCGGTGCTCATCGCGGCGCACTACGCAGGGCCGCACGGCGGCGAGGGCGGCTTTCAGTCGCTGGATGCCGTGGCGGCGCTGTTCCGCGACCCATGGGCGCTGCTGGCTGGCTGGGTACACTACCTCTGCTTCGATATGTGGACGGGGGCCTGGGAAGTGCGTGACGCGCAGCGGCGCGGTATGCCGCACGGGCTGCTGATACCCTGCCTGCTGCTCACGTTCCTGTTTGGGCCGGTGGGGCTGCTGCTGTATTTCGGGGTGCGGCAGCGGTATCCGCTTCCGCCAACGGATGTCTGGTTATCAAATTGTTAACCTCTTTCATTCTGGTTATTTTTTTCTGATTTCAATTCGCTGACCTCATGAAAACCGCCTTGCTTTCGTCCGCTGTTTTTTCGCCGCTCAGCCCAACCGCTGGTCCGGTGCGCGAGGCCCTGCGCGTGCTGCACCGCGTGAACCCCGCCCTGTCCTGGACCGGCTGGGCGAACGTGGCCCTGGCCGTGCTGCCCTGGCGCTACTGTTCATCGACCACCGCCTGGTGGCCGGCGCACCGGTCTGGCTCAAGCCGCTGAAGTTTGCCCTCTCCATCACGGCCTTTGCCTGGACGCTGGGCTGGCTGCTGGCCGACCTGCCCGCCGCCGCCCAACGCAGCGTGCTGCTGCTGAGCGGGGGCGTAGCCCTGAGTATGCTGGTAGAGCAGGACCGGGGCGGTGGCCACGGCGGGCACCTATACCATTGCGTAGCCCTGAGCATGCTGGTAGAGCAGGCCGTGATTTTTACGCAGGCCGCCCGGGGCACCACCTCACACTACAACGCCAGCACCCCGCTCAACGGCATCCTGTTCGGGCTCATGGGCATTTTCATTATGGTCAATACGCTGATGACCGTGTGGGCCGTGTACCTAGCCTGGCGCTACCAGCCACACGGGCCGGCTGGCTAACTGGAATGTTGACACGGAATTGGGAGTGTAAGCTTCCCCTACTTTGTGGACCACTTTCAGCGAGCCGCCCAAGGCCAGCGGAGCCTTATCCCAGCCCAGATTCTGGGGCATGAGGTTTGTAGTAAGGAGCCAGATTCGTGTAGTCGGCACTCACGGCTACGAAGGTGCGCTCCCAGCGTCTGGTCCGTCCCAGGGCTGCCGCCCACGCTCATCAGCGAGATGCTGGACTGCGTTTCGGGGGCCAAATCCGTCAAGTTCTGCACCACCACGGCGCTCAGCGCCTGCCCGTACTCGACCGAGTAGCCGCCCGTGCTGAACACCAGCCCTTTGAACAGAAAGGGCGAGAACCGGCCCCGGGCCGCCACGTTGGGCACCGCGCCGCCGTAGGGCGTCTGCACGGGCAGGCCGTCGATGTAGTACTTGGTTTCCGAGGCCGCCCCGCCGCGCACAAACAGCTTGCCGTCCTCGCCCACCCGCGTGGTGCCGGGCAGGGCATTGAGGGCCCCAGCCACGTCGCCGAGGGCCCCAGCCGTAGTCACGATGTCGAGGGGCTTGAGCAGGGTGCCGCGCCTGGTGTCGCTGGCCTCGAAGGCCCCGGCCGTCACCACCACATCGCCGAGGGCGGCAGGGTTCAGCTTCAGCTTAATATTGGGCGGGAAAATCGGGCCTTTTCCCAGTCTAAACAGCAGATCATTAGGCACATAGCCGATGAATCTCACCACCAGCACCCCTGAACCGGCGGCGCGGTCGGTGCGGAAATCGAAGCGGCCCAGCAAGTCGGTGCTGGCTCCGTCGAAGGTGGTTTTCAGGAACACGTTCACGCCCGGCAGGGGCTGGCCGGCGGCATCGCGCGCGATGCCTTTGAGGTGAGTTGGTGAGCTGGTGAGTTTTAGCACTGGGCGCAGTTTGGACAAAGGCGGCGGGGGCGGGGCTCAGCAGCAGGAGCAGCAGGAGCAGCGGGAGCAGCGGGAGTAGCGGGAGTAGCGGGAGTAGCGGGAGTAGCGAAGTTTTCATGGCGGCGGGCAGTTTGATGGCTCAAAGGTGCCCGCGGGCGGCCCCGGCCTCAACTTCCCGTTGCCGAACCGTCGGATGAGGGGGATGAACCGTTGGCGCGGGCTGTTGACTTTTTTGCCAGCTGTCCGCCAGGCGGGGTTGCGGGCCGACCCGTCGAAGGATGAACGACGGCCATAACAACGACAACCGGTCGGACCGCTTAGGGCGGTCCGACCGGAGCGCCCACCGCAAAAACCGGATAATGCTAACCGCAATTACCCGCGCCTCGTACTCCCGCCTACGGCCCCTCATCCAGCCCCAAACAAACAGTCCGCCAAGCCGCTTCTCTCCCGAAGGCTGACTCCGGTGGTCATTATCTATCTTCACGGCATCATCATCACCACCCGCCCAAGTTTGCGGCATCATTGCATTTAGTACGCTTCATGGCTGATATTTCCCTGCCCATCGATTACCGCGCCCTGTTTCACGCCCTCCCCGGTGCCTACCTGCTGCTGGCCCCCGACGGCACCGTGCTCGACAATTCCGACCAGCACGTCGGCGTGTCGCTGCTACCGCGCGCGCAGGCCGTGGGACGCAACATTTTCGACGCCTACCCCTCGGCCCCCGAAAGCCAGCGCGACCTGCACGCCTCGCACGAGCAGGTGCGCCGCACCCTGCTCCCCGACACCATGCCCCTGCTGCGCTACGACCTCGAACGCCCCGCCGAGCTGGGCGGCGGCACCGAGGAACGGTACTGGCAGGTTACGCACTACCCCCTGCTCGATGCCCAGGGCCAGCTGCAATACATCCTGCTAATGCCGCAGGATGTGACCGAAGCGCACCGCACCAGCCGGGCCGCCGCCGAGGCCCAAAAAGTCCTCGACGAAACGCGGCAACGCAACCAGTTCATGCTGCAAAGCCTTCCGGTGATGGTGTGGACCACCAGCCCCGATGGCACAGCCGAGTTCTTTAACACCCGCTGGACCGGTTTTACCGGCCGGGCGCTGGCCGACACGCTGGGCTGGGGCTGGGTGGAAGACCTGCATCCCGATGATTTGCCCACCACCACCGCGCGGTGGCAAGCCGCCCGCGACCAGGGCACCTCTTACCAGACCGAATACCGCATGCGCCGGCACGACGGCAGCTACCGCTGGCACCTGGCCACGGGCGTGCCCCGCCTGGGGGCCGACGGCCAGATTCAGATGTGGGTGGGCTGCAATACCGACATCCACGAGCAAAAACTTATGGTAGAAGAGCTGCTCGAAGCCAACGAGCAGCAGGCCGCCCTCTCCGAGCAGGCCTACCAGCAGTTTCAGAAAGCCGAAAACCAGCGCGAAACCTACGAAAGCCTGTTTACGCAGGCCCCGGCGGCCATTTGCATCCTGCGCGGCCCCGAGCACCGCCACGAGTTTGTGAACCCACCCTATCAGCATATTCTCGGCAACCGCCCCCTGCTGGGCCGCACGGTAGCCGAAGCATTGCCCGAAGTAGTTGAGCAGGGCTTCATCGCCCTCCTCGACCACGTGTATCAGTCGGGCGAAACGTACCACGGCAACGAAGTGCCCATTCGGCTTTTGGGGGCCGCAGAAGACCAGTATTTCAATTCAACGTATCAGCAGTTCCGCGAAAACGGGCAGCCCGTTGGCATTGTCGTGTTTTCGTTTGAAGTCACCGACCTCGTGCACGCCCGCCAGGTCCTCGAAAAGCTCCGCGATGCCGGCTCGGCCGCACCCTTGGCCTGATTTGTGGTAGGCCATCCGCAACCATTGGCGTGGCGGGCGGCTCCTCACCCGCCATTTGCCGGCTCCCGGAGCCGCTCTTTTATTTTTACTTCTCCCTATTTATGCCTCTTACTTCGTTCGACTTTCAGCAGGCCCGCGTGAAGCAGGTGCTCTTTAAGTCGCGGCTGCGCTCCGTGCTCTACGGCGTGCGGGAGGCCGAATCCAGCCTCTTTTCGCCCCAGGAAAACCCGCTGGGCCAGTGGCTGCACACCGTGCTACAGCCCCAGCACGGCACCCACCCCGAGGTGCGCGAGCTCGACCGTACCGTGCAGCAGATGCTGCGCGCCGGCCAGGACCTGGCCACCCGCTACCAGCGCGGCCATATTGAGGAAGCCCGCGCCGGCCTCGACGAAATCAACACCTTCGCTGCCCACATCTCGACACCCTGCTCCTTTCGTTGGAGCGCGGCCTGGCCGTGGCCTGAGCCCAGCCCCCGGCCATGATTACAATTGCCCGCGGCCCCGAGCACCGCTTCGAGTTTGTGAACCCGGCCTACCAGCAGCTTTTTCCGCACCGCCAGCTCAGCATTCAGCTGCAGCGCGAGCCCGGACAGTCACCGCGCGATTCGTATTTCAACTTCATCTACCAGCAGCTCCGCGAAAACGGCGAGCCGGCCGGCATCATGGTTTTTACTTTCGAAGTTACCGAGCTTGTGAAGGCCCGCCAAGCCCTGGAACAAGTGCGCGAAGCCTCCGCCCGCGCCCTCGGCGATGCTACGGCCGGCTAAAACCGGCGTATCTTTATGGTCCTTTCTGCCCGCCTTTTTTTAGCCCCAGTATGCCTCTTACTTCGTTCGACTTTCAGCAGGCCCGCGTGAAGCAGGTGCTCTTTAAGTCGCGGCTGCGCTCGGTGCTCTACGGCGTGCGCGAAGCCGAGCCAGCCCTTTTTTCCCTGGCCGAAAACCCGCTGGGCCAATGGATTCAAACCGTGCTCAAGCCCCAGGCCGCCGGCCAGCCCGCCGTGCGCGAGCTGGAGTATGTGCTTCAGCGCATGTTGAACACCGGCCAGGACCTAGCCACCCGCTACCAGCGCGGCCACCTCGAAGAAGCCCGCGCCGGACTCGAACAGGTCAATGTTTTCTCCGACCAGATTGAAACCCTGCTCACCAGCCTGGAGCGCACCGCGTAGTAGTAGCATCAGCCGATAAGTAAGGTCGTCATGCTGAGCGCAGCCGAAGCATGACGACCTTTTTTGCTATGTTTATCACTACCTGGACAGTCATCACAAATTGAACAGCGCCGCCGCGTTGCGCGTGGTGGCTTCGGCCACTTCCGCCTCGGGCAGGCCCAGCAACGACGCCACCCGGCGCAGCACCAGCGGCAGGTAGGCCGGCTCGTTGCGCTTGCCCCGGTGTGGCACCGGCGCCAGGTACGGGCAGTCGGTTTCGAGCAGCAGATGCTCCAGCCCGATGCCAGGCAGCACCTTGTCGGCCCCGCCGTTCTTGAATGTGGCCACGCCGCCGATACCCAGCTTGAACCCCAGCTTAATAACCTGCTCCGCTTCCTCGGGGGTGCCGGAGAAGCAATGAAACACGCCGCGCAGCGTGCCGTCCTGCGCGGCCTCCACCAGCGCCACGGTTTCGGCGAAGGCCTCGCGGGTATGCAGCACAATGGGCAGGCGGTGCTTTTTGGCCAGGTCGAGCTGAATTTTCAGGGCCTGCTGCTGCTCGGCCAGTAGGGTTTTATCCCAGTGCAGGTCGAGTCCGGCCTCGCCCACGGCGGCAAAGGGCCGGCGGTCGAGCCAGGTTTCTACCTCATACAGTTGCTGCTCAAAATTGCGCGTGACGGAGCACGGGTGCAGGCCCATCATGGCAAAGCAGGTTTCCGGGGCCTCCGCTTCCAGTTCCAGCATGGCATCGATGCTGCTGTGGTCGATATTGGGCATGACGATGGTGCGTACGCCGGCCTCCTGGGCGCGGCGCAGGGCATCGAGGCGGTCGGGCCGGAACTGCTCGGAGTAGAGGTGGGCGTGCGAATCGGTGATGTGCATAGGAATGCAAAGGTCGGGCGAAGGCGCGGGCCGGCAATAATTTTCCGCCGCAAAAAGCAAACGGCGGGCCTGAAAACGGCTATTAACGGATAAATCAGTTTCAAAACTGAATGATAAGTTTTGAAACTGATTTATCCGTTATACATTTGACACATGGAAGAATTAACCAAAACCGAAGAGCGCATCATGCAGGCGCTGTGGAAGCTGAAGAAGGCATTCATCAAGGACGTTATCGACCATTTGCCCGACGACCCTAAGCCGCCCTACAACACCATTTCGTCGGTGGTGCGCATTCTGGAGCGCAAGGGTTACGTGGGCTTCAAGGCCTATGGCAAGACGTATGAGTACTTCCCGCTCATCAGCAAGATGGAGTACCGAGCTTCCAGCCTGAAGCGCATGCTGGCGCAGTATTTCGACAATTCGCCCACGGCGCTGGTGTCCTTCATGGTGGAGGAAACCCTGAGCCAGCGCGAAAAGCAGCAGCTGCTCGACCTGCTCCACGATTCCGAAAACTCTTCCAAGCCCGACGGCGATGCTCACTAGCCTCCTCCTCTACCTGGCCGAAGCCAGCTTTTGCCTGGCCATATTTGCCCTGGCCTACCGCCTGCTGCTGGCCGGCCTCACCTATTTTGCCTGGAACCGGGCGTATCTGCTGGGCGCGCTGGCCGTGAGCGTGGTGATTCCGCTGGTGGCCTTTCCAGGGCTGGCGGCCTGGCTGGCCAACCCGGCAGCCGCGCCGGCCATGGCCGGGCTGCCGCTCCGCCTCGGCTGGCAACTGAATGCGCCGCTGGCCCACGCGGCAGCCGCACCCACGGCCAGCGGGCCGGATTGGGTGGCGCTATTTCTCGTCGGAGCCGTGAGTATTTATGCGCTGGAGGCGCTTTATAAGCTGGCAATGGCGGTGCGCAACGTGCGGGCGCTGCGCCAGCTGGCCCGGCAAAACCCGCAGACCGATGCGGGCACCTTCGCCATTGTGCACCTGCCCACGCCTGGCCTGCCGGCGTTTTCCTTCGGGCGCTACGTCTTTCTGTCGCCGCTGCACGAGGCGCTGAGCCCGGCCGAGCGCGAGCAGCTCCTGCTACACGAGCAGGTGCACGTACGGCAGCGCCACACGCTTGATTTATTGTTGGTGGAGGCGCTGGGCGTGGTTTTCTGGTTCAATGCCGCCGTGCCCTACCTCGGCCGGCAGCTGAAAGTGGTGCACGAGTATCTGGCTGATGCCGCCGTGGCCCGCACCCAGGCCAGTCTTGCCGGGTACGACCCTGCCGGGTACGACCCCACCCGCTACGGCGAGCTGCTGATAAAGCTGGCGGCGCAGCAGCTGCCCTTTGCCTTGGTCCATGCCTTCGCCCACAAACAAATTTTTCTCCGAATTCAGATGCTCACTCAACCAACTTCCTCTCCCATGAAAAAGCTTCGTTTTCTGCTCATTGTGCCCGTATTCGCCTTCACCTGGGCGGCCACGGCCTGCGTCGGCTCACCGGCTACGGAACCAGCGGCTCCGGCCGGTACTCCGGCTAATTCATCCGTTGCGCCCGCAGCGGGCCGCATTGGCCGCATCAGCTGGCAGGGCAACACCTACCTGTCGGCGGCCGAGCTGAGCCAGGCACTGGGCCTCAAATCCGGCGATGCCTACGATTCCGCCACCGTGGTTCGCCGCCTGAGCTTCGACCCCAAAGGCGGCGATATTACCTCGCGCTACATGGACCACGGCTACCTGTTTTTCTCGGCAACGCCCAAAGCCACCCGCCAGCCCGACGGCACCACCGACTTGGCCTTCAACATATCCGAAGGCCGCAAAGCTCAGCTTGGCCATATCACCATCACGGGCAACACCAATACGCCCACGGCCGCGCTACTCAGGCTAATTCCACTGCGCTCGGGCGAAGACTTCAGCCGGGCCAAGCTGATGGAAACGCAGCGTATCTTGGCCCAGCAGGGCCAGTTCGACCCCAATAAAGTGGGCATCAACCCTTCCCCCGAAATGCGGCCCAATGAGGCTACCGACCTGGTAAATATCGCGCTGGTGGTGGTGGAGAAGTAGGGTGCGGGGCTTGCCCCGCACCCTACTTCGTTGTAGATTCAGGAGTCTAACATTTACTCATAGCTCCTCCCCTTCCACACCACCTTCCCACCACTCAGCTGGAATACCAGAATGGCTGCCGTTATCCCCAGCGTGTACAGCTCGAACAACGGCAGCAGCCACCAGCGCAGCCGCAGCCCGGCCCGGCGATGCGCATTCGCCGCCAATACCCCCTGCACCAGCACTTTAGCACCCCACAACCCAAGTGCCACCGCCGGCCCGGACAGCGCCGCCACGCCCGCCAGCGCCGGCCAGAAGCCGCTGAAAAACAACAGCTCCAGCCGCAGGCGCAGCGGCAGCCCGGCCACCCCGCGCAGCCAGCGCTTGCGCTGCCGCAGCAGCGCCACCCATGTAGGCATCGGCAGTGAATCGGCACGGATATCGGCCTGAAACACCTGCCGGAAGCCGAACCCCGCCGCCAGCACGGCCTGAAACAGGGCAAAATCTTCGGTCACGGAAAAGGGCAGTGCCTCGTAGCCGCCGGTGGCTTCGTAGGCGGCACGGGTTACCAGCATGTTGTTGCCCATGGCCGTGACGGGGCGGCCCAGGTCGCTTACCACCTGCACCATGCTTAGCGAGAGCAGCCAGTCGATGCCCTGCAATTGGTCGAATAAGCGTGGCCCGCGCACGGTCGTGATGCCCGTGACCGTGCCCACACCCGGGGCAGCGTGCGCCAGCAGGCCGGCTATCCAGGTTTTGGGGAGGCTGATGTCGGCATCGGTGATGAAGAAGAAGTCGGTGGTGGCCAGCCGGGTCAGGTGAGCCAGCACGTTGGCTTTGCCCCGCGCCTGGCCCAGGTTTTCGGTGATGGGAACCAGCCGGAACTGGCCCGCGAAACCCTGCATGGCAGCAGCAGCCACGGCGGCGGTATGGTCGGTGCTGCCATCGTCGCCAACGAGGATTTCGAGCAACTCGGCCGGGTAGTGCAGCGCCCGCAGGCTGGCCAGGCAGCGCGGCAGGGCTGCTTCCTCGTCGCGGGCGGCGATGAGGATGCTCACGCGGGGCAGCAGCCCGGGCAGGTTTTCGGCCGCCTTGGCCCCGCGCCGACTGGCGAAGCGCCACGCCGTGAACGCCATACCCAGGAGCCAAAGCCCCAGGTAAAGCAGCAGAAAATTCAGCAGCAGCCAGCTCACAGCGTGGCGAATTGAAAGCCCTGCCCGGCCAGATGGGTCAGCACGCGGGGCAGCACGAAGCGCAGCCGGGCGCTGGCCTTGCGGCTGTCGTGAAACACCACCACATCGCCGGCCCGAATGGCCTCCAGGGCAAAGCGCAGGCAGCTTTCCGGACTCAGGCCGGGGTCGTAATCCCGCGTGAGCACCGACCACATGACAACCCTGAAATCACGACGCAGCGTGGGCAGCAGCGGCCAGGTCAGGCGGCCGTAGGGCGGGCGGAACAGCGGAAGCGAGGAGCGGGAAGCGGGGAATGGGGAGCGGAAAGTGGGGATTGGAGAGTGGGAACCGGGGAGTGGGGAGTGGGGAGCGGTGAGCGGTTTTTCCGGGAAACTTTGCACCAGCTTATCAATGTGGGTCTGACAAACAGCAATATCGGCTAGATAAGCCGGGCGGGCGGTGGCCCAGGCGCTGCGGTGCTGGTGGGTATGGTTGCCGAAACGGTGGCCGGCAGCCAGGGCGGCGCGGGCAATTTCGGGGTAGCGCACCAGGTTTTCGCCCACGCAGAAAAAGGTGGCTTTGGCATTGAATATCGCCAGCTGCTCCAGCACCCAGGGCGTTTCTTCGGGAATGGGGCCGTCGTCGAAGGTCAGGTATACGACCGGCGCGTCGGCGGGCGTGGTGGCCGGGCCGGTCCACTCGCAGCCGGGCAGCAGGGCGTGCAGCAGCCGGGGCGGACGCGTGAGCACAGCCGCTTCGAGCCTGGCTGACGACGAGGCAGCCATCAGGAACGAGCGATGCGCATGAAGGGCACGCGGGTATCGGGCAGCGGGCCGAGCACGGTGGCCAGTGCTTCGAGGAAGGCATCGGCCGTGTTGGAGCGGCCGCCGGCGGGGCCCCGGCCCAGGTGGCGGTGCACGTCGCCGGCCCACTCGCTCACTGTGGTGGGTGTGCCGGCGGGGCCGCTCAGGCCCAGCGTGGCTTCGAGGGTAAAGTAGCGGGGGCGCGTTTCCTCGGCTTCGGTTTCGGCGGGCTCGTCGTCCTCTTCGTACACCAGGGCCGAAAAATGGGCCTCCATGGTGGCCTGGGGCGCGGGCATATGGAACAGGGCCGTGACGCGGCCAGCCACTTCGTGCCAGCTCAGGCGCAGGCCTTTGGGCGGCACGCGGTCGATGGGGGCCACGTTTTCGGCCGCTTTATCCCACACGTAATGCAGCAGCTCCTTGGCCAGGTAAGGGTCGCTCAACTCGCGGCGCACCGATAAAGGACGGCGCCACGCCAGCTGCGGCAGGAGAACGTGGACGAAATTGTAGGGGTGCAAACGGGCCATAACTACCGGCAAAAGTACGGCCGGGTGGCGCTACATAACGCATGGCGCGCCGCGGCCGGCCCTACGGCCGGCTGATGGCCTTGCCTATTGCCTGCCACAGCACTTCGGCACTTTGCGCCCACGAAAACCGGCTCAGATTCTCGCGGCCCCGGGCTACCAGCTGCCGGCGCAGGTCCGCGTCGTTCCACAGCCGGGCCAGCCCGGCGGCAATGCTGTCTACATCGCGCGGGTCCACCAGCAAGGCCCCGCCCGCCCCCGCCACCTCCGGCATCGAGCTGACGCCCGACGTGAGCACCGGGCAGCCGCTGGCCTGAGCCTCCACAATAGGGATTCCAAAACCCTCAAAATAAGGAACATAAACCGTAGCCCGGGCCGCCGCGTAGAGAACGGCCAGCTCGGCATCGGCCACGCGGCCCGTAAAATGCACCGCCGACTGGTGGCGCATCTGCTCATAAGCAGCCAGGATGGGGCCGGCTTTCCAGGCCTTACGGCCCACGATGAGGAGCTGGGCATCGGCCACGGCCGCGCCGCCGGTGGCTTTAAGCTGGTCGAAGGCCCGCAACAGATTGCCCAGGTTTTTGCGCGGCTGCAAGGCCCCCACGAACAGAAAATAAGGCTGCCCGTGGCTGAATTTTCGGCGGATTTCCCGCTGGGTTTGCTCTGACTGGGGCTGAAATAAATCGGCGGGTGCGTTGTAGGCCACACTGATTTTTTCGGGCGCGGTGCCGTAGGTCTGCACGATGTCGGCCTTGGTGGCTTCCGATACGGCTACAATCTGCGCCGAGGCGCGGGCGAAGCGCGGCGAAAAAAAGTGGTAATACTTGCGTTGCAGCAAGCCCACATCGAGCGGAAAATGCTCGAACGCCAGGTCGTGGATGACCGTGACGCGGGGCACGCTTGTGTTCAGCGTCGTGAAACCGTCGGGGCTGAGGAAGGCGGCCGGCCGGTACCGGGCCAGCCACGCCGCCACCGCGCCCTCAAACCACGCCACGTACAGCAACGGATGCCGGGCCGGCGGCTGCAATACGTGCGGCACCACATTGGGCCCAAACAGGTAGCGCGGGTCGAAAGCGCGGTCGAACAGGAAGTGAAACGTGACCTCCGGATGCTGCGCCACGAGGCGCAGCAGCGTCTCGTAGGTGAAGCGGCCGATGCCTTCGAGGTGGTCGCCGGGCAGCAGAAAGCGGGTATTTACGGCGATGTGCACGGGGGTTGAGTTAAGAGTTAAAGGTTAGGAGTTAAGAGTTGGTGGTTAGAGCAGTTTTCGGATTTGTATACAGCTTATGAGGCTAGCAGGCAGTAGCGCGAACTACAAAGTTCGCGCTACGTGTACACGAACCTGAAAACCGCTCTAATCATCTATAGATGAGGATATTGCTCTTCCAACTTCAACTCTTAACTCCTAACTTTTAACTCTTAACTCCCCTCCCCGGCAGCAGCTGGCTGATTTCGTTGCGGCGCACCAGCCCCGTGCCCAGCACAAGCAGCCCGAACACCACGGCCATGATGCCCGCCTCCAGCCACCAGCTTAGGAACAAACCGTATTGCAGGCCGGCCCAGGCCCCGCACAGCAGCCCGAAGCACAGCAGCAGCCGGGCCAGCAGGCGGCCGGGCACGCCCACGCCGGTGCGCCGCGCTACCAGCACCAGGTAGCCCACCGATACGGCAGCGGCGCAAATCAGGGTATCGACGGAAGCCGCGATGGCCCCGAATTTGGGCAGAAAAACCAGGTTCAGACCAATGTTGAGGGCGATGCTGAGGGCCACCAGCCAGCTCACGGCCCGCTCGTGGGTGGTGCTGGTGAGCAGGGTGCTATAGATTGCGAAAAAACTGTGAACCAGCACGTTGACGAATAATATTTTCAAACACAGTGTCATACGGGCTATTTCGGCCGGGCTGCTGTGCTTGAACTGCCAGAACACCACCTCGCCCCGAAAAAAGATAAAAGCCACCACGAACAGCAGCGGCAGCGTGACGATGCGCTGCCCGAAGCGCAGTAGCTCGCGCTGGGCCCCGGCATCCTTCGGCACGCTGGCGAACTTGGCAAAAAAGAGCGGCAGCACCGTCCAGGCGTACATCATCACGGCATCGACCCAGCGGTAGGCGCCGGCGTAGTAGCCCGCCTCGGTGGGCGAGGCCAGGCGTTCGAGCATCACCATGTCGATGCGCTCGTTCACGCCATAGAGCAGCGTCATGAGGGCGAAGGGCAGGCTGGCGCGCAGGGCGGTGCGGGCCACGGGGCCTTTCCAACGGTACTTCACGCGGCCGAAAAACCGCGTCATCAGCCCGTAGAGCAGCGCCGTGGTGAAGGCCGCCGCGCCCAGCCGCGCGCCTACGTAGCGCGGCAGCGTGAGGCCCACCGGCAGCAGCACCAGCACGGCCCCGAGCAGCAGAAATTTTTCGACCACCGAGAGGACGGCGTCGGTATTGAATTTTTGGTGAGCCTGGAGGGTGCCGCGCAAAAACTGCCCGTACTGGGCCAGCAGCAGCGCCGCGCCCACGGCCGCCAGCAGGCCCAGCTCGGGGCCGCGGTAGCCCAGCCCCCAGCCCACCACCAGCATGGCGGCCAGGGCCACGAAGTTGAGCGCCCCGCGCAGGGGCAGCAGCGTGGGGAAGGTTTCGGCCATAAAGCCCGGCTCGGCCGCTACGCGCTGCACGGAGTAGGGTGTCAGGCCCAAATCGGAGAGGGCGGCCACCACCAGCGTGAGCGCCGAGAGCGCCGTGATGAGGCCAAACGTGGCGTGCCCGAGCCGGTCCTGCACCAGGTTTTCGACCACCACCCAGCCGGGTTTCACCAGCAGGTTGAGCAGGACGACGAAGCTGATATTGCCAAAAAACCGTTTGATGCGGAAGGGAGGGCTAGATTTTGAAAATGTGTCCCGGGGCGCGGCGCACGGCCTGCAAAGCTACGCACCGCGCCGGGGCAGCCGCACTATTAGGTCCGAAGGGCTATTTTCCGGCTATCTTTGCCCGCCGCTTTCCCGCTTTATGCCCAACTAATTTTTGCAGGCAGAGCCGGCGGTTTTCCTTTCTGTATGTCTGCACCCTCTTTCTCGCTGGTGGGCCTGGGGCCCATTATCAACCGCTGGAAATATTTTGTGGCCGGTGCCGTGGCGCTGGCCGCCGTGGTGAGTGTGGTGGTGGCCTTGCTGCTGCCCAACCAGTACCGCTCCACCGCCGTTTTCATCCCGACCAACCCGCAAACAGCCGACCCCGACCGCCTGCTGGACCAGGACAAAGAGATGGGCAGCAGGCTGGAGCTGGGTGGCCGGGCCGAAGACCTGGACCGCGTCATCACCATCGGTGAGTCGCAGCCGGTCGCCGACGTGGTAATCAAGAAGTTCGACCTCTACAAACACTACCATGCCGGCGCGCCGGGCACCGATGCCGCCGATAACTACGTGCTGAGCGAGTTCAGCAGCAACCTGAGCATTGTGCACAACGAGCGCGACGCCATCGAGCTCACCTTTATTGACAAAGACAAGCAGCTGGCCGCGGCCGTGGCCAACGCCATGGTGCGGGCCATCGACTCGGTAAACCAGCAGCTGACGCTGGAAAACCGCCGCACCGTGCTCGCGCTCTACGGCCAGCGCTACGAGTACCTGAGCACCAGCTTCGAGCGCAGCCGCCGCGAGCTGGTGGGGGCCCGCCGCCGCTACGGCATTTTTGGCCTCGAAATGCAGGGCCGCTACCTGGCGAAGCAGCTCATCGAAACCGAGGCCGCCCTGCGCAAGGCCGAAGCCAGCGGCGGCGACGTAGCCGGCCTTAGGCGCAGCCTGCGGGGCCTGACCCGCGCCGATGGCGGCAACCTCATCAACCTGGAAAGCTACGTGGCAGGCACCGACTCGCTGGCCATGTTCACAACCCGCGTGACTGATTTGCAGACCCGCCTCATCGCGGCCCGTAGCGCTTACGAAACGGCCGAGCTTAGCATCAAGGGCCGGCTTTCGAGCGTGTACCTGGTGCAGAAGGCCTACCCGGCCACCAAGAAATTTAAGCCCGTGCGCTCGCTCATCGTGCTGGGTTCCGTGCTGCTCACCTTCGCGCTTTCGGTGGTGTTCATCGCGCTGCTGGAGCTGTACCGCTACAACCGGCCCGGGGCCGTGCGCCCGGCGTGAACCCGCCCGTGAACGAGCGGCCGGACCAGCGCTGGCGGTCCTTCGATACGCCCCAGCTCCTGTTTATGGGGTTTGTGGGCCTGCTGCTGGCCGGCGGCGCGGCGGCGGCCTTAGCCCAGATGCCGGCCCTGTTCCTACCGGCGCTACTGGCCGTGGGCCTGCTGGTGGCCCTGGTGGAATGGCGCTGGCTGTACTACCTGCTGTTTTTCGTGCTGCCTTTTTCGCAGGAAATCAGCCTGTTTGGCGGGCTGAGCATGGACGTGCCCTCCGAGCCGCTGATGCTGGTGCTCACGGCCTGCGTGCTGGGGGCTCTGATGCTGGGCGTGGGCCACATCCCGCGCCGCGAGCTGATAAACCCGCTGCTGGTAATTCTGGCCCTGATGCTGCTGTGGACAGCCGTCGACCTCCTGTTTTCGGTTGATACGCTGAAATCCTTTAAGTACCTACTGGCCAAGGTGTGGTACATTGTGCCCTTCCTGCTGGGCACGCTGCTGATAGTGCGGCGGCCCAACGACACCTGGCGTTTCGCGGCCGTATACGTGGCCGGAGCCGCCCTGAGCGTGCTGTACGTGGCCAGCCGCCATGCTACCAGGGGCTTCAGCTTTGCCGAAATTAACTGGGCGCTGCACCCGTTTTTCCGCAACCACGTTATTTACGCGGCCATGCTGGCGCTGCTGGTGCCGTTTGCCTGGTTTGCCATTCAGGCCACGAGCCGGGGCGGCGCACGGCTGGCGTGGCGCGTGGGGCTGGGCATTGTGCTATTTGGCCTGCTCACGTCCTACACCCGGGCGTCCATCCTGTCGCTGCCCATCGCGGGGCTGTTTTATCTGGTGATGCGCCTGCGCCTCACGCGGGTGGTGCTGCTGGCCGTGGCCGTAGCCGTGACGCTGGGCGTGACGTACGTAGCAACCGGCGACCGGTACATGGAATTTGCGCCCAATTACGAGCGCACGGTGTTCAACGGCCAGAATTTCGAAAAGCACCTCGAAGCCACCTACAAGCTGCAGGATGTGTCGGGCATGGAGCGCGTGTACCGCTGGGTGGCCGCCGCCCGCATGATTGGCGATAAGCCCATCACCGGCAGCGGCGCGGCCACCTTCTACCCCGAATACAAGCGCTATACGGTGAAGAGCTTCCGCACCTACGTGAGCGACAACCCCGAAAAATCGACCACGCACAACTACTTCCTGCTCCAGTTGGCCGAGCAGGGGATTCCGGGCTTTCTGCTGTTCGTTGTCCTGATTGCCACGTCGCTGCTGCTGGCCGAAAGCCTCTACCACCGCTCCCGCTCGCGGCCCGAGGTGCGCCGCGTGGTGCTGGCCGCGTCGCTGTCGCTGGTGGTCATCATCTTCCATCTCACGCTGAATGAGCTGATTGAGGTAGACAAGATTGGGCCGATATTTTTTATCTGCCTGGCACTGTTGGTGCGGGCGCAGTCGTGGCTGGATGAGGCCACCGACCCGACCAACACGACATCAGCCTGACCTTACAAACGGTACTCGGCCACCACCTGTCCGATTTGGCCCAGATGCCGCTCGACGTGCTTGGCAAGGAAGTAAACAAAGTCATACACGTCCATCTTGCCCAGGTCGTTTACCGACATGGTCGTGTGGTAGAGTACACCTTCGCCATTGGGCAGGCGGCCCAGCACCTCCTTGCACTGCTGCAGTTGCTGCCGGAGCGTGGCGGCTACTTCCGGACCCGATTTCAGGCCATGCGGTGCCATGTGGTCGGGCCGCATCCAAGTGAAGGCTCCCGGCTGGCTAATCTCATCGAGGCGAACGCGGGCCGACTGCCGGATGGCCAGTTCAGTGGCCAGGTCCAGTTCGTGGGCATTTTTGAGCGCCTTGGTGGCCCCTTTCTCGATGAGAATGAGTAGGAAATGATTGGTGAGCGCAACGTGCTCGAGAATCTCGTCGATGGTCCAGCCGCCTTTGGCCGGATGGTAGCACCGCAAAGGGGCCGGGGCCGCAAACCAGCCGTTGAGTTGGTCGAAGGCCGTGGTCAGCCGCTGGCTGATTTCGGCTATCAGGAGGGTGGGCACCATCGATGACTACTTAAACCGGCAGCTCAGTATGGTCACGTCATCGGCGAAGTGCGAGCCGCGCGAGCTGTAGGCGTCGATGCTGCGCAGCATTTCCTGGTGCAGCCTGGGCAGCGGCAGGTAGCGGCTGCGGTGCAGCACGGCCAGCACGCCCTCTTCGCCAAACTCGTTGCCGTCGGCGTCGAACACTTCGGTGAGGCCATCGGTGTAGAGCAGCAGCAGCGATTGGTGCGGGATTTCGATTTCGCCCACCCGCATCAGCGGCAGTTCCTCCATAATGCCCAGCATCACGGTGCCATCCTTGAGCGTGGTCACGGTGCCGTTGTCGGCCAGCAGCAGGGGGTCGTTGTGGCCGGCATTCACGAATTGCAGGCGGCGGGTGCGGCGGTTATAAATGCCCAGAAAGGCCGTAATAAATTTCTCGCCGCCCGAATTCCGAAACAGCAAGTGGTTGAGCTCGGGCACGATGGTAGCCAGCGGCACGCCCTGGCGCAGCAGCGTGCGCAGCCCGGCCTGGAAGTTCGACATGAGCAGCGACGCGGGCACGCCCTTGCCGCTCACGTCGGCCACGCACAGCAGCAGGCGGTCGACGTCGATTTCGACTACGTCGTAATAATCGCCCCCGATTTCGGTGTGCGGCACATAGCTGCGCTCAATGGCCAGGTCGGCATCGTTGGGCAGCTGGCGCGGGAAGAGCATGGCCTGCACCTCCTGGGCAATCTCGATTTCCTTGCGCACGGCGGCATCGGCCACGCGCTGGGCCTGCAGGCGGCGGTTTTCCACGGCCCCCATCAGCGTATTGGCCAGCGAGGTGAGGAAGGGAATGAGTTGCTGACGGTCGAAGTCGGTGCGCAGGCCCCCTACGAATACGTAGGCCACCACCTGGCGCTGCCGCAGAATGGGCAGCACCAACTCGTATTTTTCCCAGGCCGGCCCCAGTAGCAGGTCTTCCACGGCTTGCGGCTCTTTTACTTCGCCGCCGAGCAAGGCGGGTGAGAGCGTCAGCTTTTCGGCCATGGCCAAGTCGCAGCCCAGTGCTAGGCGGGCGCGAAAATGGTCGTCCTCGCGGGCAAACAGCACCAGCTGCACCACGTTGCGCTGGCCCTGCAGAGTGAGGCGCAGCATGTGGTACAGCTCATCCACAGAGTGGTCGCGGGCCGTCATGTCGTAGGCCACGCCCAGTACCGTATCCAACTCGAACTGTTTGAGTTGCAGCTGGCGACGCAGCTGCTTGAGCTGCTCATCGTGCGTGGCGAGTTGGGCGGCGGAGTCAGCCGGTGGTTCGGGGGAAGAATTGGGAGCGACAGCAGGCATACGGCAAGGTAAGCAATGCGCCGGAAATCCGAACGCGGGACCACAAAATTACAGCGGTTACGCAGTTGGTTTCCGGTTGCTGGTTTCTCGCTGCTGGTTAAGTATCAGAAACCAGAAATTCACACCGCAACGGGCGTTTTGGGGTCGTAGGCATCGCGCAGGCCGTTGCCGAGCAGGTTGAAGCTGAGCACAAGCAACGAAATGGCCGCGCCGGGCAGCAGCGTGAGCCACACGCCGGCCTCAGTTCCCAGCAAATCGTAGCCTTCCTTCACCATCAGGCCCCAGCTGGGCGCGGGCGGCTGCACCCCCAGGCCCAGGAAGCTCAGGCCCGCCTCAAGCAGAATAGCCGAAGCGAAGTTACTGGTGGCCAGCACAATGAGCGGGCCGCGCATATTGGGCAGCAGGTGCCGCGCAATGAGGCGCGACGTGGGTAGGCCCAGCACCCGCCCGGCCTCAACGAAGGTGGACGAGCGCAGGCTCAGCATCTGGCCGCGCACCACGCGGGCCACGTCCACCCACATCGTCAGGCCCACGGCTACAAAGCTGACCCACACGCCTTTGCTGTCGAGCGCCAGCGAAATAGCAATGACCAGCATGATGCCGGGAATGCTCCACACCACGGTCATCACTCCCAATAAAAGGGAATCGACCCAACCGCCGAAGTAGCCGGCCACCGCGCCCACGGCCATGCCCAGCACCACCGAAATAAGCACCGCTACCAGCCCGATACCCAGCGAAATGCGCGTGCCCAGCAGCAGCCGGCTCAGCTCGTCGCGCCCGGCTTTGTCGGTGCCCAGGGCATAGGTACGCGTAGTGAGGTGGCGGGCTTTGACTTCGCGCTGCAATTCGGCCGCAGGGCCAGCGTGGCCCACCACGGCCGCCAGCGCCAGCCGCCGCTGCCGGCCCGCCTCGGCCGAATGCTCGCCCAGCGGTTTCAACACAATGGAATCGCCGGCAAACCGGTAGCCACCGATGGGGGTTTCCTGGACTTCGGGCTCGCGGCCGCGCAGCCAGGTACTGAAAATGTTAGCCGGGGCCAGGCCGGTGCGCGACGAGTCGGGCAGGGGCTGGCGTAGCAGCAGCACCTGCAGGCCGGGCGGCTCCTTCTGAATCTGCACAAAGCCGTGGTTGGCGTTGGGCGAGTTGTCGGGCAGTACCCAGTAGCCTAGCAGCGCCACCAGCGTGCACAGGGCAATAAAGGCCAGCCCGGCCACGGCGGGGCGGTTTTGCCACAGGCGTTGGCGCACGTAGTAGCCGGGCGGCCGGGCGGCGGCGGCCGTAGTGGGGGGCGCGGCCGTAACTGCCGTGGCCACCGCTAGCGGGTGTTGTGTTGCAGCAGGCCTTCCTTGGAAGCCAGGTAGGCCGCGTCGCGGGCAATGGCGCCGAAGGACGTGGTTTCGTAGGCCAGCTCGGTATCGGGGTCGGGCCAATAGCTGCGGATGAGACCCTGCTCGAGCAAGGTGCGGAGCTGGTCTTCGAGCTCATTAGCGGGCAGGCCGGTTTTCTGGAGCAGCGTGCGAAATGGGGTGACGAAGTACAGTTCGTCGAGCAGGTCAAATTCGGGGTCAGTCACGGGAGGAGAAACGGCAGGCTGGGATTTGGGCAAATGTAAGCCCGGCAGGTGGCATTACTCCGAAGCCACTACCGACGGTCAGGGCGTTGGTTTCGCCAGCGAGTCGGCGTAGTTAACCAGAAAGGATAATTCCCGGTCGTTGGACAGGTTCAGCCCATTTTCCCGGACGTAAGCGCGCAGCTGCGGCTCCATGGCGGGGAAATGCTTGAACACGTCCTGAGGCTTCCGCAACGGAACCACCGCGCCGGCAACCGTCGCCAGGTACAGCGTAATAATGGTAGCACCGGGGAAGAAGGTTATCATGGACGGAGTTTGGGTCGCGAGTCCATTTGAACCAGGGAAATCCCCCCGCAATGATTCCTGATATCCCACCGCCCGCTCGCGCCGCAACAGTACTGCGCCTGGCCCACGACTGAGCTGTTCGTAAAATCCCCAGGCAACCGGCGAAGTCGATTTGGTAGCCGGTAGGGGAAACACCCGGAAGATGCGCTGCAAGGCAAGGTAAGTATCGCCCGCCCGCTGCTGGTCGGGGGCATCTTTAGCGGCAAACCCGCGCACCAGCCGCGCCGGGAGCGTGTAGGTGCTGTCGTTGGCACTCTTGAGAGCAAGTATCTCCCTTTCAGGGTACAGCATCAGCGTCCCAGTCAGGATGGTACCCGTTGTGAGCACGACGGCGGCCTCAGTAAAGAATTTTACGTCTGTAGTGACCGCATCCTTGGTGACAGCATCCTGCGCGTGGCTGGCCCGGCAAATACCAACGGAAAGCGCTACGCCGATAAACACACTTGTTCTCAATAGGGAGCAATTTACGATAATCTGCAGCGCTGGTTTACAGCAGCATCCAGCTTGCTTTTAGAAGTGTCGCAACCGCGACCAGTTTCGGCTGCAAGCACAGGAAAGGTCGAAACCAACCGAACTGAACCGCATAACACGTTGGGCTTAGGTGGAATATATGTGCGGCAAATTTACCTTTCAAGTCTCCTGGACAGTATTTTTTGCCCCTGATTTTCCGGCCCCACCCGCCCGCTCCTACTGCACTACCCGGCCCTTCCACTCGTAGCCGCCGCGCCAGCCGGCCGCCCCCACCGCCAGCGCATACGGCGCATACAGCAACTGCAGCGGCAACAGTCCCCACAGCCACTTGCGCCGCCCGAAAAACCCTAGCACCGGGCTCAGAAACCACGCATCGGCCCCCAGCTTGATGACCCAGGCCGCCGCCACCCAAGGCCAGAGGCCGGGCCATTTCAGCAGGGCTACGGCTCCGGCGGCCAGTGCCACATTGGCCCCCAGCACCAGCAGGGCCAGGTTGCGTGAAGCCGCGCTTTGGTAATGCCGCCACTTGCTGGCCCAGCGCACCCGCTGCCGCAGCAGCGCCCGCAGCGTATCGGGCGCGGCCGTGCGGACGGTGGCCGCCGCATCGGTCAGGAAATAGGCCGTGCCGGGAAAGGTCGCGTGGATTTTATGGAGCAGAAACTCGTCGTCGCCGCTGGCCAGGTGGGCATTATCGGCAAAGCCGCCCACGGCCTCGAAGGCGGCGCGGCGGTAGGCCAGATTGGCCCCGTTGCACATGGTGGGAGCCTGGCGGGCCAGGCAGGCCGCGCCCACCCCCACCAGGCCGGCAAACTCCAGCCCCATGAGCGTCATAAAAAGCGAATCCGGCCCCGTGAGCAGCACCGGGCCGCTGATGAAATTAGCCTGCGGCTGCCGGTGCAGCAGGGCCGCGTAGGCCGCCAGCCAGCCGGGGCCGAGGCGGCAGTCGGCATCGGTGCACACCAGCCAGGGGGCACGGGCAGCGTGCAAGGCCGTGAGCAGGGCGGCTTTTTTACCGGTTTGGGCAGGGGGCAGCTCGATTAGGCGCAGGTGAAAACCAGTTTTCTGCGCGGCGGCCGTTACCAGCGCGGCGGTAGCATCGGTGGAATGGTCGTCGGCGATGAGGACTTCGAATTGCGAAGCTGGCAGGGTTTGGGCGGCGAGGTCGCGCAGGAGCTGAGGGAGGTTGGCGGCTTCGTTGCGGGCAGCGATGAGGACGGAGAAGTGCGGCACCTCACCCCTGCCGGGCACGGCCCCTAGCCCCCTCTCCAAAAAAGAGGGGGGACTAGTTTCTAGTATTGTCTCTGGCTGGTTTTGTGCTGAAATTCCGAGCCTAAAATCAGCGCCAGAACTAGCTCCCCCCTCTTTTTTGGAGAGGGGGGCTGGGGGGGTGAGGTGACATTGCCACCCGCCGCGCAGCCACCCCATCACCCCCGCGTACAGCAGCGGCAGCGCCAAAAGCAACAGCCCTGCCATCATTTCCCGGCGCGCTTCTCACGCAGCACGCGCAGCCCCGGCACCAGCAGCAGGCCGGCCGCGCTGGGCAATGCAATATTGATAACCCACAAACTCAGACTCGCGCTCAGCACCGGCAATGCTGGCTGCCCAAGTAGCCCAAACAGGTGCGTGGCCGAAAGCTCCCGCACGCCCACATCGGCCAGGGCATTGAGCGAGGGCACCAGCGACTTCAAAAAGAACGTACCCGCCACGGCAGCCAGCCCTGGCCCCAGCGGCCCGCCCACGCCGTAGGCCGTCAGCAGCAGCATAAACTGCGCGCAGAATACCGCGTAGCGCAGCCCCGAAATGGCCAGTACCGCGTGTAGCGCCCGCGCCGGATAGGTGGGCATAATGGCCAGCGCCGGCCGGAACCGCCGCAGCGGCCGCCACACGCCCAGCGCCGCCAGCAGCAGCCGCGACCGGTACAGCGGCACCAGCACCAGCCCGCTCAGCAGCAGCGCCGAAGTCGCCACGCCCACTCCGGCCGCCGGGTAGCCCTTCAGGTAAAACTTCAGCAGGAAATAAAGCAGGCCCGCCACGCCGGCCAGCACGGTGGCCACCAATTGGCAGTAGCGCCCCAGAAAAACCGCCCCCAGCGCACTCACGCGGCGGCTTTTGAGCTCGATGATGCGGCCGGCGTAGTCGCCCACGCGGTTGGGAGTGGCAAAGCCCAGCGTGAGGCCCACCAGCACCGCCCGGAAACTGCGCCCGAACGTGACGGGCTCCAGGTGCCGGGCCAGGCGGTACCACTTCCAGGCCTCCAGGCCCCAGTTGGCGGGCACCAGGGCCAGGGCGAGCAGTACCGGCCCGCGTCCGGCCCCGCTGAGCGTGGTGCTGAGCAGGTGCCGCCAGGCCGCCGCCGTATCGGGCGCGGCAAAGATGGAGTGGTACAGCAGGCCCAGCGTAAGCAGCGTGACCCCGATTTTACCCCAGAATACGATTCGACGCCACTGCCGCGCCCGGCGGTTCTCGGGTTCCGGCGGAGACGGGCGCGAGCCGGTATGCGCCGCCGAAGAACCGGCCGCCGATGAAACATCAGTTTCTGACGCACTGGCCTTGCCGGGGTCGTAACTTTGGGCCAGATGCCTGCCCCCCTTCGCCCCCGCCCCGCTCCCGCCGTCGAGCTGCTGCCCAAAATCATTATGGGCGTCGACCCCGGCACCCAGATTATGGGCTACGCCCTGATTGAGGTGCGCGGCCAGCGCGTGGACGTGCTGTGCTACGACGTTATCAATATGAAGGCCCTGGGCTCGAATCACGCCGTAAAGCTAAAGCGGATTTTCGACCGCATGCTGGAACTCATCGACGAGTACCTGCCCGATGAGCTGGCCATCGAGGCCCCGTTTTTCGGCGTGAACGTGCAGAGTATGCTCAAGCTGGGCCGGGCGCAGGGCGTGGCCATCGCAGCTGCTCTCTCGCGCCAGATTCCCTACGTGGAGTACGCACCCACCAAGGTGAAGCAGTCCGTGACGGGCTCGGGCAACTCCACTAAGGAGCAGGTGGCCCACATGCTGCGCCAGACCCTGAAGCTGCCGCCCATTGCCGAAGCCAGCACCTTTCTGGACGCGACCGATGCCCTGGCCGTGGCCCTGTGCCACCATTACCAGAAAGGCAACAACGCCACTGTGAGCGGCGGCAAAAGCTGGGGCAAGTTTCTGGCTGAAAATCCGGAGCGGCTGGGGGCTAGCACGGGCAAGAAGAAGGCACCGGCGAAATCGTAGGCGCAGAAGGTCTTCTGTGGACAAAGTTTGCCAGATTTGGGACTTCCGAGGCTAACCTATTAGCTGCTCTAATTCATTATTTTATCCCCTTTTCGGCAAGCTAATTATGCATCCGCTTTTTTTATTTTATCTGCGATTTGTCGTCCGAGGTATTTCCTAAGCTTTGGAAATTTCCATCTGTAATACTCATTCCAATAGCTTATCATTCTGCTTTCTGTCTGTTGCCAATACTTAGGATTTTCGCTCACTATTTTCATATAGCTGGCAATTGATTTATCATTTATATGCTTGTCCAGCACCTCCAAAATTTCAAAGATATATTCACCTAGCAGCTGTAATTTAAAAGGCGCTACCCAATCCTCATTTTTATCGAAAAGCATTTCCAATCTCCTCTGTCGCAAAAAACCGTTGTGGTGTCGCAGATAAATACAGCTTAAAATTGTTCTTTGAAGCTCACTTAGTTTGTTCTCCAATTCCGTATCTGGCTCGTTGAAATAGAGTCTATAAGGGGAAACTAAAGGTTCATTATCCAATTGTATTATTAAAGAAAATGGATGGATTAAGTTGTCAACCTTATGAATTTATCCATCTATCAGTCTTACATCATTATTATTAAACGGCAAAATATTTAATACAGCTTCAACGTCACTTTTCAACACCTTAGGAAAAGCGTTAAGCAGCCTTTCCTTGTACTCTGAATAGTCTTCGCTTTTAAACCAGTTTACCATTAGACTTGTTGCGAGCTATTAATCACAGATTTAAGCTGAAATTCCACAAGCCCGCACACACTCCCAGCACGTCATTGTACAGGTTCAAATTATGCAAACGTAATCGGTCTTCCAAAATTCGATAACGTTTCAATCCGCCAATGCTATGCTCTACGGTAATTCGTTCACTTGCTTGTTTTGTATTTATTTCTCGTTGTTCATCGGTGAGTTCTTTCCCTTTCGGCTTTTTGATAGGAATAAAAACTTTCCGGCAAACGTAGTCTTTCGCGAAGCCCAAAAACCCCAGGTCCAACCGCACCTTGAACTTTTTAAACCACTCTTTATCAACTGGTAAAATGCTTTTTAGCACACTGTAGTCGTGGTGTCTTCCGCCGTAACAACGGCTGATAAAACCAATCCAGCGGATGGTCGTTGAAATAACTATCTCTTTTACGGCGTGCATTTTTTTTTACCGCTATAGTAGTCTTTTTGCATCTCTTTATTTCCTGGTCGTTGCTTGCGTTGCTCCGTTCCATCGACCAATAACGTCTCGTGTTCCTGAAAATAGGCTTCAAATTCGGCCACTGTCGTAAATTCCCGCTTTGGCGCATGCCCGGTTTGCTCCAGCGCTTCTTGGAGCACCGTAATGCCTAATTCCTGGTTGCGTTTCGCGTTGGAACCGTCCATCCCACTGACCAATCCCAACAAATCATACGTCAAGTTTGCTTTGAAGCTGAATAGGGTGAAAAGCAGTAATTCTTCTTCTGTTTTAAGGGCTACTTCATACGGCGCAAAAGCCCCACGTTCAATCATATCTGTTCCATTCAACCGAAAATACGCCTGCTTAAAATGCGCCAAAAGCTGCGCAAAACGCTCCGCCGTGAGTCCCGTGGCAGCACGCCATTTACGCGAAGTAGTGAGGTTTTTTACGGAAAAGTTCATGTTCTAAATTTAAGTACAGTTTGTCGAAAATTCCGCACTTCACTCACTTCGCAACAAGTCTATTATCTAAGTTAACTTCAGTTAAACAAATTTAGCAATTACTTTACTCCTCCTTTTTGCGCAAATCCACCACGGAATGGCACCGAAAACGGCTGAACTCAACTGCCCACGCCCACCAGCAACTCCCCCGCCGCATACGTCACCGCGTAGCCGCTGATATCAACTCTATCACCGCGCAGGCGGCACCATAAATCACCGCCGCGGGGGGAAATCTGGCGGGCGCGCAGCTCGGTTTTGCCCAGCTTTTCGGCCCAGTAGGGAATGAGGATGCTGTGGGCCGAGCCGGTGACGGGGTCCTCCGGCACGCCCACGCGGGGCGCAAAAAACCGCGATACGAAATCGACGCCATTGGAGCCGGGCGCGGTGGCGATGACGCCCACGTACTCCAGGGCCGCGATGCGGGCGAAGTTGGGGGTGAGGGCACGAACTTCGGCTTCGGAATTGAACACGGCCAGTAGGTCGCGGGCGGCCAGTACCCGCAGCGGTGTGGCTCCGAGGGCATCGGTGAGGCCCGTGGGATGCACGGGCAATTCCTGCGGCGGGCGCGAGGGAAAATCGAGGGTGAGGCGGCCGTCGGCGGCGCGGGTCACGCGCAGCGGGCCGCTCTGGCTGTGGAAGATAACCTGCGGCCCCGCGAAGCCCAGGTGCGTGAACAGAACGTGAGCCGAGGCCAACGTGGCGTGCCCGCACAGGTCGATTTCGACGGCCGGCGTGAACCAGCGCAGGTCGTACTCGCCCGGCGCATCGGGGCGGGGCACGAAGAAGGCGGTTTCGGCCAGGTGGTTTTCGGCTGCGATTTGCTGCATGAGGGCGGCGGGCAGCGGGGCTTCGAGCGGACACACGCCGGCGGGGTTGCCGGCGAAGGGCGTTTGGGCGAAGGCGTCGACGTGAAAGTAGCGCATGGCGGGTTCGGGCGAATTAGTTGGAAGGGCACGGATTTCTTTTGGCAAGAATACGGCGCGGGGCGCGTTGATGAATTGCCGGGCAGTTTTCTGGCGGCGGGCGGCTTATTTTAAAATTATTTTACAGGCCACGCAACCCCGGCCGGCGCGGGCCGGTCAGGGGGGTACAAGGCGGGCCAGTACCGCTGGCCTTCATCTTACTTTTCCACTGCATGCCGCCATCCATTACCCTGGTTGATGAGGCGCTGCCGGCCGCGTGCCGGCGGGGCGAATCGGCGGCGCAGTACCAGCTCTATCAAAAAATCTCTTACTCCCTGATGGGCGTGTGCCTGCGCTACTGCCCCAGCCGGGCAGAGGCCGAAGACGCCCTGCAAAACACGTTCGTCAAAATCTTCACCCGCCTCGACCAGTTCCGGGGGCAGGGGCCGTTCGAGGCCTGGGCGCGGCGCATTGCCGTCACCACCTCACTGCATGCCCTGGCGCAACATCGCCTGCGCCACCCCGGCCCCGCCGGCGAGGCCCTCGACGAGCTGGCCGGCGACCTGCCCACCGCCGAGCCCTCGGCCCTGGACCAGCTAGCCGCCACCGACCTGCTGGCCTTGCTGGCCACCCTGCCGCCCGGCTACCGCACGGTGCTCAACCTCTACGCCGTGGAGGGCTACTCGCACCAGGAAATCGGTGCGCTGCTGGGCATCGCCGAAGGCACTTCCAAATCGCAGCTGGCGCGGGCCCGCCGGCTGCTCGAAACTCGCCTGACGGCCCACCATCACCCCCAATTGCCATGACCGACCGCAACCCCGACGACTTGTGCGATGCCCTGCGCGACCGCCTGGCCGACTACGGCCAGGAGCCGCCGGCAGCGCTGTGGGCCGGCATTCGGGCGCAACTGCCGCCGCCGGTGGCCGCCCCGCAATTGCGGAAGCGGCGACGGCGAGCACCGATAGCGTGGCTGCTTTTGGTAACGCTGAGCCTGGTGGCCGTGGGCGCGGTCTGGCACTGGCAGCAGGCACAGCGGTTATCTATAGCTGCGAGGATAAACGGCACCGCCTCCCGCATTTTATCTTCCAACGCTTCCCGGACCAACTCGGCCAGTACCCAAAGCCCTACTGAGGTCAGCAACGCAACCGCAGTGAGCCGGCCTTTAGCGGCTCAAAATTCTTCAGCTACTCCACAAATGGCCGCTGCGAATGCAGCTAACGTGCCGGCTGGTCATGCGGCAGCCGCAACAGCAGTTTCGACCGGCGCGGTTGCTACGCAGGGCGCTGCAACGTCGGCAGCTGCCGCTACGGCAATTCCGGCGCGCGCGCCGGTTTCCGGTTCGATGGCTTCCGGTTCGATAAAACCAACTACCTCATATTCAGCAACTCACTCATCTACTACCAGTGCTACCGGGCAGGCGGCTCGGAGCTTAGCAGTGCCGGCTACCAAAGCACTTGCAGCAGCTATTGGCCAAGGCAACAAGCCGCTAACACTGGCCGCTCGCGGGCAAGCGCGGGAGTTGGGCCATCCTGTTTCCCGCAGAGCGGCGGCAACCGGTCATTCATCCGAGACGGCCCCATCGGCGGTGGGTCGGGCCGGACTGGTCCGGCGGGGTCGCAATGCGTCAACGGTCATAAGCACCCGGTCATCTCAGGCCTTGTTTGAGACGAAAAAGTCCCTGGCCCGTCACCATCATCAGCCCGCAACGGCGCTGGCAGCAGGAGGACAACCAGTCTCTGGGGAGTCACTTTTAGCGTCCTCCACACCGTCAGAAGTGGGTCAGCTTACTATCCCGGTGGCCCCCAAAATGGCCTCGACCAGCCTTGCCCAACTGGCAGAAAGCCGCCTTCGCCAGCGTACGGCCCAGGCGCAACTGCCCGCCCGGGCGGTAACTGTGCCGCAGGCCGCGTGGCCCGAACCCGTGACCCCGCAGCCAGTGGCCGTGGTGCCCGGCCCGCTGCCGCGGCCGTTTGCATCGCGCTGGGCGGTGCAGGTCGTAGCCGGCCCGGCCCTGACTTACAGAAGCCTGACTACGGCGACGAGCGCGGCCACGCAGCAATCGACCTCCCCGCCTTTTGTTTATATCTCGGCAAATAGTACGGCTACGCCGATAGCCACGCTGGAACGGGCAGCACTGGGCAGCGCGGCTCAAGTCACCGTACGGCGCACCCTGGGCGAGCACTGGAGCCTGAGCGCGGGCCTGGGCTACGCCGAATACGCCAGCGGCCTGGCGCTGCAACAGGTGCATTACACGGTATCCAACCACATGGGGCCTACCCCAGACTCTGCCACCACCAGCATTCATCGCCGCGATACTTACCGGTTTGTGACGGTGCCGGTGCGGGTGGGCTACGGTTGGACGCTCTCGGGGCGCTGGCGCGTAGGACTGCTGGCCGGGGCCGAGGCCGCCGTGTACGTGGGCGGCAGCAACACCGAGGGCAGCACCTATCATCGGGTGAGCCTTGGAGCCAGCCTGGGGGCCGAGGCCCGCTACCGCCTCGGCAGGGGGCGCTGGGAGCTTCTGGCCCAGCCCACGGCTACCTACCTGCTATCGCCCCTGACCAACTATACACCTTACTACCAGCGCCATCTGTTTGGCGGCGCGGCACTGTTGGGGGTAGCTTTCAACTTGCCGTAGTATCTCGGCGCGAGGCTTCACTGATACTGCCCGCCGATTATCACCTCGCGCACCGGGTTTTCGCCCAGCCAATACGGAATTTCGACCACGCTGCCCACATTCAGCACCAGCACGTCGGCGCGCTTACCAGGGGCCAGACTGCCGCAGTCGGCGGCGAGGCCAAGGGCCCAGGCGGCGTTGAGGGTGGCGGCGGCCACGGCTTCTTTGGGCGTGAAACCCATTTTAAGACAGGCGATGGATAGCGCCAGCCAGAGGTTTTTGCTGGGGCACGAGCCGGGGTTGAAATCGGTACTCAGGACCACGGGCAGACCGTTGTCGATGAACTCGCGGCCGGGCACATATTTTTCCTGGCGCAGGAACAGCGGCACCAGCGGCAGCAGCACGGCCACGGTTTGCCCCTGGGTTTGCTGCGCAATGCAGGCAGCGGCGGCGGGCGTGAGGTAGTCGCAATGGTCCACGCTGATGGCGCCCAACGCGGCGGCCATCTCGCAGCCGCCCAGGTCGTGCAGCTGCTCGGCGTGGATTTTCCGGCCGAAGCCCATGTGGCGGGCCTGCTCCAGGTAATAGCGCGATGCATCGAATGGCCAGATGGCAGCTTTCGAGCACCTTTTGGGGATGAAACGGGAATACCGGATAGGCTCCCTGCTCGTCATACAACACCAGCGGCATGGGCAGCGAGCCCTACTCCCAGAGCAGCAGCGGCTTCTTCAGCTGCTCCTCCCCTTTTTTCGACATGAGCAGTACCTGCACGCTATCGCGGCCAAACATCACCACCAGGCGGCGGTAGCCAAACTGCTCGGGACTAAGGCGGGCGGCGGTGCTTTGGGCGAAAGCCACGCTACTTAGCCCCAGCAGCAGCAGCAGACACAAGAATAATTGGCGCATTCAGCCGCTTTTTTGCGCAGCAGCGGTAGTGCCGGGGCGGCGCAAGGACCTTACAGGCCGTGCGGCAGTTGCACCAGGCGCAGGTAGTCGCCCAGGCCGGCGGGCTTCTGGAAAACGTGGATGAAGAGGATGTGCTCGTCGCCCCGGCTGCGCCAGGTTTCGGCATAAAAGCCCTCCACGGCATAGAGCGTGAGCTCGAAGCTGTCTTCCTGGCGCTCGGCCAGGCGGGTGCCGTGCCGGGCAAGGTGCTCGGTCTGGTGGCGCTGGTGCAGAGCTTTGAAGGCGGTGATGGTCAAGATATTTAACATTTATCAATTAACATTTAACAGCTCGGCTGGTCGCCTTGCGTGGTCGTCCGGCCTATCTTGCCACCAACTACTGCCTAAAAGTAGTGGGGGTGCACGAAGTTCCGCATGCTCTAATGAACCTGTTAAATGTTAATTGATAAATGTTAAATGGATTCCGTTTCCCGCACCCGCTGGTGCTCATCGTAGGCTTTATCATTCTGGCGGCTGCGCTCAGCTACGTGCTGCCGGCCGGCGAATTCACGCGCCACCTCGATGCCGAAACCGGGCGGCAGGTGGTAGTGGCCGGCTCTTACCACACCGTGCCCGCCACCCCGGTAGGCCCGCTCGATGTGCTGGTGGACGTGCCCAAGGGCCTGGCCGACGCGGCCGCCGTGGTGTTCCTGATTTTCCTGGCCGGCGGGGCCTTCACGGTGGTGGACCAGACCGGGGCGCTGCGCTTCGGGGTCGACTGGCTGCTGCGCCGCGCCCACGGCCGCGAGGTGCTTATAATTCCGCTGGTGGGCACGCTGTTCGCCACCATGGGCGCGCTGGAAAACATGGGCGAGGAGATAATTCCGCTGGTGCCGGTGCTGCTGGTGCTCATGCGGCGGCTGGGCTACCCTGTGCTCACGGCGGTGGCGGCCAGCGTGGGAGCGGCCTTTGTGGGGGCTTCCTTCAGCCCGATAAACCCGTTTCAGGTGGGCATTGCCCAGAAGCTGGCGCAGCTGCCGCTGCTCTCGGGCGGGGCCTACCGCATGGGCTTTTTGCTGGTGGCGGTGGGGTTGTGGCTGTGGGCTACCACGCGCCACGCCGTGCGCCACCGCCAGGCCCCCGACCTCAGCCTCGATGCCAACGAAGCGGCCGCCGGCCCGGCCACTACCAGCCGCTCCGGCCTGGTGCTGCTGCTGATGCTGGCCGCGTTTGGCGTGTTTGCCTACGGCGTGGTGCAGCTGCACTGGGAGTTCGAGCAGATGGCGGCGCTGTTTCTGGGGCTGGGCATTGTGGCCGGGCTGGTGGGGGGGCGCGGCCTCACGGGCACGGCCGAGGGCTTCATCGCGGGCTTCCGCGACATTGCCTTTTCGGCCCTGCTGATTGGGTTTGCCCGGGCCATTTTCGTGGTGCTGGAGCAGGGCCACATCGTGGACACCATTGTGCACGGGCTGGCCGCACCGCTGGGCCACCTGCCCGTGGCGCTGGCCGCCCTGGGCATGATGGGCGTGCAAACCCTGTTGCACGTGCCCGTGCCCAGCGGCAGCGGGCAGGCCACGCTCACCATGCCGCTGCTGGTGCCGCTGTCCGATATTCTGGGCCTCTCGCGGCAGGTTACGGTGCTGGCGTTTCAGTACGGCGCGGGCCTGTGCGAGCTCATCACGCCCACCAACGGCACCCTCATGGCCATGCTGGCAGCCACAGGCGTGCGCTTCGAGCAGTGGATAAAGTTTGCCGCACCGCTGTGGGCGGCGCTGTTCGCGCTGGGGGCCGTGGCGGTGGTAGTGGGCATCGCGACGGGCGTGTAGCGCGGACTTTTAATCCGCTAATTATCAGTCGTCTGCAATAGCATATTCTCTGTACTCGCGGACTAAAAGTCCGCGCTACAGCTAATCCGCCCGCAGCTCGCTGGCCTGAAACACGGTTGGCAGCTTGCGCTTACGCTCCACAATCTGGTAGGTGGCAGTGTCGGTGGCCTCGTCCCAGAACACGTCGGAAATGTGGCCGAAGTGGCGGTACTGGCCGGGCTGGGGCGTGGTTTCCTCCACCGAATCGCCGAAGCTGAATTTCGGCTTGTGATAGATTTCCTTGAACAGCTCGGGGCGCACGAGGAACTGCTGCTCGTCGTAGCGAATGGTAATCCACTCGCCTTCATCGTCTTCGGCAATCTTTTCGAAGAGCTTGCCCACGGGCTCCAGCAGCTCGAAGGCGCGGCGGTTGGCGGGGTGAATGTAGCGGAAGCCGTAGTCGGGCGACCAGCCGTAGAGGCCAAAAACAACGGGTTTGGGACGGGTCTTCAAGGGGTAGTAAGGGCTGATTGTTGCGTAATAAACACGCAAAAGGCGCAATTTGCTCCGGTGAGGGGCAAATTTACGTCGGGGCCCAGACTGCGAGCGGCACTGGGGCATCTTCGGCCAAAAACCAGGCAGTTTCGTATGCTCGCCTTACCTACCGTCCAATACCGGCCGCATTTTCGGCTGCCCGGGCGGCGGGTAGTCGTTTTTACTAATGCCTAACGCTTCCGCTTCCGAACCCGCTTCCCGCGCCAAAACCGCCCCCAAAGCAACTACAAAACCGGCTCCCGCTGCCCACCCGAAAGCGGCCCCCAGCCCCACCTTGCAGCCCGGCATGGGCGCAGTGCCCCACGCCACCGGCACCACCTTCCGGGTTTGGGCTCCCAACGCTGATTCGGTGTCCGTTATCGGCACTTTTAATGACTGGCAGGGCGATGCAACCCCGCTGCAAGCCGAAGAGAATGGTTATTGGGCCACCGACGTGCCCGGTGCCAAGCCCGGCGACGAGTATAAGTTTCACCTCCTCAACAAGGGCAACCCCATCGACCACAACGACCCCTACGCCCGACAGGTCACGAATTCGGCCGGCTCATCGGTGGTGCACGACCCTGATTTTGACTGGGGCGACGACAATTTTCAGATGCCCGCCTGGAACGAGCTGGTGATTTACGAGCTGCACGTGGGGACCTTCAACGCCCCCGATGCCGAGAATGTAGGCACGTTCCTGAGCGTGCCCGAAAAGCTGCCTTATCTGCGCGATTTGGGCATTAACTGCATCGAGCTGCTGCCAGCTACCGAGTTCCCGGGCAGCCGCTCGTGCGGCTACAACCCGGCCAACCCATTTGCGCTCGAAAGCGACTACGGCGGGCCGGTGGCCTTCAAGGAAATGGTGAAGCAGGCCCACCAGCATGGCATCGCCGTGGTGCTCGACGTGGTGTATAATCACTTCGGCCCCGGCGACCTCGACCTCTGGCAGTTTGATGGCTGGAGCGAGAACGACGGCGGCGGTATTTACTTCTACAACGACTGGCGCGCCAAAACGCCCTGGGGCGACAACCGGCCCGACTACGGCCGCCCCGAGGTGCGCCAGTACATCCGCGACAACGCCCTGATGTGGCTGAACGAGTACCGCTGCGACGGCCTGCGGGCCGATGCCATCGCCTTCATCCGCAACGTGAACGGCGAGGACAACCCCGAAGAAGACCTGCCCAACGGCTGGAGCCTGATGCGCTGGATTAACGAGGAAATCGATAAGACGATGCCCTGGAACATTACCATCGCCGAGGACCTGCGCGGCAACGCCGCCATCACCGAAGCCACTACCAACGGCGGCCTGGGCTTCGACTCGCAGTGGGACGGCTCGTTTGTGTACCCCATCCGCGAGGCCCTCACCACGCCCAACGATGCCGACCGCGACATGAATGCCGTGGCCCAGGCCCTCACGCAGCTCTACAACGACAACGCTTTCCGCCGCGTCATCTACACCGAAAGCCACGACGAAGTGGCCAACGGCAAAAACCGCGTGCCCGAGGAAATCATGCCCGGGGCGGCCGACCACTGGTTCTCGAAAAAGCGCTCCAGCCTGGGCGCGGCCCTGGTGATGACGGCTCCCGGCATCCCCATGCTGTTTCAGGGCCAGGAATTCCTGGCCGACGGCTCGTTTGTCGACACCGAGCCCATTCGCTGGGAGCAGGTGGAGGAGCGTGCCGGCCTGGTGCACCTCTACCGCGACCTCATTGGCCTGCGCCGCAACCTGCACGGCACCACGCGCGGCCTGTGCGGCCAGCACACCAGGGTTTTCCACATCAACGACACCGACAAGCTGGTAGCCTTCGGCAGGCAGGCCGGCGAGGGCGGCCCCGGCGACACTACCGTGGTGCTGGCCAATTTCGCCAACCAGGCCCATGAGACCTACACCATCGGCCTGCCCGGCCCCGGCCACTGGCAGGTACGTTTCAACAGCGACTGGCAGGGCTACGATGGCGAATTTGGCGACATGGAAAGCTTCGGCATCGACGCCGAAGAAGGCGAATACGATGGTTTTGGCTGGCACGGCAGCATTGCCATCGCCTCCTACGCGGTGCTGATTCTATCGCAGGAAGGCTAGAATTCCGGTTTTGTAGAACGAAAAAAGAACGTCATGCGCAGCGGCGCATGACGTTCTTTAGTTTTTGATTGAATACGCTTCCCACCTATGAATTCAGCCCCCGCTACGCCTGCCCAGAGCATCAACTACCCCAATTCCGAACTAAAAAACGCCCTGTTCATTATTGCCGGCGTGTTTTCGGCGGCGTTTGGGCTCGAATCCTTCCTGCTGTCCAGCCGCTTTATTGATGGGGGCGTGACGGGCGTTTCCATGCTACTGGCCACTGGGTTCAAGCTGCCGCTCTCGCTGCTGATTCTGGTTATTAACCTGCCCTTTATCGCCCTGGGGTACCGGCAGCTGGGGCGGCGGTTTGCCCTGCGCAGCGCCCTGGGCATTGGCGGGCTGGCGCTGGTGCTGGCCGTGGTGCCCTTCCCCGACGTCACCCACGACCTGCTGCTCACGGCCGTGTTCGGCGGCGTATTCATCGGGGCGGGCATCGGGCTGGCCATGCGCGGCGGGGCCGTGCTCGATGGCACCGAAATCGCGGCGCTGCTCGTGAGCCGCTACGTGGTACTACTGAAAGTGAGCGACCTGATTCTGATTCTTAACGTCGTTATCTTCGGCGTGGCCGTGCTGGTGCTGGGCACCGAGCCCGCCCTGTACTCTATGCTGACCTACTTCGCCGCCGCCCGCGTGCTGGAGTTCGTGCTCAATGGCATCGAGCAGTACACCGGCGTCACCATCGTGTCGGAGCACAGCGACGCCATCCGCAAAGTCATCACCGAAAAGCTGGGCCGGGGCGTGACGATGTACCAGGGCAAATCGGGCTACGGCGCGCGCGGTGAGCAAGGCATGGAGCGCGACATCGTCTTCACCGTCGTGACCCGCCTGGAGCTGCCCGGCCTGCGCACGGCGGTGCAGGAAATCGACCCCAAAGCATTCATCGTTCAATACCGCATTGATGACGCGCAGGGCGGCATTATTAAGAAACGGGCGCTGCACTAGTGTTGTCTCTTGCAATAAGCGCAGCCGAGGCAAGGATTTGTCATTCCGACGAAGGAGGAATCTGAGGCCTGCCCCTGACGGTTTTCCCCAGATTCCTCCTTCGTCGGAATGACAAATCCTCACTCGGTCAGATTTTTACTTCTATAATACCCTACTCCCCAATTGCAATCCACCCCCACCGCGCTCCACTTTTACACCCCGGCCGGCCTCATCATCGGCCGGGCCGACGGGCCGGTGATGCGCGCCACGGGCATTCGCTACGCCCGGGCCGCGCGGTTTCAGCCGCCGACACCCGAGCCGCCCGCTACCGAACCCATCTGGGCCACGGCCCCCGCGCCGGCCTGCCCACAGCTCGCCGACCCTCGGGTAGACCAGGTGATGGGGGACTTATTTGCGGCCCTGAGCTTCGACGAAGACTGCCTGCGCCTGTCCATCACGCTGCCAGCCAACCTGCGGGCCGATGAGCGGCTATCCGTCATCGTATGGGTGCACGGCGGCTCCTACGTGTCCGGCGCGGGCGACCTAGCGATTTACGACCCCGCCACCTGGGTAACGGAGCAGCGGGTGGTGTTTGTGGCCGTCACCTATCGGCTGGGGCTGTTTGGGTTTCTGGGCACGAGCAGCACCCCAGCCAATCTCGGCCTGCTCGATTTGCTGGAAGCCCTGCGCTGGGTGCAGCGCAACATCGCCGCGTTTGGCGGCAACCCGGCGCTGGTCACTCTGCTGGGTCACTCCTCGGGGGCCGATGCCATTGCCCAGCTCATGCTGGCAGAAAAAGCTCCTGGTCTGTTTCGGCGCGTGATGCTGCACAGCGCGCCGCTGGGCCTCACCCGCAACCGCCAGCGCATGCTGCGGGCCATGAGCCGAGCCGTCGGTACGCTTGCGCCCAACGCTTCCACCACCGAAATCCTGGCCCGCGAAAGTGCCGTAATAAAAGCCGCCCGCTGGCAGGGTCTGAAAAGCGGCATGCCCTTCGGCCCGCAATACGGGGCTGCTCCGCTGCCGCCCGAAGCCGAAATTGAAGCAACCTGGGCGGCCGTGGCTCCCCATATTGATATTCTCATCGGGGCCACAGCCGAAGAAACCCGGTTTTTCGCCGTCATCGACCCCACTTTCAATTGGTTGCAACGCCTGCCGGTAGCGGGCAGCCGGCTGGTACGGCTGCTCACCAGCGTTACTTCCCGCCGCATCTACCTGGCTCCAGCCCAGGCATTTGCCGAGCATCAGGCGCGGGCGGGTGGCCGGGCTTGGCGGTTTCTGCTCACGTACCAGCCGCCCGGGAGCCCATTCGGAGCCGCGCACGTTGTTGACCTGCCGCTGCTGCTGGGTACGCAGGCCAGTTGGGCCGCCACGCCGCTACTGGGCGAGGCTAATTGGGAGGAATTTGACGCGGCCGGCCGGCAGGTACGGCAGCTGTGGGCCGACTTTGCGCGCACCGGCGTGCTGCCGGAGCGGGTGGTTATTCCGGGCGTGCTGGAAGTGGAGAAAGCTCTCTCAGGGAAGGGTATTTGCTGATGGAATAGCTTCAAGTATCATACGAAACACTACTGAAGCGCTTCTAACAGAGCGCCAATTGTTTACTTAAGCAGTCGAAACACCTCATGCGCCCACAAACTTGTTTTTCATTTGTCCTAATGAAGTTTATCATACTTGCGAGCCTGCTCTTACTACCAGAATTAGGCTTAGCTCAGAAAAAACCCTGGACACCAATAGCTGTGGACAAGCATCTCACGGTCAGCTTTCCCTCAAAGCCAGACGAAATGGACGTACCAGGTACAATGGCTGCACAAGGTGCTTCCAACGCCAATAGTCCACGAATTCAGGCCTCACGCGCTTACAGGCAGGAAGATGCCTGTGGCATGTATGTACTGGTATGTGTGCCACTGTTTGAGGACCCGCAGCTTCCAATAACGCAGTCAGCCCGCGAGAACTACTATAAAACCCGTACGATTCCCTTGTTAATCAAACATGCACGGGGGCAATTGCTGAGTCAGAAAATCGGCTCCATTGACGGCTTGGACGTTATTACCCTCAGCTACCGAGCACTTGGAGCCACCGGAAAACCAACGATAAAATTCTTCCGTCAGATAATTATGGGACGAACGATTTATCAGCTTTATTTCGTCCCTGCCGATAATATTGGTAAGAGTTGCGAAGTGCAACGGCTCAGATTCTTCAACTCCATATCCATAAAAAAGTAGTAGGGCCTTCCAGCGCACAAAGCCGGCTTTGCACGCTGGAAGGAATTCCAAACTACACCGGTGCCTGGTCGTACCGCTCGCCGGCGGGCGTGGGCCACGCGCCTTCAAACAGGAACTCGGCCAATGGCTTGCGGGCGCGGGGCGCGGTTTCCTTTTCGCTCAGCCCAGCGGGCAGGTCCGAAGCCGGGCCGGGATAGCCCAGCGTGAACACCACCACCGGCTCGAAACCCTCGGGAATGCTGAACGCGGCGCGCAGCGCATCGGGCGAAAAACCAGCCATCTGGTGGATTTGCAGGCCCAGTTCGGTAGCCTCCACGGCCAGGGTGGCGGTGGACTGGCCTACATCGTACTTAGCCCAGCCGTTGGCGTTGCCGTCGTGCGAGAAATTCAGTTTGGCTACGCCCACGGCCAGGACAGGGGCTTTTTTGGCCCAAACCTGGTTGAACTCCAGCAGACCGCCCAGGATTTTCTCAAACGCCTCGGGGCTGCTCGACTGGTTGCCCATGATGTAGCGCCAGGGCTGCTCGCCAAAGCACGAGGCAGCCGACGAAGCAGCCGTAAAAACCTGCTCCACCACTTCGGCTGACACCGCCTTATCGGAATAAGCACGGGGGCTGCGGCGCTGCGTAAGCACGGGCATGATTTCGTGTTCGAGTTTCAGAACGTTGGTGGTATCGGCCATCAGAACAGGGAAAAAATGAGGTGAAGGCGAATAACCGCCACTCTGGCGCGAAGTTTTGGACTGGCTCCAATCCTATTTTTCCCGCTTAATTTGAAAAAATGTGGCCTGCACTGCCAATTCAGCCCCAACCGGCTTACCTTTCGCCACGTTCTTTCTCCAGTTCCTCGCTCTCAAATTCCCGCTCCCCACCTATGCAGCCCACGCCCCACGCCCCCAACGCCCTGTTTCCCGATTCCCTGCTCGTTGAAGTAGCCTGGGAGGTTTGCAACCAGGTCGGCGGTATCTACACCGTTATTCGCAGCAAGGTACCGGCCACTATGCCCGTCTGGGGTGACCGGTACTGCCTGTTGGGGCCCTACTTCCCCAACATGGCCCAGGGCGAGTTTGAGCCCTACGACGAACTGATGGTGCACACCGGGGCCGACCCTTTTATGGCCGTCGTGCGCACCATGCGCGCCCAGGGCTACGATGTGCAGATTGGCACCTGGCTCGTGACGGGCCGCCCCCGGGTGGTGCTTATCAACCCATTTCAGGCCTACGACCGCCTGGGCCAGCTCAAAACCGACCTCTGGAGCCGCCACGGCATTCCGGCCCCCGACACCGACGACCTGCTCCACCAGATAATCGCCTTTGGGCACCTCACCACCGTTTTCTTTCAGCACCTGGCCGCCCAGAAGCTGGCCGAGCAGCGCCTGCTGGGCCATTTTCACGAGTGGATGACCGGCGTGGCCATCCCGGAGCTGCGCCGCCTGCAAGTGCCCGCGCACCTGCTCTTCACTACCCATGCCACGCTACTGGGCCGCTACCTGGCCATGAACGACCCCGCCTTCTACGACCACCTCATGTGGGTGAACTGGGAGGCCGAGGCCAAAAAATTCAACATCGAGCCGGCCGTGCGCATGGAGCGCGCCGCCGCCCACGGCAGCCACGTTTTCACCACTGTGAGCGAGCTAACGGTGCGCGAGTGCATCTACTTATTGGATAGAATTCCGGACGCGGTGCTGCCCAACGGCCTCAACATCGAGCGCTTCGTGGCCCTGCACGAATTCCAGAACCTGCACCAGCAGTACAAGGCCAAGATTCATGAATTCGTGATGGCCCACTTCTTCCAGTCGTACGCCTTCGACCTGGATAAGACGCTGTATTTCTTCACCTCGGGCCGCTACGAGTACCACAACAAGGGCTTCGATTTGACCCTCGAAGCCCTGGCCCGCCTCAACTACCGCCTCCAGCAAAGCGGCCTCGAAACCCAGGTGGTGATGTTTTTCATCACCAAGCGGCCCTTCACCAGCATCAACCCGCAGGTGCTGGAGCGCCGCGCCATGCTCGATGAAGTGCACGATACCTGCAAGGCCATTGAGCGGCAGGTGGGTGAGCGCCTTTTCTACGCCGCCGCCGCCAGCCAGGACCACAAGCTGCCCGAGCTCAGCACGATGGTGGACGACTACTGGCGCCTGCGCTACCGCCGCCAGCTCCAAAGCTGGAAAACCAACGCCCTGCCCCCCGTCATCACCCACAACCTGGTGAACGATGCCGACGACGACATCCTGAACTACCTGCGCCGGTCCAACCTGCTCAACCACCGCCACGACCGGGTGAAGATGGTGTACCACCCCGATTTTGTGTCGCCCGCCTCGCCCCTGCTGGGCATGGAGTACGGCCAGTTTGTGCGCGGCTGCCACATGGGCGTGTTCCCGAGCTACTACGAGCCCTGGGGCTACACCCCGCTCGAATGCGTGGCCCGCGGCGTGCCCGCCATCACCTCCGACCTCTCCGGTTTCGGCGATTACGCCCTACAAAACGTGCCCGACCCCGAATCCAAAGGCATTTTTGTAGTGCATCGCCAGGAAAAATCCTTCGATGAGTCGGCCGAGGAGCTTTGCGACATGCTCTGGCAGTTCGTGCAGCTCAACCGCCGCGACCGCATTATGCAACGCAACGCCGTGGAAAGCTCCGCCGAGCTATTCGACTGGAAAAACCTGCGCGTGCACTACGACCGGGCCTATGCCCTGGCGCTGGAGCGAAATTAAACCTCTGCGTCATCTCTATGAGTTTCAAAATCACTGTTCTGTTTCTGCTGCTTACCACCGCCGCCCTCGCCCACGAGTTCTGGCTCGAAGCCCCGCGCTTTCGCCTGCAGCCGAGCGAAACGGTGAACGTGCACTCCTTCATAGGGGCTGATTTTAAGGGCGAGCCCTGGACCACCAAAGCCGCCAAAATCCAGCGCCTCACCCGTTTTGGCCCCACCCCGGAAGACTCCACCGACCTCACGCCGAAAAACGCCACCGCAACCGACACCTTTCGCACTGGCTTCACCTTTACCCGGCCCGGCACCCACGTCGTACTGCTGCAAAGCACCAACTCGTTCATCGAGCTGCCCGCCGACCAGTTCACCGCCTACCTGCGCGAAGAAGGCCTCGACTACGCCCTGAAACTACGCCAGGAAAACGACCAGATGGCCCAGCCCGGCCGCGAAACCTACCGCCGCTGCGCCAAAACCCTGATTCAGGTGGGCGAAGCCGCTGCTAATGAGGCCGTTACCGACAGCGCCTGCCGCCACTTCTACGGCCTACCCCTAGAGCTGGTACCCGAACAAAACCCCTACCGCCTGGCCGCCGACAAAGCCCTGACCGTGCGCGTGCTCCGCGCCGGCCGGCCGGCGTTTGGCGCGGCCGTGCAGGTGTGGCAGCGCCAGCCCGGCGGCCTGCCCACCACCCATTACACCACCCGCGCCAACCAAAACGGCCGTATCTTGTTACGCCTATCAGGACCCGGCCCTTATTTGCTGGCGGCTGTGGACATGAGCGCGGCTCCTGCCAAACTGCGCCCCCGCGCCGATTGGCAATCGACCTGGGCCTCGCTAACCTTCGCCGGTCCGGCCGCAGCCGCGCGAATACCCACAAAACATTAGCCAACTTCACCCAGAATTTTAGGTTTTTTCTTTACCTTCGCCGTTCTCTTACCCTCCCTGGCCCTACGCTGTATGAAGTACACGATTGATAAAAAAGATAGCTACACCATCATCACCATTGAGGAGAAGAAGCTCGACACCACCGTCGCGCCCGACCTCAAGTCGGAGTTCGTGAAGCTCAACGCTGAAGGCATTAACAACCTGATACTCGACCTCACGAACGTGAAATACACGGATTCGTCGGGCCTCAGCTCCATTCTTATTGCCAACCGTTTGTGCAACTCCACGGGCGGCCTGCTGGTGCTCACCGGCCTGCAAGACCATGTGCTGAAACTTATCACCATCAGCAAGCTCGAATCCGTTCTGCACATCCTGCCTACGGTAGAAGAAGGCATCGACCGCGTGTTTTTGCACGCCATCGAGCGCGACCTGACTGATAAGGAATAGATTTTTTTAGTTGCCGGTTGTTGGTTGTCAGTTGTCAGTTTGTTGAAGCTGGCAACTGGCAACCAACTTTCGTTTCTGCACCACTCAACGCAGGCCTGACAACCAGCAACTACCAACTGACAACTATTTCGCTTGTGACTTTTGAGCTGAAGATTCTGGGGTCGGCTTCGGCCACGCCCACGGCCGGGCGCCACCCCACGGCCCAGGTACTCACCGTTAGCGCGTCGAACTACCTCATTGACTGCGGCGAAGGCACCCAGTGGCAGATGCTGGAGTACCGCGTGCGGCCCCACCACGTCCGGGCCATCTTCATCTCGCACCTGCACGGCGACCATTATTTCGGACTATTTGGGCTGCTGGGCACCATGCATTTGCAGGGCCGCACCCAACCGCTGATTATCATCGGCCCGCCCGGCCTCGATGAGGTGCTGGTGACCCAGGCCCGCGTTTCCAATATGCAGTTGGGCTTCGCGATGGAGTTTATCGCCATCGACACAACCGCGCACGCCGTGGTGTATGAAGATGAAAACCTGACCGTGACCACCCTGCCCATGCGCCACCGCATTCCGTGCGCCGGCTATCTGTTCACGGAAAAGCCGCGCCGCGCCAACTTGCTGAAAGATAAGCTGCCTGCCGGCCTCACACCCGCCCAGCTGGCCCGCCTGGCCCAGGGCGAAGACCTACCCGCCGATGAGCAGCAGCCCGGCCTGCGCCACGCCGACGTGGCCGGCCCCGCCCCCACCCCGCGCCGCTACGCCTTCTTCTCCGATACGCTCTACACACCCGCGCTGGTGCCCTACATCCAGGGCGTCGATTTGCTTTACCACGAGGCCACCTTCCTGGAAGACATGCGGGAGCGCGCCGCCCAGACCCACCACAGCACTGCCCGCCAGGCCGCCCAGATTGCCCACGAGGCGGGCGTGAAACGGCTGCTGCTGGGCCACTTCTCCAGCCGCTACAAGGCCCTGGAGCCGCTGTTGCATGAGGCCCAGGCCATATTCCCCACCGTCGAGCTGGCCACGGAAGGGTTGGTAGTGAGCCTGTAAACCGATTGATTATGAATAATTTCGCTAATAAAAAGCAACAGCTTTACCTAGTCCTCAGCGGAATTTTCCTGGTGAATGCGCTGCTGGCCGAAATCATCGGCGTCAAGATTTTCTCGGCCGATAAACTGATGGGCCTGCCCGGCAACCTCACGGCAGGCGTACTCATCTGGCCGGTAGTTTTCGTGACCACGGACATCATCAACGAGTATTTCGGCAAGGCCGGCGTGCTGCGCATCAGCTACCTCACGGTGGTGCTCATCCTGTTCGCTTTCGGGGTTATCTACCTCACCACCAAGCTGCCCCCGGCTGATTTCTGGCTCGATGTGAACAAGACCGATAACGAGGGCCGGCCCTTCAACATCGACTTTGCCTACCAGAGCATTTTCCGGCAGGGCCTGGGCATTATCACGGGCTCGATTGTGGCATTTGGAGTGGGGCAGGTCCTGGATGCAACTATTTTTGAGGCCATTCGCAAGGCCACGGGCGGACGCTATATCTGGCTGCGCGCCACGGGCTCAACCCTGATTTCGCAGCTGGTGGATTCGTTTGTGGTGCTGTACGTAGCTTTTTACGTGTTTGGCAACTGGACTTTCGACCAGGTTCTCAGCGTGGCCAACACCAATTACTGGTACAAGTTTGCGGCGGCCATTCTGCTCACGCCGGTGCTCTACCTGGCGCACTGGCTCATCGATAAGTACCTCGGGAAAGAGGAAACAGCCGAATTGCAAGAAGAGGCCGTGGAGAATGTGAGCGTATAATTTTGTGTGCTATGCGAAAAAAAATCCTCATTGCAACTGCTGGTTTTTTGGTCACCTACAGCAGCATAGCGCACGGGTTTTTCACGTCTTATATCGTTGACTATTTGCGTGGTCCTGGTTCATATACCTTGGCCAATGGTTCTGTGGGAGAGGGCAAGCTGAGCTTCCGTACGCGTGGTGAAACCACCTTATACGTTGGCAATAATCTTCAATTTTCAGCCAAAGAAGTTAGGTCTTTCACCATCGACAGTCACACGCTGGTTCCTGCCGGAAATTTCGATTTTGAATTTAGCGTACACAGTTATCACGCCGAAAACACGTTCATCGAATACGCCGACACTTCCGGCTACCTGCAACTGGCCCTTTTTCATACCGCCGAACCCATCGGGAGCACAACGGTGTCCTTTGCCACCTACCTGCTACGCCGCCGGGGCGATAAAGAGTTTATATCAAGCCCGAATGCTTTCAAGAAATGGAGCAAGGATGACCGCCAAGACCTGGCCGAAGAACTGTCCCGATGGCCTGAGCTACAGCAAGCCGTTAAATCCGGCACAGCCACCTTTGAAAATTTCCCCGAATACGTGCGTCGCGCTAATCAGGCAGGCCATTAATTCACACTTCTAATTATCCATGTCCCGCATCCTTACCGGCATCCAAAGCACCGGCCGGCCGCACCTCGGCAACCTGCTCGGGGCCATCCTGCCCGCCATCGAGCTATCGAAAAACCCGGCCAACGACTCGCTCTATTTCATCGCTGACCTGCACTCGCTCACCACCGTGCGCGACCCCGCCGTGCTACGCGCCAACACCTACGCCGTGGCCGCCGCGTGGCTGGCCTGCGGCTTCGACACCGAAAGAAACCTGTTTTACCGGCAGTCCGACGTGCCGCAGGTAACGGAGCTGACCTGGTACCTGAGCTGCTTCACGCCCTACCCCATGCTGGCCAACGCGCACAGCTTCAAGGACAAGAGCGACAAGCTGTCGGACGTAAACGCCGGCCTCTTCACCTACCCCGTGCTGATGGCAGCCGACATCCTGCTCTACGATGCCGAAATCGTGCCCGTGGGCAAAGACCAGATTCAGCACCTCGAAATTGCCCGCGATATTGCCAAAGCCTTCAACTCCCGCTACGGCGAGACCTTAGTAGAGCCCCAGGCCCGCGTCGATGCCGAGCTGATGACCATTCCCGGCACCGACGGGGCCAAGATGAGCAAGAGCTACGGCAACACCATCGACATTTTCCTGCCCGAAAAGGAACTCCTGAAGACCATCAAAACCATTGTTTCGGACAGCACGCCACTCGAAGCGCCCAAAAATCCGGATGCGGATGTGACGTTCAAGCTGTACTCGCTGCTGGCCGCGCCCGCCGAGATTGAGACAATGCGCGCCAACTACCTGGCCGGTGGCTACGGCTACGGCCACGCCAAAAAGGAGCTGTATGAGTTGATTCTGCGCCGTTTTGCCGTGGAGCGCGAGCGGTTCGACTTCTACATGAGCAACCTGCCCGAGCTGGACGCGGCGCTGGCCATTGGCGCCAAGCGGGCGCAGGAATACGGCGCGGGCGTGCTGGCCAAAGTGCGCCAGAAAGTAGGCTACGGTGTCTAAACTGCGAATTCGTCGGATTAGTCAGATTTTGTGGACGATTCTATTATCAAAAAAAGGCTGCCAACTGGCAGCCTTTTTTTGATAATAGTGAGTAGTCATTCTTGGACCTAGACCTGGCCGTCCACAAAATTCGATGAATCCGACGAATCCGCAGTTCAGATAACCTGCTGCGCCGAGAAGCTAAAGCCGACCTTACTACCACGGCTCACCTGCTGGTTTTCCAGCTTCTGCTTCACTGAGATTTTCTGGATTTCGGGCAGCGGCGGGGCAATAAGGTCGTTATTGACGGCGGCAATCATGGCGCTTTCCACGAAGAGTTTCATCGCCTCGGGGCAAATATGATTGTCGCTCATGTCGTTATCGGGTAGCTCCAGTTGCTGCGCGCCTTCGAGGCAATAGTGATTATCGATGTTGACCAGCAGGCGGCCGACGAGGTAGCCGGGGTCATTCAGGCGCTGATATTTGATACTATCGGCCATGAAGTTATAGGCCATAATGTGGCCGAAGAAGCGGCGGCGGAAATCAGCCTCCACGTATTTGCTGGCCATGGGGCCATAGTCGTCGGGGAAGGTGACGATGTTGGAGTGCATCACAAAAACCAGCAAATCGCCCGAAAACCGGATGTGAAATTCCATGTCGTTGATGGAACGGTACTCAATCACCACACTCGAATCGAGGGGCGTGAGCTTGCGGGTGAGCTCCAGCACCAACTCCTGCGACACCAGCCGCAGGCAGTCGAACGCAGCCAGGGTGTTGCGGTAAATAGCCTGTTTGGCAGTTGATTTCTGTTTAAGGCCCTCAAAAATCTGGTTGAGGCGGTCGGCCGGAGCTTCGGTGGGCGAGCCGGCCGCAGCGGTGGGGCGGTTGTCGGTGGCGGTGGCCCCGGAGTGCGCCAGCGCATCGGCGACGGGATTGGCCTTAGCGGCTTTGGCCGGGGAGGCTTTGGCTGGCGTGGCTTTGGCGGGCTTGGTCCGCGCCGGCTGGACGGGGCGGGTGGGGCGTTTGCGCGGCGGCACGGGCGGGGGCAGCTCGGTAGGCACCGGCGGCACGTCGGCAGGGCTGAGCAGCTTGGACACGACGGGTTTCGGGGTGGTTTTTTTGGCCATGAGAGAAGAGAATTGCGCCCCCACTGCGGTGGCGGGACCAGGGTATTGCGGGGCAGCCTTGCCAACGAAGCGGGCTACCCAGCTGCAACCGGATTGGGCTGGCAGCAGCCGGGCGCCTTCAACCAGGCACCAGGGTAGGTACGTCGCCTACCCCACCCATAGTTTCAGCCGTACCCGCCGAAACCGTGCCGGAACTGGTGGTATTTGCCGTCCCCAATGCCGGAGGCGCGCTCAACTCAACCACCTCCGGCCATTGCGAGCTGCAAAATGCCACCGTGCGCAGCCCGGCCGGCCCCGCCCCAACCACCGGTAGCAGCATTGCCGCCGCCGATGGCTGCCGCAGGGCTTCCCCCACCGAGCGCACGGCCCCGGCGGGCACGGCGCGGCGTTCCAAGTCGACCAGTAGCGCGTCGCCATCCACGGCAGCAATGGCTTCGGTAAGCATACTTTCCAACGCGGCACGATGGGCCACACGGGCGGCATTGGTAGCAAAACGGGCATCGGTAGCCAAATCAGGCCGGCTCAGCGCGGCGCACAGCTGCCGGAACTGGCCGTCGGAGCCCACGGCCAGCACCAGCTGGCGGCCATTAGCAGCACGGTACACGGTGCCGTAGGGCACGATGCTGGGGTGGCCCGAGCCCAGCGGCTGCGGGTCGTGGCCGGTCACGAGATAAGTAGCCGCCTGGTTGGCCAACGAGGCCAGGGCGGAGTCGAGCAGGCTCACCTGCACCAAGGCCCCACGGCCGGTGCGCTCGCGCTGAAACAGCGCGGTGAGCAGCCCTTCCTTCAGCTGGTGCGCGGCCAGCAAGTCCACCATAGCCACGGGCATTTTCTGGGCAGGCTGGCCGGAGCCGGCGGCATTGAGGAACATAAAACCGGCTTCAGCTTGCAGCACGGCATCGTAGCCGGCACGGGCATTGTCGGGGCCGTAGCCGGTGAGGTGGCCGTAGAGCAGGCGCGGGTTCTCTTGCGATAAGGTGGCGTAGTCGGCGCGGAGCTTTTCGGCATCGCCGGGTTTGTAGCTGGCCAGCACGATATCGGCCGAGGCCACCAGGCGGCGCAGCTCGGTTTGGCCGGCGGCGGTAGTGAGGTCGAGCACCAGCGAGCGTTTGCCCCAGTTGGAGGCAGAGAAATAGGCCGAAACTGAAGATGCCTCAGCCCCTGGCGTGGCAGCAGTTTCGTCGCTGGTTTTCCAGGTGCGGGTGACGTCGCCGGCCGGACTTTCGATTTTGAGGACCTCGGCCCCCAGCTCCGCAAAGAACTGGCCCACCTGCGGGCCGGCCAGCACGGAAGCCAGCTCGATGACGCGGAAGTGGGCAAAGGGAAGTGGATTGTTCATTGGCGTAAGTGTTTTTCTCTGACTAAGAACCTATCCGATATGATGCATCAGGCAGTGCGGAGCAAAGCAGCTTTACCGCAACAGTAATCAAGGCTATTGCAGTAAAGATGCTTCGTTGCGCTCGGCATGACTACTTTTTAGCACCTATTTGGATAGGCTCATAGCTATCAGCCTTGTTTTTGGCCCAATCAATCCATTTCCACACTTTCCCCAACGCTGGGGCCGACTCGATTTATTCTACCCGCCCGGCCCGCGCAAAAACCGGGAACGTGATGATGCGGGCCTGCGGCCCCCACAGCCGCGTCAGCTCCTCGGCAACCAGGGCCATCATGTCGGCTCCGGCGTATTGCCGGGCGTAGTTGGCCGTGGCCGACCAGGTGCGCAGGTAATTCAGCATGTCGTCGGCCGTCCAGTGCTTTTTCACGGCGAAACGCGCCCGCTGCACATCGGCAAACGGGAAGGGCAGGTCGGCGTACTCGTTTTCGATGTGGCGGCGGTTGGCATCCCAGTACGGGGCCGAGGTTACGTCGTGAAAATTATCGAGCACTTGGTTTAGCTCGGGCGTTTCGAGGCGGCACAGCTGGTAGCCCCATTCGGCCAGCACTGCGCCGGGCCGGGCCACGCGGCGCACCTCCCGGTGGTAGGCTTCGTTATCGAACCAATGCACGGCTTGGGCCACGGTAATCAGGTCGAAGCGCTGGTTGGGGAAGGGCGTATGCTCGGCCGTGGCCCGCTGGTAGTGGATATTGGGGCGCGGCGGGGCCTGCGCCAATTGATTGTCGCTGAGGTCGGTGGCATCTACCCGAATAAAGGATTCGGCCAGCACCGCCGCTACCTGGCCGTTGCCAGTGGCGCAGTCCCAGGCCCGCTCGCGGCTTTCTACCTGGGGCAGCAGCCAGTCATAAAGCTCGGCGGGATAAGCAATGCGGTAGCGGGCATAGTCGGCGGCCTGAGCAGAGAAACGGTCGAGGGCGGGCATGAGGAGGAATGGATTTGTGGGTTCGATAAGTATAAAGAACGTCATGCCGAGCGCAGCCGAGGCATCTCGCGTGCCACAGTAAATCAATCGTTCAACGACGCGAGCGAGATGCCTCGACTCCGCTCGGCATGACGTTCTTATTCAAGCCAGCTCCCCTGCTTCCTCCTCCCGGCCGCCGGCCGTATCTTTACCTCAAATCAAGCGGTTTGCTGGCCAAAGCATCAAGGTCAGCCCTTTTACAACCCTAATAAGCTGAACCTTGACGTTTCACGAATTTAACCTCCACGACGACCTGCTCGCTGGCATCGACGCCATGAACTACCAGCAGGCCACCCCCATTCAGGAGCAGGCCATTCCTAAAATTATCGAAGGCAAAGACCTGATTGCCTGCGCCCAGACCGGCACCGGTAAAACAGCTGCCTACCTACTGCCGCTGCTCGACAAGATTTCGCACGCCAAGCACGGCCACACCACCACCCTCATTCTGGTGCCCACCCGCGAGCTGGCCACCCAGATTGACGAGCAGGTGATGGGCTTCGGCTACTACGTGGAAGCTAGTAGCATTGCCATTTACGGCGGCGGCAAATCGGAGAACTGGGAGCAGCAGAAGCGCGCCCTCACCTCGGGGGCCGACATCATCATCGCCACGCCCGGCCGCCTCATCGCCCACCTTCAAATGGGCTACGTGAAATTCGACCAGATTAAGTACCTGGTGCTGGATGAGGCCGATAAAATGATGGACATGGGCTTCAGCGATGATATCTTCAACATCGTGCGCCAGCTGCCCAAGGAGCGCCAGACGCTGCTGTTCTCGGCCACCATGCCGAGCAAAATCCGCGACTTCTCGCAGCAGATTCTCAACAACCCCGAGGAAATCCGCCTGGCCGTTTCCAAGCCCGCCGCCGGCATCGACCAGCAGTTGTACATGGCCTTCGACCGCCAGAAAATCTACGTCCTCGAGCACATCATCAAAACCCAGGATGTGCAGAGCATGGTGCTCTTCACCAGCCAGAAAGCGGCCGTGGCCGGCATTGTAAAAGCCGTGAACAAGCTCGGCATCGAGGCCCGCGGCATCAGCTCCGACCGCACCCAGGAAGAGCGGGAGGAAATCATGCGCGCCTTCAAAAACAAGCAGTTTCCTATCCTGGTGGCCACCGACGTGCTCAGCCGCGGCATCGATATCGACTCGCTGAGCCACGTGGTGAACTACGACATCCCGCGCGCTGCCGAGGACTACGTGCACCGTATCGGCCGCACGGCCCGCGCCGCCACCAAAGGCACGGCCATCACCTTCATCTCGGACCAGGACCAGGACCGGGTGCTGAAGATTGAGAAGCTCATTGAGCGCGACCTCGAAAAGCGCGCCATCACCGAGGAGCTGGGCCTGGGCCCAGCCCCGGAATTCGACCCCAAACGCTTTGCCGGCCTGGGTGGTAAAATCGGCGGCCGCCCGGTGCGCGGCGGCCACAGCGGCGGTAGCGGTGGCGGAAGCCGCGACCGTGGCCCCCGCCCCGAAGGTGGCGGTGGTGGCCGCGACGGTGGCCGCGACGGTGGCCGCGATGGCGGCAAGCCCCGCCGCGACGCCCCCGACCCCAAAGACCCCAAGCACCTGGAGCGCCTCGCCGCCGCCAAAAATGCCCTGGCCGCCCTCGATGCCGGCCACGCCCCCACCGTGCCATACCAGCGCCCGCCACGCCCCGAAGGCGAAGAACGCCGCGACCGTGGCCCCCGCCCCGAGCGCACTCCGCGCCCCGAAGGCGAAGCCCGCCCACCCCGCGAGCCGCGAGCCCCCCGGCCCGAAGGCGAGCCGCGCCCCCCGCGTGAGCCCCGCGCCGAAGGCGAAAGCCGCCCGCCCCGCGAGCCCCGTCCCGAAGGGGAAACCCGCGAGCCCCGCGCCGACGGCGAGCGCCGCCGCAGCCGCGGTGGCCGCAACCGCAGCCGCGGCCCCAAGCCGGAAGGCGGCACTCCGAGCGAAACCGGCAGCCCTGCCGAAACTGGCGCGGCTGAGTAGCCACTTTCCCCAACGCGAAGAAGCCTCCGCTGCACATGCAGCGGAGGCTTCTTCGCGTTGGGGAAATCCTGATTTAAGTACTGGTGCACAAGTACTTGATAACACTTCCTCAGAAGGATTTTTCGGGTATTTCCTGCGGTGTTCGTCTTGCTGATAGGCGTTTACAGGAGTCCTCAGTAGATTATACCTCTCCGCCCTATCGACAAATCCGGCTATCCTTTGCCTCCCGGGCTTACAACGAACAGCTGCGACAGCACCGGACTGGCACTGATGGTCGTTGGCTCATCACCAACCTTTAGTGAGTCATTTTTGATTTCCACCAGGCCAAACCACTTGCCAAAGCAATACAGTACCCGGCTGCTGAAAAGGTGGTCTATAAAGGTGGCCGGCGTCCAGTAATTCGTCGGAGGCTGCTCCTCCAGAAAATTGGGAAAGGCCAGCACGTATTTATCTACATAAAACGAGAGGGGCCGGGGCTGCTGCCCAAATCGAGCCAGCAAATACACGCAAAAGCTCCAGCCCAGCTGCCCTACTTGCGATTTGCTACTGCCAAACGAGTCGAAACTGCCCCAGTGCAGCCGGCCCGTAAACACCTCGAGCACCAGCCGGAACAGCTCGGGGCGCTGCCCGGCAACCAGCATACTTTCTCCTTTTTTGGTGAGGCTAAGCTTGCCCAGGGGCTTCTTCACCAGCTTGGCCACGTGGGCCAGATAGTGCGCGATTTCGATGAAGGGGGAATCAAACTCCCGGTTTAGCTTTATAAAGCCTTCATCCACATACTTACTGCGCATCAGCCCGTGCTCATACAGCTCCTGCACAAACTTGCGGGGCAGCGCGCCGGTAGCGGTGAGTTTGATGACTTTCTCACGCTGCACCAGCCGCAGCAGCTCCTCCACCTGCCGAAAAAAGGGCACCTGGTCGAGCACGGCATCGGGAAGCGTGCTTTGCAGGCGCACGGGCGCCGCAGCCGACAGCGGCCGGTACAACACATCCGCCATCTGATTGGGGATCAGACCGCTGCATGATGCCAGTGGTGCATTGTTATAGCTGTTTACATGCGCCGTCAGGCGCTGGTTCAGCTCGGCCACATCGCGGGCGGGTTTGTCGAAAAAATCCTTGGGCAGCTGCATTGGCGGGGTGGCTGAGACGACTAACTGCTGCTATTCATTGGCAGCAACTACTTTTCAATGAGCACCTTACGCGCCTATTAAGGCAAGAATTCACCTTGACTGAGGACTGAATGTGCCGGCCATTGGACAGGAAAGATATACCGGCGACCCCAATTAATTTCCCGGCGGCTTACCCCAGCACCTGCCCCACCCCAAACAGTACCGTGAATACCAGCGTACTCAGCGCCATCTGCTTGAGCAGCGGGTCGAGTTGCATCGATTCCTGCCGCTGCCACACCTGCCGGGCGTTGAAGGCAAACAACGGTGCAGCCAGCACAAACAGCCACTGCCACGGCGAATGGTACGTGAGCGCCACAAACACCGTGGCACAGCCCAGGCCCAGCACCAGCAGCAGCCAGTGGTAGCGCCGCGCATGAATGGGCCCCAGCCGCACCGGAATGGTGATTTTGCCGGCCAGCACATCGGAGTTGATGTCGCGGATATTGTTCACGTTCAGCACCGCCGTGGCGAAGCAGCCCAGCGCGGCGGCCGGCAGCAGCACCTGCAGCGGCAGTGCCCGGGTTTGCAAAAAATACGTGCCGCACACGCCCACAATGCCAAAAAACAGGAACACCGAAATGTCGCCCAGACCCGCGTAGCCATACGGGTTAGCGCCCGCCGTGTAGTTCACTGCCGCCCAGATGGCCGCCAACCCCAGCGCCACAAACGCCAGAAACAGCCCCAGACCCGCCGCGCCCAGCGCCACCCACAGCAGCGCGAGGCCGCTGGCCAGCGCCAGCAGGCCGCAAATCCACATGCCGCGCTTCATCTGAGCCGGGGTGATGGCCCCGCTCTGCACGGCGCGTTGCGGGCCTTGGCGGTGGATACTGTCGGCCCCGTTCTGGGAGTCGCCGTAGTCGTTGGCCAGATTGCTGAGCACTTGCAGCAGGATGGTGGTGAGGGCCGCCAGCGCCACTACCGGGCCGTTGAAATAGCCGGCCGCCTGGGCCAGAAAGCCGCCGGTGAGGATGCTGGCCAGGGCCAGCGGCAGGGTACGGGGGCGGAATGCAGAAATCCAGGGTGACATGGGCAAAAGAGATATCAAACAGCAAAAAAGAACGTCATGCTGAGCGAAGCCGAAGCATCTTTTACCGCTTCGTTGCAACGACGAAATTAGTTGCGCGGTAGAGATGCTTCGGCTACGCTCAGCATGACGTTCTGAAGTATTCAGGAAACGGCAAAAATTACTTCATGATATCAGCCAACAGCTCGGGGCTCAGGGGCGTCACTTTCGAAGGGTAGAATTTCAATACGTGGCCTTTTTCATCGACCAGGTATTTGCAGAAATTCCAGGTGGGCACGTCGCTCACGGCCCCGTTCTTGGTTTTATCAGCTAGGAATTTGAACAACGGAGCCGTGTCGATGCCTTTCACCGACACCTTGCTGAAGAGCGGGAACGTCACGCCGTAGTTCTTCTCGCAGAAGGTGGCAATCTGGGCCTCGGTGCCGGGCTCCTGGCCGCCGAAGTTGTTGGCCGGGAAGCCGAGTACGGTCACTTTGTCGCCGTGCTTTTTATACAGCTCCTCAAGCTCCTTGTACTGCGGGGTGAAGCCGCATTCCGAAGCGGTGTTCACAATCAGCAGCTTCTTGCCCTTGTACTGGCTCAGCTTCACGTCCTTACCATCGATGGATTTCACGGTGAAATCGTAGACGGAGGCGGGGGCGGCAGTGGTTTCCGTAGTTTCAGTCATGGCGGTGGGAGTAGCCGGTTTGGCGGCGATGAAAACCACGGCCGTAGCGGCAGTGGCCAGCGTGAGGAGAAGAGACTTGTTCATGAATTGGAAGTGATAAAGTGCGCAGTTGCGTGCGTAACCGTACGAAGGCCTGCAGGGTTTTAGATGTAGCGCGGTCGTACCCGGTAGGGACTTTTAGTCCCTACCGGGTACGACCGCGCTACATCATGTGGTGCGCGGCGTGAGCCACTTCTCCATCTGCACGGGCTGGTAGGCCGTCATCTGCGCCAGCAACTCTTCCGGGCTGGCCGATTGCAAGAGCTGGCTGCGGTTTTCGGCGCGGAGCAGCTGGTCGTCGCGCATGCGGTCGAGGGATTGCAGGAGCAGGTCGTAGTAGCCGTCCACGTTCAGCAGGGCCACGGGCTTCTGGTGCAGGCCGAGCTGGCCCCAGGTCAGCACTTCGAACAGCTCTTCGAGGGTGCCGTAGCCGCCGGGCATGGCGATGAAGCCATCGGCGCGGTCGGCCATCATCAGCTTGCGCTCGTGCATCGATTTCACCACGTACAGCTCGGTGCAGCCCTTGTGAGCCAGCTCCTTGGCATCCAGAAAATCGGGAATCACGCCCACTACCTGGCCGCCCAGGGCCAACACGGCATCGGCGATGGTGCCCATGAGGCCCACGCGGCCGCCGCCGTACACCAGCGTGAGGTTTTGGGCCACCATGGCCTTGGCGAGGGCCTGCGCCTGGGTAATGTAATTCGGATTGGTTCCGGCGCTGGAACCACAGTAAACGGCAATGCTTTTCATATTTCTGGAACGAAGTAGAGACGCGACACTTCGCGTCTCGTCGTTGCTGATGTTATTTTTAGAATGGCGCGGTTCCGGTCGTTCAACGAGGAGACGCGAAGTGTCGCGTCTCTACCTCGTTATGGCAATTACATGCGCTCGGGTACCTGGATACCCAGCAGGCCGAAGGCGGCTTTCAGCTGCTCGCCGGTGCGGGCCGACAGGGCGAGGCGCAGGTTGCGCTTGGCCAGGTCGGTTTCGGCAAAGATGGGCACTTTGGCGTAGAAGCGGTTGTAGTTGCGGGCCAGGTCGTAGGCGTATTGGGCCACCACGGCGGGCGATAGGTTCTTCGCGGCTTCTGCCACCACAGCCGGGTAGCGCGCCAGCTCCTGTATCAGCTCGCTGTCGGCGCTGTGCAGCTCGGTCACACTGGCCCAGTCGGCGGTTTCGTCAACGCCCAGCTCTACCGCTTTGCGCCGAACGGCCGCCGTGCGCGAGTGCGAGTACTGGATAAACGGCCCCGTGTCGCCCTCCAGGTTCACCGACTCTTCGGGGTTGAAGAGCATGCGCTTCTTGGGGTCCACTTTCAGCAGGTAGTATTTCAGCGCGCCCAGGCCGAGGATGTGGTACAGCTCCTCCAGCTCGGCATCGCTGAGGCCTTCGGTTTTGCCTTTTTCGAGGGTGGCGGCTTTGGCGGCGGCCACTACGTCACGCACCAGCTCGTCGGCATCGACCACGGTGCCTTCGCGCGACTTCATCTTGCCCGAGGGCAGGTCCACCATGCCATAGCTGAGGTGGTGGATGGCGTCAGCGTAGGGCTTGCCCAGCTTTTTGAGCGTGGCCTGCAGCACCTGCATGTGGTAGTTCTGCTCGTCGGCGATGACGTAGATGCTGCTGTCGTAGCCAAAATCCTGGTACTTCAGCTCGGCCGTGCCCAGGTCCTGGGTGATGTAGACGCTGGTGCCGTCGGCGCGGAGCAGGAGCTTTTCATCAAGTCCTTCGGCCTGCAAATCGACCCACACCGAACCGTTTTCCTTCTTGAAGAATACGCCCTTTTCCAGACCTTCCTCTACCCGCTCCTTGCCCAGCAGGTAGGTGCCCGATTCATAATAAAACTTATCGAAATCGACGCCGATGTTCTTGTATGTGGCATCGAAGCCTTCGTACACCCAGCCGTTCATCAGGCTCCAGAGGGCTTTCACTTCGGGGTCGCCGGCTTCCCAGGCCTGCAGCATCTGCTGGGCCTCGGCCATGAGGGGGGCGCTTTTCTTGGCTACTTCGTTGGTCACGCCTTCGGCCTCAAGCTGGCGGATTTCCTCGCGGTAGTGCTTCTCAAACAGCACGTAGTACTTGCCGGCGAGGTGGTCGCCCTTCAGGCCCGCGCTCTGGGGGGTTTCGCCCTGGCCGAAGTGCTGGTAGGCAATCATCGACTTGCAGATGTGGATGCCCCGGTCGTTCACCAGGTTGGCTTTGGTGACGGTGGCGCCGGTGGCTTTCAGAATCTCGGCCACCGAGTAACCCAGGAAGTTGTTGCGCAAGTGGCCCAGGTGCAGGGGCTTGTTGGTGTTGGGCGAGGAGTACTCCACCACCACATTCTGCGGGCCATCGGTGGCCACGGACGCGGTGGCGGGCTGGGCGCGCAGCTGCTCGAACACCGCCAGCCACTCGGCATCGGCAATTTCGAGGTTCAGGAAGCCTTTCAGCACGTTGAAGCCGCTCACGCTGGGCTCGTGGGCTTTCAGCCACTCGCCCAGCGCCTGGCCGATTTGCTCGGGACCTTTGCCCAGCACTTTGGTGAGCGCAAACGTGACGAGGGTGAAGCTACCGGCAAACTCCTTGCGCGTGGGCTGGAGCGTGAGGCTGGCGGCGGGAATTTCTACGCCGAATACGGCCTGCGCGGCAGCTTGCAGGGCGGTTTTGAGGGAGTTTTCTAACTGTTGCACGGGGCAAAGGTACGGGCTGGTACGGGGTAGCCGTAGCGCTGGCCGCAGTTTAGCGCGCAGTGCGTAACTGCTGGCTGCTGGTGAGGCGCGTTCGCAACTCGCCGCCTGGCCCAGGTGGTTCGGCACTGCCTGGCCGCGCGGCGGCCGTGAGTCGAAGACTCACCCCACCAGTGGCACGTAGTTACGCGCTAAACTACGGCCAGCGTCGGCGCCAGCGAAAATGGCATTCTGCGAAATGGTGGTACTTTGCCGCTTCTCTCCCACCCGCTCCCGTTCATGTCCCGTATTCTTCCCACCATTGTGGGGGCGCAGTTTTGCTGCACCTCGCTGTGGTTTGCCGGCAATGCCGTAGCGCCCGATATGGCGGCGCGCCTGCACCAGGGGCCCGGCTTTGTGGCCTCGCTCACCAGCGCCGTGCAGTTGGGCTTCATTGCCGGCACCCTGGCGTTTGCCCTGCTGGCCGTGGCCGACCGGTTCTCGCCGTCGCGGGTATTTGCGCTGAGCGCGGCGCTGGCGGCGCTCTGCAACCTGGGGCTGGTGCTGCCGGGGCTGCCAGTGGCGGGCCTGCTGGCCTGCCGGGTACTCACGGGGTTTTTCCTGGCCGGCATCTACCCGGTAGGCATGAAAATAGCGGCCGACTACTACGCGGCCGGGCTGGGCCGCTCGCTGAGCTGGCTGGTGGGGGCGCTGGTGCTGGGCACCGCGTTTCCGCACTTGCTCAAGAGCATGGGCGGGCAGTTGCCCTGGCAGGCGGTGGCCTGGGCTACCTCCGACCTGGCGCTGCTGGGCGGCGCGGCCCTCCTGCTGCTGGTGCCCGATGGCCCTTACCGCCGGGCCGGCGCGCGCCCGGCTTTCACGGCGTTTCTGGCGGGGTTCCGGCAGCCGGCGTTTCGGGCGGCGGCGTTTGGCTACTTCGGGCACATGTGGGAGCTCTACACGTTCTGGGCCTTCGTGCCGGTGGTGCTGGCGGCCTTCAATGCCCGGCACGCGGGGGCGGCGCTGCCGGTGCCGCTGCTGTCGTTCGGCATCATTGGCGGGGGCAGCCTGGCCTGCGTGGGCGCGGGGCTGCTGGCCCAGCGCCTGGGGCCGGCCCGCGTCGCAACCGGGGCGCTGGCGCTGTCGGGCATCTGCTGCCTGGCATCGGGCCTCGTGCTGGGCACGGGCTCGGGAGCGGCGCTGGGGGCTTTTCTGGGGTTCTGGGGGCTGGTGGTGGTGGCCGATTCGCCGATGTTTTCGACGCTGGTGGCCCGGCATGCCCCCGCCGAAACGCGCGGGGCCGCGCTGACTATCGTCAACTGCCTGGGCTTTGCGCTCACCATTGTCAGCGTGCAGCTCACCGGCTGGCAGGTGCTGCAGCTGCCGCAGCACCTGCTGCTGCTGCTGCCGCTGGCCGTGGGGCCGGCGCTGGGGCTGTGGGCGCTGTGGCAGGGGCGGCGGGTGGTAGAAGCGTGAGGTATAGGTATACGAAGCCGCCATGCCCCTACGCCAGCCGGCCGGTTGCTAGGCTTTGCCGCCTGCCAGAAAACGCCTGACAGCGCGCACGTAGCCTTCGGCGAAGAACTTTTCGGTCAGTTTCTCCTGCGCCCCCAGGTGGCCGCAGTCCACGACCAGCAATTGGCGGCGCTGCTTCCGACGAGCGGCTTGCACCACGGCGGCAGAGTCGGCCAGGGGTGTGTTCTTATCCTGAGTGCCAGCAATGAGCAGCCACGGGCAGCGCACGCGGGCGGCTACGCGGGGATAGGCGGCAGCTTCGGCAGGTAGCGTTACGGTTTTGTTATTGGTGGCCTTTTGGTAAGCCACTATACCCGGCAGGTTGCCCGGGTAGCCCTCGGTGATAAGAAAATCGGGCTTGGCACTGGCCGCTGCTTCCGACCCAACAATGGCACCCATCGACAGGCCCAGAATGCCCACCCGGTCGCGGGGTTCCAGGTGCCGCGCCTCGGCCAGCGCGGCGCGCAGGTCGGTGGCAAACTCTTCGTAGTACAGCCGCTGCGGGTCGATGGCAAAAGCCTGGCTGTGGCCAAACCCCCGATAGTCGAACAGCAGCGAGCGGTAGCCCGCGTCGGCCAGTGCCCACGCCGTGTAGATGTTGCTGGACATATTATAGGCGTCGCCGCCGGCGGCCACCACCGTGGTGTGCTGGTCAGTGGCTTTCGCGGAGGGCTCAATTAGCCAGGCCACCAGCTTCACATGGTCGGCCGTGGTAATCTCTACCTGCCGGTATTTCAGACCCAGGGTATCGGGTTTGGCCCACCATTCGGCTACTGGGCGGATGGCAAATGCGGGGCCGGCGGCCAGCAGCGCCAAGCAAAGAAGAAAGAAGCGTACCATGTAAAAAGTGGAAATTCGGGTAGCCAGGACACTATATCCCAAGCCGTGGATAGACTTTCCCCGCCAATGAACGTTGCATCCAAATCCTTAGCCTGTGCCAGCGCAGCCGGACACAATCAGTCGGTGGCTAGCATCGTGGCCCGCATCTAAAGCGGCCAAGCCCCCCCCCCCCGCGCCATCCAGACGAATAACCCACCGAAACTTCAAGCAACAGAGAGCCCCGTCGGTGTCTGGCGAGGCGTTTCAATAATTAACTCTTTATATTGGATTTAAAAACCCATTCATTCGCCACTTCAAGGCTTAATATACTATGGAACACTCAGGCTTAGAAATTGCAAAGGATGTCGTAACAACTGCAAAGCCATTAACTGACTTAATATTACCAGCATTATTAGCTCCAAGAATTAAATCAGTAATAGATTTTTTAAAGAAAAAAGGCATTGAAAAAAGCAGCTCATCAGAAGCCGTTGAGAAGAGCTTCCGAAATTATTTAAATGATGCATACGGGCACTTTTGTGTAATGAACACGCTAGTATTTCCAAATCAGCAGATTCTAATCAAAGATATTTATCAGCCATTAACATTAAGAACAAGTTATGGATATGAGATAAAAGAGATAAATGTTTTTGAAATGAGGCATCTTGAAAAATACGGAAGAATACTAATTGCTGATACAGCAGGTATGGGTAAATCGACCTTAGTTAAATGGATAGGAGCTTCAATTATAGAGCAAAACACATCCATCCCCGTATTAATCGAATTAAAAAAACTTAGCAACAAGCATAAAATAATTCATGAAATATGCACACAGCTAGGCGACGTTTTTTCAGATTTTGATAAAGACATAATATTACATCTTATAAAACAGGGAGAATTTACCTTTTTATTAGACGGCTTTGACGAAGTCAAATACGAACACAGAGCAGAAGTAATCGAAGATATAAAAGGCTTTATTCACAAATCATCTAAAAATTGGTTTATACTAACATCACGCAAAGATTCAGCACTTACTGCATTTGGAGACTTTCAACGATTCAGCATTACACCACTTACTCTCAATGAGTCTTTCCAGCTCATTAGAAAATATGATTCCGTAAACAATGTAAAAATCGGCGAGCAACTAATCAGGGATATAAAAGGCAAACTTGAACAGGTACAAGAATTCTTAGTCAACCCATTTCTTGTCTCACTATTATACAAAACATATACATACAATAGAGATATACCGTCTAAAAAGACAACCTTTTATGAAGAAATATACACAGCTCTTTATAAACATCACGACTTAACTAAAGTCGTAGAAAGAAATCTGGAGTCTGGTCTTGATATTCAAGACTTCCGAACCGTCACCAATCAATTGGGATTTGACACAGCAAAGTCTGGCGAACTTGAATATTCGGAACAGGAGCTGATTAAATTACTTGAATGCATAATCCCTAAATGCGCAGGCATAGCTTTTAAAAGCAGCAGATTTATTGAAGACATTGTCTTACACGTCCCTTTGTTTAATCGCGAGGGCCTTGTAAGATGGGCACACAAATCATTACAAGACTTCTTCGCGGCTTCTTACATCAGCTCCTCACCCAAAAAAGAGCAAATAATTACTGCTATTTGTAAAATTCAAAAAAGTAGTTATTTAAATATTATCGACTTTTTGTATGAAATGGAATACAAGATAATACGCAATATTATTCTGTATGACATAGCCAAATCTTTCATAGCATTCTGCGAGTCAAGTTACAAAGGATTTGATATCCCAATGGATATAATTCGCAAAAGACAAGCTATTGCGTTTGACACATCTCATCTTTTTACTTACAAGAGTGGATTTGACATATCCGATGAGGAAGAAGTCGAATTAAAAAAATACACATCAATCGAAAGGAATTTAGAAGTATACGAATATGAATACCGCAAAAAGAACTTAAGAACCAGTTCTACACATTACTCGACAAGTTCATTCCGCCATGAAATAATGAATACCTTTTTCAAAAAAGGTTGTTCAATATTAAAGCCTATTGAATCGTTTCCTCATTCACAACATAGTATAGATAGATTTGTCACATCACTTGCTTGGGATAATATATATATTCTTGATGACAAGAAAGAAAATTTCCTCAACCAAATCAAGTGGTTTGACCAATTTTCTGATATGCTAATTTCTCATAGAGTTCATGCTATCAATGACAAGGCACTTCTTGACTTCAACGAATGTATTAATTTGGTAAAAGTGGTCGAAGAGGGCAAAATGCTGGATAGTTTGGAGGACGAGTTAAATGGGCTATAATTTCAATAAATCTCCTAACCTAAAAATAAGCCCCGCTAGCTACTGGCGGGGCTTGCTATTTCTTCAGCGGCTTAGGCGGCGGGCTTGGGGGCCGGGACGCGGTTGGGGCCGCCCTGGCCGAGGACGATGAGCCTGGTGTAGCCCTGGAAACGCTCCCAAACCGCATACAAGCCGAAACTTACTTCCTCCCACCCCGCATCTCCCTAAAACAGCTTGCCCCTAAAAACAACAGCGGCCGGCTAACGATATAGCCGGCCGCTGCCGTTCAGGGTGGCCCGTGGGCTTAGTTTTCCGTGTCGCCGGTCAGGCTTAGCATCGGCTCCACCTCGATGTCGGCCGCGTCGGCCAGCGTCATTTCCGTGACGAATTCCGCCTTGGGGGTCCGCACTTTTTTCATGTTCACCAGCCAGTCGTTGGCCTCCTCGCGGTAGCCCAGGGGCAGCAGCACGGCGCTTTTGTAGCCGGTACCGGACAGTTGGAGCAGTTCGTCCAGCTTGTCGGCCAGGAAGCCTTCCATCGGGGTGGCATCCACGCGCTGCTCGGCGGCGGCGGCCATGGCCAGGCCCAGGGCAATGTAGCTCTGCTTGGCCGCGTGGTGGGCCTGCCACTCGGGGGTGGCCGCGTTCAGCATGCCCAGCAGGTTGGTTTTGTAGGCATCCATGGTGCTGTGGGGCAGGCCGCGCTCATCCATCGTGTAGTTGAATACGGTGCTCACCCGCTCGTCGGTGTAGCCGTCCCAGGCCACGAACACCAGCAGGTGCGAGCAGTCCGTAACCTGGCTTTGGTTGTAGGACAGACCCTTGATTTTTTCCAGCAGGGCCGGGTCCGAAATCACAATCACCTTGTACTGCTGCAAGCCCGACGACGACGGGGCGAGCCGGGCTGCTTCCAGGATGTAATCTACTTTTTCCGGCGAAACCTTCGTGCCGTTCATCTTTTTGGTGGCGTAGCGCCAGTTCAAATCCTCGAGTAAGCTCATGCTGATGGGGAATAAATGGGCGGGTGCCCGGCGGCTTACGCGGGGCCGGGGCACCTGGCCCGTGGGAATAACGCTGCAAAGGTGCGCCCATTGGAGTACATTTGTCAAGTAGGCACCTTTTTGTCAGGCTGTTTCCTCCCAGATACTATTGCTGATAACCAACCGCTTATGGAACCCTCTGTCTCGAAGAAAATCTGGAATTGCGCCATTGGGGCCAGCGTGGCGATGGTGGGCGGCAAGTGGAAGACAAGCATCCTGCTGCACCTGCGCGACCGCACCATGCGCTTCGGCGAGCTGCAGCGGGCCGTGGGCGTGTCGCAGAAGGTGCTCACCCAGCAGCTCAAGGAGCTGGAAAAAGACGGCATCATCCAGCGGCAGGTGTATGCCGAAGTGCCCCCACGGGTCGAGTACCGCCTGAGCGACTACGGCCGAACCTTGCAGCCCGTGCTCGACGCGCTCTATGCCTGGGGTGCCATGCACTACACGCGCAACTACCCTGCGGACGTGGCACCGGCCCCATCTGCGGCCTGAGCTACCGAGCGGCAGAACTTCATCACGGACAATCCGTTACCGGCTCACCACCTCATCCAGCCGCAGCCGGCGCTCAATCGCGGCAGTGGCTTTTTCCAGGATGTTGAAGGCATTCTTCGCCATCGTATTCCCATTGTCCAGCGTAGGGTTAATTTCGACCATCTCGAAGCACACCACCCGCTCGTTTTCCAGCAGGTCCTGGCAGAGGTTTTCGGCTTCGGAGAGGTAGAGACCGTCCTCCACAGGCGTGCCGGTGCCCATGCTGAAGCTCGAATCGAGGCTATCCACATCGAAGGAAATGTACACCATGTCGCAGAAGCGCAGGTGCTCGTAAATCTCGCGGGTGAGACGGCGCGAGCCTTTTTCCTTTATTTCGGGCAGCCGAATCCACTTGATGCCCAGCTCTTCGATGAGGGCTTCTTCCTGCTCCTCGGTGTCGCGCACCACCACGTACACCAGGTGCTCGGGCTTGAGTTTGGGGCCGGGCTCGCCCAGGTTTTGCAGCCGCCGCCAGAAGAAGACCGTTTCCGCGTCGGGGATGTTGCGCTGGTGGGCCAGGTTATCCATGCCCAGGGCGGCGGCCAGGGGCATGCCGTGCACGTTACCGCTGGGCGTGGTATAGGGCGAGTGCAGGTCGGCGTGGGCATCAATCCAGACCACGCCGAGCGTTTTGGTCGGGTACGCAGCCTTGATGCCGGCAATGGTGGCGTTGGCGCTGCTGTGGTCGCCGGCCAGCACCAGCGGAAACTCGCCGAAGCGCAGCGTTTGCTCCACGGCGGCGGCAATGCCCTTCTGCACGGTATAAATGGCGTCAATGTGCTTGGCGAACGGGAACTGGTTTTTCTCGAACAGCACCTGGTTCAAATCGGGCAGCACCACTGTATTGAAGCGCCGGAAATAGTCAGAACCTTTGTTGAGGCAGGCCACGCGCAGGGCGTCGGGGCCCATGCCGGCCCCGCGGGTACCCGCCCCCAGCTCGGAGCGGACTTCCAGTAATTTAATGCGTTTCATCGGAGGGTGGGAATTTGAGTAAGCAGGTTGGCGGCACCGTTTTTTGAATTAAGAATTAACAATCAAGAATTAAAAATTAGGAGAGCACCCAGGGCAGCAACTGCTAATTCTTAATTGTTAATTCTTAATTCAAAATTAATTAAAACGCTGCCTTGCGGCAGAAGAATCTGCCGTAGCCAAGTCGCTAATATTCCATCGTCACGATGCGAGGCCGGGTAGCGGGAGAACAACAATCGGTTCCCAGCCGTTATCCTGACCCCGGCGGTACTTTTGTACGGCCCGCCGCAAAGGTCGGGCTTTTTCGCCGTTTTCAAAACCCGAATGGATACGTACCACGACCTCATCTCTCAAACCTTCGATTTTCCCACGGCCGACTTTACCGTTCAGGACCACAAGCTGCGCTTCCACGATATCGACCTGATGGCCCTCGTGGAAAAGTACGGTACCCCGATGCGCCTCACCTACCTACCCAAAATCACCTCCCAGATTCAGCGGGCCAAGCAATGGTTTGCCGACGGCATCGCCGAAACCGGCTACACCGGCACCTATTCCTACGCCTACTGCACCAAGTCGTCGCACTTCCGCTTCGTACTAGAAGAGGCGTTGAAAAACGACGTTGACCTCGAAACCTCGTCGTGGTTCGACATCAGCATCATCCGCAACCTGCACGCCCAGGGCAAGGTCGACAAGCAGAAGCACATCATCTGCAACGGCTTCAAGCCCGAGGCCTACAAGAAGGAAATCGCCGACCTGATTAACGACGGGTTCGTGAACTGCATGCCCATCATCGATTCGCCCAACGAAATCGAATACTACCACGACCACGTGCGCGAAAACGTGAACCTGGGCATGCGCCTGGCCTCCGACGAAGAGCCGCGCTTCCAGTTCTACACCTCGCGCCTGGGCATCCGCTACGCCGACGCCATCCCCATCTACGAGCAGCGCATCAAGGACGACCCACGCTTCACGCTCACCATGCTGCACTACTTCATCAGCACGGGCATCAAGGACACGTCCTATTACTGGTCCGAACTGAGCCGCTTCGTGCACAAGTACTGCGAGCTGCGCAAGGTGTGCCCCACCCTCAATTCCATCGACATCGGCGGCGGCCTGCCCATCCAAACCAGCATCCAGCCCGACTACGACTACCCCTACATGGTGGCTGAAATCCTGCGCACCATCCAGCGCATCTGCGCCCAGGAAGGCGTGCCCGAGCCCAACATTTTCACCGAGTTCGGCATATTCACGGTGGGCGAAAGCGGGGCCACGATTTACAGCATTCTCGACGAGAAACTGCAGAACGACAAGGAGCTCTGGTACATGATTGACGGCTCGTTCATCACCAACCTACCCGACACCTGGGCCCTCAACCAGCGCTTCATCATGCTGGCCCTCAACGGCTGGGAGAAGTCTTACAAGAAAATTCAGCTCGGCGGCCTCACCTGCGACTCGCAGGACTACTACAACTCCGAGAAGCACATCTACCAGACTTTCCTGCCCGAACGCAAGCCCGCCGATGCGCAGCCGCTCTACGTCGGCTTCTTCCACACCGGCGCGTATCAGGAGAGCCTCAGCGGCTACGGCGGCATCAAGCACTGCCTCATCCCCGCCCCCCAGCACATCATCCTCGACCGCGCCGCCGATGGCACCCTCACCGATATCGTGTTTGCGCCCCAGCAGGAAGCCAGCAGCATGATGCGCATCCTCGGGTACGAATAATTCAATTTTGGCGTTAGGGAATTGCAGCGATATATTAGGCTGGCTGCTTATCTTTGAAGCCCAACCCCGCAACCCCTCACCTGTTTTTATATTATTATGAAAAAGTACGTTCTGCTCGCCGCCGGCTTTGCGGCCCTCTCCCTGGGCGCCTGCAACCGCCAGAAGTGCCCCGCCTACAGCAGCACCAAGGAAGCCAACCGCGTTTCCTCGCCCATCACGGCCATCACGGCCAGCACGGCTACGCCCGCGGCGCGCCAGTAGTGCTTTTGAATTTGAGGTAAAAAGGCCGGCTTCCCGCGTGGGAAGCCGGCCTTTTTTATTACGTCATGCCGAACGCAGCCGAGGCATCTCGCGTGCATCAGTAACTCAATCGTCTGATGGCCTTGATTACTACCCCGAGCAAGATGCCTCGCCTGCGCTCGGCATGACGTTGAAAGAATCTTCTATGGCTTTTTGATTTGGTACCGCCTGATAAGCCCCGTGTCATCGGCCGCGTTCGGCCCGAAAACCGACACCTCGGTATAAGCCGGAAACCGACGGTACAAGGTGATACTGTCGCTGCCCGCCGTCTTCACCACCGAATCGCCGACATGAATGTATTGCTGCCCGGCAGCCGTCAGGCCCAGCGCCTGGGTTTCGCCGGTAGCCAGCTTCACCTTTTGAATGCCCCGGGAATTAGACAGGATTTTATCTACGCGGCCGGCTAGCTGCAGGGCTTTGTAGCGTTCAATTTCGCGCTTGCTGTTGGCGGTGGTGTTAAAATAAAAAATCAGCTGCCCGATGATGACGCATACCATCAAGAACACGGTATTGCGGTTTTTGGCTATCCAACCCGGCTTTTCTTCCTTGCTCATTGTCCTAAGATAACTGACGTGGCCGCCCGCAGGTCGGCAACGTGTGGCGCAAACCCTTCCGCGTTTTCCTGCTCCCCTACCAGTACCCCGCGCACGCCGATGTTGGCCCCAGCCTGCATATCACGCAGTCGGTCGCCCACTATCCAGCACTGCGCCACATCAAGTTTAAACCGCGCCACGGCCTTTTCCAGCATGGCCGAGCCAGGCTTGCGCAGGATGGATTCGCTTACACTGGGGTGCGCGTCGCTGAAATACAGCGCGTCGATGATGCCGCCGCAGGCGGCTTGCAGCTTGGCGTGGCAGGCGCGGACTTCGGTGGCGGTGTAAAGCTTTTTAGCGATTCCGGCCTGGTTGGTGACTACTATGAGGTGGTAGCCAGCGGCTTTGAGACGGGCCAAGCTTTCGGGCACGCCGGGGCAGATGATGAATTTTTCGGGCTCCCAGACGTAGGCACCCATTTCCTTGTTCAGCACGCCGTCGCGGTCCAGAAAAACGGCTTTGTTTTTTGTTGTCATTGCAGCAAAGCTACGGGCAACCCGAAGGACAGCGAAGCTAACTTTACATGCTCATTTGCGCAACGACTTTATGAAAATTGCCATCATCGGCGGCGGCATCAGCGGCCTCACCCTCGCCTGGTACCTGCAAAAAGCCGGCGTGACCTACGACCTCTTCGAGGCCGACGCTCGCCCCGGCGGCAACCTGCGCAGCTGGGCCACCCCCGAAGGCTACCTGCTCGAAACCGGCCCCAATTCCCTTCAACTAAGCCCCGAGCTGGAAGAACTGCTCGCCGACCTCAACCTCACCGACCAGATTGAGGACGCCGCCGCCGTGAGCCAGCAGCGCTACGTGCTGCGCGACGGCCGCTACCAGGTGCTGCCCGGCTCGCCCCCGACCCTGCTCACCAACGGCTTTTTCAGCCTGAAAGCCAAGTGGCAGCTCCTGAAAGAATTCCGCCAGCCCGCCGCCCCCATTGATGAGCAGGAAACCGTGGCCCACTTTTTTCGCCGCCGCTTTGGCCCCGAAATCCTGGACTACGCCGTGAACCCCTTCATGGCCGGCATCTACGCCGGCGACCCCGAGCAGCTGCTCATCAACAAAACCTTCCCCCAGCTCACGGCCCTGGAGCAACAGCACGGCTCGGTGCTGCGCGGGCTGATGAAGGGCGGCAAAGGCGCGGGCCGCCGCCGCATCATCACCCTCAAAAACGGCATCCAAACCATTCCCGATACCCTGGCGGCCAAGCTCACCAACTACCAACCAGACACAGCCGTCACGGCCATTTCGCGCGCCGCCGATGGCACCTACCAGTTGGAGCTGAAGGGGCCGCAGGGCCTGGAGGCCGCGCCCGGCTACACCCATCTGGCCCTGGCGCTGCCCACCTACGCCGCCGCGCCGCTGCTGGAATCGTTGTTTCCGCAGGCCGCCGCTGCGCTGGCCGCCGTCCACTACCCGCCCATGACGGCCGTGTTCTCGGCCTACGACCGCGCCGCCGTGGCGCACCCGCTCAACGGCTTTGGGGCGCTGCACCCCAAAGTAGAGGGCCCCTACGCCGCCGGTTCCATCTGGACCAGCAGCATCTACCCGCAGCGGATGCCGGCCGGCCAGGTGCTCTTCACCACCTTCGTGGGCGGCGCGCAGTACGAAGCCGCCGCCAATCAGCCCGAGGAAGCCCAAAAAACCGCCGTCCACGCCGAGCTGAGCAGGTTTTACGGCATCACGGGCGCGCCGCACTGGCAGGGGCGCTATGCGTGGCCGCGCAGCATCCCGCAGTTCGATGCGCGCATCATCGACGCCCACCGCGCCGCCGACGCCCTCGAAGCCGAACACATCGTGGCCGTAGCCAACTGGCGCGTGGGCGTGAGCGTGCCAGACTGCATTCGCCAGGCGCGGGTGCGGGCGGCACTTTTAGCGGCTGAACATTAACCTGTTTTAGCCCGGCGGCTGTCACCCACCGGCCTATTTGCCTGCGGTGGCAAGCCTAATCGTAGCGAGTAGCCGTTGCGGCCATGCAGCTTCGGGCCTCTAAACCCTATCTTTGGGGTCAATTTGAATTCCATGAGCGAAGGCCTCGTCCTGATTCCTACCTACAACGAGCACGAAAATGTGGAGCTGATTATCCGCAAGGTGATGTCGTTGCCACGGGCTTTCGATGTGCTCATTGTCGATGATAACTCGCCCGATGGCACGGCCGCCATCGTACGCGGGCTGCAAATCGTGTTTCCGGGCCGTCTGTTTCTGGAGGTGCGCGGCGGCAAGCAGGGCCTGGGCACGGCCTATCTGCACGGCTTCCACTGGGCCCTGGCCCATGGCTACGAGTATATTTTTGAGATGGATGCCGACTTCTCGCACAACCCCGAGGACCTGCTCCGCCTGCACGACACCTGCGCCATAGAGGGCCACGATATGGCCATTGGCTCGCGCTACATTCAGGGCGTGAACGTGGTGAACTGGCCCATGTCGCGGGTGCTGATGTCGTACTTCGCCTCCTGGTACGTGCGCCTGATAACCGGCATGCCCATCAGCGATGCCACGGCAGGCTTTAAGTGCTACACGGCGCGGGTACTGCGGGCTATCGACCTGGCCAACATTCACTTCGTAGGCTACGCCTTCCAGATTGAGATGAAGTGGCTGGCCTACCAGCTGGGCTTCCGCATCAAGGAAGTGCCCATCATCTTCACCGACCGCACCCGGGGCACCTCCAAGATGTCGAAGGGCATTGTGCAGGAAGCCTTCTTCGGCGTGTTGCAGATGAAAATCAGCAGCTGGCTGCACCCGCTAAAGCGGGTGGGCACCCGCTAAGGGCAAGCCTTTTACCCGGCCGGCCGCCCTGGCGCCAACCAGCCACCCGCCCCGGCGTATCTTACCATACGCATGGGAAATACGCCCCTGTTCTGGTTGGCCTTCACGGTATTCGTGGTAGCACTGCTGTTGCTCGACCTGTTGGTTTTCAACCGCCAGGCACACGAGATAAAGATGCGCGAAGCCCTGGGCTGGAGCGCGTTCTGGGTAGTCCTGTCACTGAGCTTCAACCTGCTGGTGTACCGCACCATGGGCCACCAGGCGGGCCTGCAATGGCTCACGGGCTACCTCGTGGAAAAGGCCCTGAGTGTGGACAACCTCTTCGTTTTCCTGCTCATTTTCAACTACTTTAAGGTTCCGGTGCAATACCAGCACCGCATCCTGTTCTGGGGGGTGCTAGGGGCGCTGCTGCTGCGGGCGGTGTTCATTCTGGCCGGGGCGGCGCTGCTGGCCCGGTTCCATTTCCTGATGTACCCGCTCGGCGCGTTCCTCGTGTACACGGGCATCCGGATGGGCAGGAGCAGCAGCGACCCCGAAATCGACCCCGAAAACAACCCCGTGGTCCGCTTCCTGAGCCGCCACCTGCCCATCACACGGCAGCTGGAAGGCGGCAAATTCTTTGTCCGAAAGAATGGCCTGCGCTTTGCCACGCCCCTTTTCATAGTGCTGGTGATGGTAGAAACCACCGACGTGGTGTTCGCGGCCGATTCCATCCCGGCCATCTTAGCCATCACGCGCAACACGTTCATCGTCTTCACGTCCAACGTGTTTGCCCTGCTGGGGCTGCGCGCCATGTACTTCGCGCTGGCCAGCATGATGCGCCTGTTTCACCACCTGCACTACGGCCTGTCGCTGATTCTGGTATTCATCGGGGCCAAGATTCTGCTCGAAAGCGTAATAACCATTCCCATGCCCGTGGCGCTGGGCGTAGTAGGCGGGCTGCTGGTGATGAGCGTAGTGGCCTCGCTGATGTGGCCGAAGCACGAGCAGTGAGCAACAGAACGGCAGGCTTCCCTACGCTCAGCCGGCCGTTCTGTTTATTATGCGCCCTACTTCGGGGCTTTGGCCGGCTCGGCATCCGGCACATTGGTGTTCACGCCCGCATCGGGGGTGACGCCGGTATTCAGCAGGTCAATCAGGTTGAGGGGCTCAAACTGGCTCGAATCGGCCTGAACGGTGGCGCGGGTGGTATCGGGGCGGGCGGCGAAGGCCATATACTGGCGGGCCGGACCACCGAGGTGCAGCGAATAGGGCAGGTTTTCGCGGTCGTTGCCGGTAATAAGACCCCGGGTGGCCATGATATCGGCAATGAGGCGGAAGAAGTAGCGCGTGCTACGGCGCAGGTCGCCGTAGGCATCAAACGAGTACCGGGCGTACTTGGGCTTGGGAATGATACTGGCCAGGTACAGGCTCTCGGGCAGGCTGAGCTCATCGGGCCGCTTGCCGTAGTAGAACAGCGCCGCGTCCTTCACGCCGTACACGCCGCGCTTGCCGCTGGGCCAGCGGTACTTGCTGGGACCCCACTCGATGATGTTGAGGTACACCTCAAACATGCGCTGCTTGCTGGCAAGGTGGGCGTTTTCGAGCAGCCACACAATCAACGCTTCTTCGGCCTTGCGGCCCACCGTTTTCTGGCGGCTCAGAAACACGTTTTTCACGAGCTGCATTGAAATGGTGCTGCCGCCCCGCGCAAAGCGCCGCTCCTTAATGTTCTGGATGGCCGACTTCACAAACGCCTGCTCCATAAAGCCGCGGTGCGAGAAAAAGCGCGGGTCCTCGGCCGTAGTAATGGCGTGGATGAGGTAGGGCGACACGTCGTTGTAGGGCACGAAATCCGGGTTGGGCGGGCCCACGGCGAAGGTGCGCAGCGAGTCGCCCTTATCGTTGTAGGCCGTGTACTGGAAGGCCGCGTTCAGCTTATTCAGGTCTTCCTCGCCGAAGCTGATGAGGTGGAAATTATTACCCTGCAGGCCCGAATCGAACTTCAGGCTGTCCACCTGGGCCATGTCGAGGCTGGTGTTGAGGTGGTAGGTGAGCGTGCCGGTACCGGTGGTGCCGCGCACTTCGTCGAAAATGCCGGTGGGCAGCGACGAGAAAAAGTCGTTGGCCTGGGTTTCGGCCGAAGTCACGCGGATGCTCACGGCGCGGCTGGGCTTCATCCGCACGCTGATTTCGGGGTACAGCACCAGCTTATTGACCGTAATCTGGCTGCCTTTTTCCAGCGCGATGGTGCCGCGGCCCAGCGTGGCCACAAAATCCAGCGAGCCGCGCTTCACCTCAATCTCATTGGAAGCTAGCTTGGGATGATAGAGGCTGAAGCCCCGCGCCGCCAGCGAGCCGCGCACCGTGAGGCGGCCGCCCGTGTCGTCGTTATCGAAATCCTTGCTGTCGAGCCGCACCTGCACCGTGTCGAAGCTCACCAGCGCGCCGAAGCGGCGGGGCACGTAGGGCAGCTGCACCGAGCCGCCCACCCCAAATACCCGCGCCGTGAGGGCATAGTCGCTGGGCTCGATGTGCCCGCTGATACCCAGCTCGTTCGACACCGAATCGATGGTAGCCGTGAGGCGACCCGAAATATCACCGTCCTTAATAAGCAGCTCCGGCAGGCGCAGCAGCGCCGTGTGGTGCGGACTGACGTAGCTCACGTAGAAATTCTTGAAATCGGCCTCGCCGGGCACGTTATCAAAGCTTGCTTCGAGGGCGCGGTTCAGCAGCAGGCCGTAGTTGGTGCCCTTGGTGGTATCGCGCGGCACGGTGCTGACCGGCTGCTTTTTGGCCAGGAACCCGAAATTGTCGGAAGTGGCCGTTTTGCGGGCCGTGAGGCGGGCCGTCATGATTTCGAGCCCGCTGAATACCGGCCGGCCGGCAAACAGCGAGCGCACGCTCAGGCTGGCCTGCAGGCGCTTGGCCGTCAGGAGCGTATCGGTGGGCGTGGCCCGGGGCACCAGGCTCATGCCCTGTATTGCGACGGTTTTGAAGCCCACGAACCGGGCCGGCCCCAACGTGAGAATTACCGGGTACTTGCGCTCAACTTTGGCCTTAACCTCTTTCAAGGCATACTCCAGCAGCTGCTGGCGCTTCCACTGAAACACAGCAAAAGCCAGTAGCAGCACCGCCACCAGGCTGCTGGCAATGCCAATAATAAGACGTTTGGTGGAGGGGGATATGCGCACGGAAATCAGTAAGGTGGTCGGCTTCGCCAACGCCAAAGGTAAGAACAACGAAAGTAGAGGAAATACGCAAGCGGAGCCCGGAGTAGCCAACTCCCCTTCTTTTTTCGTTCTATCCCGTTCATTCAGGCCGTACTTTTGTTCTATGCCCAGCCCCCTCACTGCCCTCTCGCCCCTCGATGGGCGCTACGCCCGCGCCACCGCCCCCCTGGCCCCGCGCTTCTCCGAAATGGCCCTGATACGCTACCGCGTGCTGGTCGAAGTCGAATATTTCATCGCCCTGGCCGAGTTGCCCCTGCCGCAGCTCGCGGGCGTGCCAGCGGAGGCTTTCGCGCCGTTGCGCAGCCTCTACGAGAATTTCACCGAAGCCAATGCGGAGGCCATCAAAGCCCACGAGGCCGTGACGAACCACGACGTGAAAGCCGTGGAATACTGGCTGCGCGAGGAATTTACCCGGCTCGGCCTGGGCAATTTTATCGAGTTTATCCACTTCGGCCTCACGTCGCAGGACATCAACAACACGGCCATCCCGCTCAGCTTCCGCGATGCGCTGATGAGTGTGCTGCTGCCAGCCTATGCTGAAGTACGCAACGTCCTGGCTGCCCGCGCTCAGGAGTGGGCCGCCGTGCCCATGCTGGCCCGCACCCACGGCCAGCCCGCCTCGCCCACGCGGCTGGGCAAGGAGATTGAGGTGTTCGTGGCCCGGCTCGATGCCCAGGTCGCGCTACTGGCCCAGATACCCTTCGGGGCGAAGTTTGGCGGAGCCACCGGCAACTTCAACGCGCACTACGTAGCCTACCCCGGCACCGACTGGCATGCCTTCGCCGCCACCTTCGTGAACGACCGGCTGGGCCTCAGCCGCTCCTTCCCCACCACCCAAATTGAGCACTACGACCACCTCGCGGCCCACTGCGACGCCCTCAAACGCCTGAACACGATATTGCTCGACCTGGCCCGCGACGTTTGGCAGTACATCTCACTCGGCTATTTCAAGCAAACTATTAAGGCCGGCGAGGTGGGCTCCTCGGCTATGCCGCATAAGGTGAACCCCATCGACTTCGAGAATGCGGAGGGCAACTTCGGCGTGGCCAACGCATTGCTGGAGCACTTCGCCGCCAAGCTGCCCATCTCCCGCCTCCAGCGCGACCTCACCGACTCCACGGTACTGCGCAACCTGGGCGTGCCGCTCGGCCACATCCTCATCGCGCTGGGGGCCTTGCAGCGCGGCCTGGGCAAGCTAGCCCTCGATGAGTCGGCCCTACAGAAAGACCTCGAAGCCAACTGGGCCGTGGTGGCCGAAGGCATCCAGACCATCCTCCGCCGCGAAGCCTACCCCGACCCCTACAACGCGCTCAAAGCCCTCACCCGCACGGGCGAGGCCATTTCAGCCGCCAGCATCGGGGGTTTTATCGATGGGCTGGACGTGAGCGAAAGCGTGAAAGCGGAGCTGCGCGGCATCACGCCGCATAGCTACGTGGGGCGGTAAATCTTATGACTATTTCTTTCGCTTCATGAGGTATCCCCAATTGCACCCTCTTCGCGTAGCCGCTGCCGTGCTCACCGTTGCCGCCTTGGCTGCCTGCTCCTCCAAAAAAGACGACCCGCAAGCCACTACCGGCATGAGCTGGACCGCCGACGGTACCGCCGCCACCGACCCGGCCCCGCAGGTAGCGGCAGCCAGCACCACATAGACATCATTGGCTCGACGGACACCGCCCCCAACACAACTACCCTTCATCTGGGCATGCCCGCCCAGTTGGGTAGCTTTGCCATCAATAGCACTAGCGTGGTGGCCGCCGATTACATCGTACACGGCGGCACGGCTACAGTCAGCTATCTGGCCAGTACCGGCACGGTCACCATTAGCACCCTAACTGCCGTACGAGTTGCGGGTAGCTTTTCGTTCACGGCGTACAATTATTCCGGCGGCCTAAGCAGCCCTCTGGTGAAAACCATTACCAACGGGCGGTTCGATGTAGCCCGATAAAACCGTGCGGACGCGGGGTTGCCTGCTATTTTTGTTCCTTCACCCGCTCCCCGCCCCGTGCCCCAGCTCTCCGATACCGTTGTTCACCCCGACTGCCGCCATTTTCGCGGCGACCTGCCCTGCCGCCCCAACAAAACCCACAGCTACGTCTGCGAAGGCTGCTCGGTGTATTCGCCCGTCACGCAGCGCATCCTCATCATCAAGCTTGGGGCCATCGGCGACGTTATCCGGACCACGCCGCTGCTGCGCCGCCTGCGCCAGGAACGGCCCGGCTGCGCCATTACCTGGCTCACGCTCACACCCGCCATCCTGCCCCAAGCCGAGATTGAGGAGATTTTGAAGTTCGATTTTGCCAGCGCCCTGCAGCTTCAGGCCCGCGAGTTCGATGTTGTCATCAACCTCGACAAAGAGAAGGAAGCGTGCGCCCTGCTCAACACCATCCAGGCCAAAGAGAAATTTGGCTACGCCCTGCGCCCCCACGACGGCGTGGCCTGGCCCGTGAACCAATTGGCCGAGCACAAGTACCTCACCGGCATCTTCGACCAAATCAGCCAAGCCAATACCAAACCCTATGTGCAGGAAATTTTCGAGCTCTGCGGCTTCGATTTCCGGGGCGAAGAATACGTTTTCGACACCCACGACGACAGAGGCTACGACTGGAGCACCCTGCCCGCCGCCCGCCCCCGCATCGGCCTAAACACCGGCTGCGGCGACCGCTGGACCACCCGCCTCTGGAGCACCGCCAAGTGGATTGAGCTCATCCACGACCTGCAAGCCGCCGGCTACACCCCGGTTTTGCTGGGCGGCGAGGCCGAAGACACCCGCAACCGCGAGCTGCACGCCGCCACCGGCGCGGCCTACCCCGGCACTTTCCCCCTTCCCCAGTTCATCAACCTGATGAATCAGATGGACGGCGTCGTGACGCAGGTAACCATGGGCATGCACATCAGCATCGCCCTGCGCAAGCCCACCATTCTGATGAACAACATCTTCAACCCCCACGAATTCGACCTTTACGGCCGCGGCCAAATCGTGCAGCCCAACAAAGCCTGCGTGTGCTTCTACCGGGGCAGCTGCCAGTTGGGCACCAGCTGCATGGAAGACTTACCGGCCGAAAAAGTATTGCAAGCCGTACGCGAAAGCGTCGTGCGGTAAGCTTTAGCTCACCGTAAGTACCAGTGCAGAAGTAAGCGTATGCTCCGGTCCGACCAGCAGGCCCGACTCGAATACGGTTACTTCTGCCCCAGTACTTGCCACTCCAATACGGCAAGCCAGAGCTTACCGCAAATACGCCACTTCCTTCAGTGCCGCCACCATCAGCGGCCACGAAAACTGCTTTTTCTGCTCCCGCACGCCCACCTCAAAGGCAGCTTCGTGGTTCTCCGCATAAAAATTCACTACCGCATCGGCAATTGCGCCGGGCGTGGGCGGCACCACGTAGCCCACCACGCCATCGGGAATTAATTCGGCCAGCCCGCCCACATCCGTCACCAGCATGGGCCGCTCAAAATGATACGCTATTTGCGACACCCCGCTTTGCGTTGCATTTTTATACGGCTGCACAATTAAATCGGCGGCGCAGAAATAATCCACCACTTTTTCATTAGGAATAAAATCCGTCGCCCGAATAATCCGGTCTTCTAATTTATAGCGCCGGATTAATTCTTCATACGGCGCGGCGTCTTCGTAAAACTCGCCCGCAATAATTAATTTAATCGGCAATTCGGCAATTCGCTTATCTGCCATCGCCTCCAGCATAATATCCAGCCCCTTATACGCTCGGATAAACCCGAAAAACAACAGATACCCCGTCGTACCCGGCAGTTTCAGCGCCGCCAACGCCTCGCTTTTCAATTTCAGCGGCCCGAAATTATCGTACAGTGGATGCGGCCGGTACAGCGCCGGCTTCCGCCCGAAGCCCAGGTTCTGCAAGTCCTTGAGCACGCTGCGGCTCATGGTCACAAATCCATCGCAGGCGCTCAGGAAATAGCGGGTCAGCGGCCCATCGCCCGGCCGCTTCTCATGCGGAATCACGTTGTCGGTGATGGCCACTACGCGAGTGTGCCCGTTGCCACGCACCAGCCGCGCCACCGTGCCCAGCGCCGGCCCCATAAAGGGCAGCCAGAACCGAAAAATCACCAAATCTGGCCGCTCCGCCCGCAATTCCCGTCCCACCCGCACCCACGACAGCGGGTTCACCGAGTTCAAGCTGACCTCAATATCCAAATCCGCCGGTCCCGCCTCGGTACTGAATTGCGTCTGGCCCGGAAATAAGAAATTCGGGTATTGCAGCGAAAACGTCACAATCCGCACCTCATCGCCAGCCTCCCGAAATGCCCGTGCCAGCCGCTCGTTATACGTCGCCAACCCGCCGCGCAAAGGGTAAGCCGGCCCAATTATCACAACTTTCATTTTATCCAGCATTTATCAATTAACATTCGACAATTTTTATTCAGCTAATTACACAGCTGTTAATTGATAAATGTTAACTGAATTACTTCAGTCTTTCCCGTACCAGGTAATCATCGCGTTTCGGTCCGTTCAGCTGAATCATTTCGCCCAGGAATCCTGCCACAAATAGCAGTACACCCACAATTACCGCCGTCAAAGCCATAAAAAATAATGGCTGTTCCGTCACCTGCCGCGCCTTCAGATTGTGCAGCGACAGCCACACCTTCTCGCCCGTCAGCCACAGCGTAATCAGCAGGCCGAGCAAAAAAGACAACGTTCCCAGCGTACCAAAAAAATGCATCGGTGCCCGCCGAAACCGCCCCACAAACGTGATGCTCATCAAATCCAGAAACCCGAAAATGAAGCGCTCCAGGCCGAATTTAGTTACGCCGTATTTGCGCTCCTGGTGTTGCACCACCTTCTCGCCAATCTTGCGAAATCCGTTCCATTTCGCAATCACCGGAATGTAGCGATGCATTTCGCCATACACCTCAATACTCTTCACCACCCGCGAGTCGTAAGATTTCAGCCCACAGTTAAAATCGTGCAGCTGAATACCCGAAATCCACCGCGTAGCACCGTTAAATAATTTCGTCGGAATTGTTTTCGACAGCGGGTCGAACCGCTTCTGTTTCCAGCCGCTCACCAGGTCAAATTTATCCTCCGTAATCATGCGGTACAGTTCCGGCAACTCTTCGGGCGAGTCCTGCAGGTCGGCGTCCATGGTGCACACCACCCGCCCCCGCGCCGCCTCAAACCCCACGTTCAACGCCGCCGATTTGCCATAGTTACGGTTGAAACGAATGCCCCGCAAAGTGGCATCGTCCACGGCCAATGCTTCAATCACAGCCCAGGAATCATCCGTCGAGCCATCATCAATCAGGATAACCTCATAGGTCAATCCGCGCGCTACCAATACCCGCGCAATCCAGCGCGTGAGTTCAGGCAACGATTCTGCTTCGTTCAGCAGGGGAATCACGATGGAAATTTCCACCGGAAAAGCATCCGACTTATTCAAATTCAGGCTTGGAATGTTTCGTAAATGCCGACACAATAAGGGCAATCAGCAGCCCGCCCAGCACCGACCCCACTACACCAAATAGCACCATCCAGCCCGTGGTACTAAATTTTTGCATCATCACAATGCCTTGGTCAATCTGCTCATCCGTCATGCCACCCTTTGCCTCCATGTTAGCACGGGCCGTGTCTGTCATGCGGCTCATATACTCCGGGTCGATAAACTTCATATATGCGACGCTGAACATCGTCGAAATCACCCCTGAAACGCCGCTCATAAACGCGCCAATTCCAAGCCCTTCCGAGTAATTCATGAAGCCTCCATTGGCCTGCTTATACGTATTATGTGCCATCACCATGGCTCCAATCAGTACAACCAGCCCCAGCCACCGCGCCGGCGACTGGTCGGCGTGGGTAACGAACAGAATAAACGAAAAGATGACGCTCACCAGCCCTGTCAGCAGGCCGTAGCGCAAGCCCACCGAAGTAGGAGTTACCGGAGTAGCATTTGTTTCCATTGGTCTTTGGGTTAGAATGAGCCGAAAGGTAACCGGAATAATTATTCCCGCAGAAAAATCCCCGCCGGAATTGCCAGCACAAAGCCCAGCAAAAGCACCTGCGTAAAATTACTGATGGCCATATCGCCAATGTTCAGGTTGGCTACATTACGTACCTGCTGTTGCTGCGCCTTTTCACTCAGCTGCGCCTTCGGGTTTTCGCGCTGCTGAGCGCGCACAATTTCCAGCACCTCAGCCCGGTGCCGGGCCAGTGCCGGCTCACCCGCCCCGTGCGCCAGCCCAACCAAACTACTTGCCGAAATCAGCGCTGCAATCAGCACCGTGAGGGTTCCTACGCCCAGCGAGCGGCCCAGGCCAGGCCGGTTTGGCTGTAGTCTGCGCCGCAGCATCCATTCACTCGCTACGGCTGCCAACGGTACCAGCAGCTGCGCCAGCAGTTGTTTTGGCCCAAAGCCATTGCTGCCCGCCAGTTGCAAGCCAACCATCCACAGCGCACAAGCCAGCCCCACGCCTACGCCAAACCGCATCGCCAGCCGGAGCACCAGCCCCGCTTCCTCGTTGGGCGCGGTCGTGTTTAGGTTTTCAGAAGCATTAGCCATAAATCGCGCAGCAAATTAAAGTGGCAAGATACGGCCCGCAGCCCCATTGCCCGAGCTTTACAGCTACGGCCCCTCAATCAGCCAGCCACCGCCATCCGCTGTGTAGCAGTGGCCCGCTTGCCAAATCGCACCAGCAAAGCTTCTGCCAACAGCGCCAGCAGCGCCAAGGCCAAAAAGTACCGCCACAGCGGAGTACCCGTTCGCTCATCCCGAAACTTTGCCAGGCCCGCACCAGCATTTCCCGCCTCTACTACACGCACGTTGGGCCGGTTCGGTCCCACCAGTTGCCGCAGCTCCTCTGCCGAATACGCCGCTAGTTCCGATTCGCGCCGGTCTTGATTGAATGCCAAGGTAGTCAACACTTTACCCTGCCGATGCACCTGGTAGAATCCCGCCTCATTCATGCCCACCGGCAAATCCAACCGGACTTCCTGGCCCACCACCCGCTGCCCCGGAATCAAGGTCAGACTATCCTTCACTAGTTTCAAGTTCGTGGCATCTGCCGGCCCACCCATCCTTCCAGCTACGGCCGGCAGGTGCAAGCTCACCGCCTCTTGCGTCAACTTATATGCCGGCAGCTGCTCACTTTTGTAGCTGAGCATGGCCATTCTATACATCACCGGCACAAACAGAGCTTGTGCAGTAAAATCCGAATATTCCTTGGCAAATGGTGCCGAAAACACATACACCTGTCCTGCTCCACTTGTAAAATTTGCCAGATAGCTCTCCCCATCCCGCAATCGCAAAATGTCCATTCCCGTCCGCGACCACCGCAATACGGGTGCCACCCGTGGCATGGTCACCGTCCGTGACTGTGCCCCAAATACATCTCTAAAGAACGGTTCCCTCACATTAGGCATTGTGACTTCGCGTAGTTCTGGCGTTGCCCTGGCATCTTCCCATTGCACCGTTCCCAGTCCCAAATCCCGAAACAGCTGCTCATACGATTGCCGTGCAGTCGTATGAGCCGTCGGCACCAATACCACACTCCCACCACGCTTCACTACACCTCGCAATGCATCGCGCAAACCGGCATCCAGCCTATTCACTTCACTCAGCAACACCAGATTAGCCTGTCTCAGCATCCCATAATCGATGTTCTGCACTTTGGAAAAGCTATAATTAAACAGCGGCTCATTATCATATACCTGGCGCGCCATCGGTTCCCCCCCAATTTCCAGCACACGAATAACCGCCGCCGGCCGCAACGTAAAGTAGAACGTATTGTCAAACATCACTGGCACATCCTCAGTAACCACCCGCCCCAAAGCCAGTTGTTCATCCGCAAGTTGCACCTGCACAACCGATGCCACTGCCTGCCCCGCTCCCACCGTCACCCGAAACGCCGCCACTTGCCGATTCCCCAAAAACACTTTTACCGGACAATCGGAAATCGCTGCCCGTCCACCATTCCGCAGTCGAATATGCATCGCCACGTTAGTGTGCATCCGCAAAAAAGCATCATCAACCCATATACTATCTACATAAATATTACCCATTTCCCGTCCACTCAATGGCACAAGTATTATTTCTCCATCAGTAGCCAGCTTATTAAGCATACCAACCGAAAATGCCGTCTTCTGAAAGTCGGAAAATAAGTAGGTCGAGCTACCACTTCCGAATCCATTCCCAACAACATACTTATTAACAAAAACCGCTTTCGAAGTAGGACGAAGTTCATCCAACTTATTATCATAAGCAGCCTTAGATAATAAACCCGGTCCTGCATTCAATAGTCGCAACTGATTTCCTGCTTCATTGCCTATCCGCCGAGCTTCACCCACAGCTTTATCCAACAATGAGCCAGATTCAGCATCAGACAATTGCATACTAAAAGAGTTATCTACCACCACATCAACTCCGCTAATACTCCTCTCATCCATAGCCGGAATAAACGGCTGACAAAAAACGAGCACCAAAGCTGCCACCGCTGCCACCCGAGCGAGCAAAATAAGCCATTGTTGCACCTTCCGATGACGTGTCGATAAAAGTTCGACCTGTCTAATCACGGCTGTGTTAGTAAACAGCACTCGCCGCGGCCGCCTCAACTGCAATAGGTGTATAACAACGGGTACCGCAACAGCGAACAAGCCCAACAAAAACCAAGGATATAACAAGCGCATCTGTTGGAGAAGAAATTATTACAGCAGGTTGATAAGTAGCCAGCGACGATTTACAAATATGACAATTTAACTCAAAAAGCATACATGAGAACCAAGTACGGGGCAGACAGCAAAAATCCTCTTGGTTGCTGGTGAAAGCATCCAAGAGGATTTCCTGTTGTAAGGTTGGCGGCGACCGACTCTCCCACCGGTGAAGGCAGTACCATAGGCGCACCGGGGCTTAACGACTCTGTTCGGAATGGGAAGAGGTGAACACCCGGGCTAAAGCCACCATTGCTGGCGGGGAGTGTGCGTGTTCTATTACCCTGCTTGCGCAGGAACACACTCCTCAATAACTCGACATAAGGGGACAAAAACGAAACGTATTGTGCGCGCTCGACGCCATCCTTGCGGATGAAAAGAAGCCCTCGGCCACTTAGTACGGCTCAGCTATTCTATTTCTAGTTTTTCACCTGCCGCCTATCAACGTCGTCATCTCCGACGGGCCTTCCATTGGGAAATCTCATCTCCAGGTGAGTTTCGCACTTAGATGCTTTCAGCGCTTATCTCGTCCCAGCGTAGCTACCCGGCGCTGCACCTGGCGGTACAACCGGCGCACCAGCGGCTGGTCCATCCCGGTCCTCTCGTACTAAGGACAGGTCCTGTCAAATTTCCAACGCCCACCACAGATAGGGACCGAACTGTCTCACGACGTTCTGAACCCAGCTCGCGTGCCACTTTAATCGGCGAACAGCCGAACCCTTGGGACCTTCTCCAGCCCCAGGACGTGACGAGCCGACATCGAGGTGCCAAACCTCCCCGTCGATATGAGCTCTTGGGGGAGATCAGCCTGTTATCCCCGGCGTACCTTTTATCCTTTGAGCGATGGCCCTTCCATGCGGAACCACCGGATCACTATATCCGTCTTTCGACCCTGCTCGGCTAGTCGGCCTCACAGTCAAGCCCACTTATGCTATTGCGCTCTGCGTACGGTTACCAAGCGTACTGAGTGGACCTTTGAAAGCCTCCGATACTCTTTTGGAGGCGACCACCCCAGTCAAACTACCCAGCAGCCACTGTCTCCCGGTATTCCGGGATTAGGCATCAGGCACGGCAAGGGCGGTATTTCAACGTTGGCTCCCCGAGAACTAGCGTCCCCGGCTCAGCGCCTCCCGCCTATGCTACACATGCCGAACCCAACACCAATGGCAACCTATAGTAAAGGTGCACGGGGTCTTTCCGTCCCGTGGCGGGTACTCGGCATCTTCACCGAGACTACAATTTCACCGAGCTCACGGCTGAGACAGCGCCCAGATCGTTACACCATTCGTGCAGGTCGGAACTTACCCGACAAGGAATTTCGCTACCTTAGGACCGTTATAGTTACGGCCGCCGTTTACCGGGGCTTCGATTCAAACCTTCGCCTTGCGACTAAGTTCCCTCTTAACCTTCCGGCACCGGGCAGGTGTCAGACCTTATACGTCCGCTTGCGCGTTAGCAAAGTCATGTGTTTTGTTAAACAGTCGCCTGGGCCTTTTCACTGCGGCTTCTCGTCTTGCAACGAGGAAGCGACCCTTCTCCCGAAGTTACAGGTCCATTTTGCCGAGTTCCTTGGCCGTGATTCACTCGAGCGCCTCAGGATACTCTCCTTGACTACCTGTGTCGGTTTGCGGTACGGGTAATAATAGCATTAAAACGCTTAGCAGGTTTTCTTGGCAGTCCGATTAGGCACACTATCCGCGTGACCCGAAGGTCGTACGGTACTATCAGCTTTCGGCTAGGTCCGCGTACTTAACTACGGTCCCAATACCTACGGCCTTCAACGGGCACTTCCGTCCGCCCGCGGTGCTTTCACTTCTGCGTCACTGCATCACTTGCTACCATTAGTACAGGAATATTAACCTGCTGTCCATCGAGTGCACCTTTCGGCTTCCCCTTAGGTCCCGACTAACCCAATTCCGATTAGCGTTGAATTGGAAACCTTAGTCTATCGGCGTGCGGGTTTCTCACCCGCATTATCGTTACTCATGCCTACATATGCTTTTCTCCACGCTCCAACATGCCTGACGACACGCCTTCACCGCAAGGAGAATGCTCCCTACCACGTGATGGTCTTGCACATCACATCCAAAGCTTCGGTACTAGATTTGATGCCCGCGTATTATCGACGCCCGCTCGCTCGACCAGTGAGCTGTTACGCACTCTTTAAAGGAATGGCTGCTTCCAAGCCAACCTCCTGGCTGTCAAAGCAAGTGGACCTCCTTTGTTCAACTTAATCTAGATTTAGGGACCTTAGCTGTTGGTCTGGGTTCTTTCCCTCTCGGCCGGGGACCTTAGCACCCCAGGCCTCACTGCCGTGTATAGCCATTGGCATTCGGAGTTCATCAGGATTCGGTAGGCTCTGACACCCCCTAGTCCTATTGGTAGCTCTACCTCCAATGACCTCAACCACGACGCTGTACCTCAATACATTTCGGGAGTACGAGCTATTTCTCAGTTTGATTGGCCTTTCACCCCTACCCTCAAGTCATCCAAATCCTTTTCAACGGAAACTGGTTCGGTCCTCCAGTGCGTGTTACCGCACCTTCAACCTGCTCAAGGGTAGCTCACAAAGTTTCGCGTCTACCCCCCCCGACTGCACGCCCTATTCAGACTCGCTTTCGCTGCGGCTCCGCGCCTTAAAGCGCTTAACCTTGCCGGGGAGGAGTAACTCGTAGGCTCATTATGCAAAAGGCACGCTATCAGGACACTAAATCCCTCTAACTGCTTGTAAGCACACGGTTTCAGGTTCTTTTCACTCCGGTATTCCCGGTTCTTTTCACCTTTCCCTCACGGTACTAGTTCACTATCGGTGTCTCAGGAGTATGTAGCCTTAGCGGATGGTGCCGCTCGATTCAGACGGGGTTTCTCCGGCCCCGCCCTACTCAGGATCCCACTACCGTGAATCAGAATTGTCGCTTACCGGACTCTCACCGTCTATGGTGCCGTTTCCCAACGGCTTCAGCTAACTCGATTCAATCAGATGTCGTGGTCCTACAACCCCGGATTGGCCGTAACCAACCCGGTTTGGGCTCCTCCCCGTTCGCTCGCCACTACTTGGGGAATCATTGTTATTTTCTTTTCCTGCAGGTACTTAGATGTTTCAGTTCCCTGCGTTTGCCGCCGCCAGTCAAGCTGGTCAGCTCTCACATCTTCCATGTGAGGGGTTGCCCCATTCGGAAATCTGAGGATTATCGGGTATGTGCCCCTACCCCCAGCTTATCGCAGCTTATCGCGTCCTTCGTCGCCTCTGAGACCCTAGGCATCCCCCGTGTGCTCTTTCTTACTTCTTTTTCGTAAACGCTGCTTCTATTACTAGAAGATGCTTTCCCCATTGCTGAGGCAAGCGCGCTACGCTTCGTTTTTGTTACCCCTTACGTCAAAGAACGTTTGTCATCCTTGTGTTTGATGACTTAGTGAATAAACTCCTGTTGAGTTTATTCGATGTTATAATGGTGGAGAATAACGGAGTCGAACCGTTGACCCCCTGCGTGCAAGGCAGGTGCTCTAGCCAGCTGAGCTAATCCCCCGAGTTTCGTATCCAGCAGCAATCCCGCTAGTTACAGTGGGCCTGCGTGGACTCGAACCACGGACCTCTACATTATCAGTGTAGCGCTCTAACCACCTGAGCTACAAGCCCGGGTTTCGACGATACCCGAAGGCAAGCGTAGAATCCGTATTCAGAAATTATTTGAATGAGGAAATAAACAAAGAGTAAGTACCAAGCAGTACCAATTATCGTGTAACATCGTGAGCAAGGCCGCTCCAGAAAGGAGGTGATCCAGCCGCACCTTCCGGTACGGCTACCTTGTTACGACTTAGCCCTAGTTACCTGTTCTACCCTAACTGGCTTCGTTGCGGAGCACCAGCTTCAGGTCTACCAAACTTCCATGGCTTGACGGGCGGTGTGTACAAGGCCCGGGAACGTATTCACCGCGTCATTGCTGATACGCGATTACTAGTGATTCCAGCTTCACGGAGTCGAGTTGCAGACTCCGATCCGAACTGAGAACGGCTTTTCGGGATTGGCGCACCATCGCTGGTTGGCAACCCGCTGTACCGTCCATTGTAGCACGTGTGTAGCCCTAGGCGTAAGGGCCATGATGACCTGACGTCGTCCCCGCCTTCCTCACTGCTTGCGCAGGCAGTCTGTCTAGAGTCCCCATCATTACATGCTGGCAACTAAACATAGGGGTTGCGCTCGTTGCGGGACTTAACCCAACACCTCACGGCACGAGCTGACGACGGCCATGCAGCACCTTGCTTTGTGTCCCGAAGGAAAGGCTCATCTCTGAGCCGGTCACGCGCATTCTAGCCTAGGTAAGGTTCCTCGCGTATCATCGAATTAAACCACATGCTCCACCACTTGTGCGGGCCCCCGTCAATTCTTTTGAGTTTCACTCTTGCGAGCGTACTCCCCAGGTGGGATACTTAACGCTTTCGCTAAGCCAGTGACCATCTATCGCCACCAGCGAGTATCCATCGTTTACGGCGTGGACTACCAGGGTATCTAATCCTGTTCGCTCCCCACGCTTTCGTGCCTCAGCGTCAGTTACAGTCGAGGCAGCTGCCTTCGCAATCGGTGTTCTGGATACTATCTATGCATTTCACCGCTACAGTATCCATTCCGCCACCCTCGTCTGTACTCAAGTCCTCCAGTTTCCAGGGCAGTTCCACTGTTGAGCAGTGGGCTTTCACCCCGGACTTAAAGAACCGCCTACGCACCCTTTAAACCCAATAAATCCGGACAACGCTTGCACCCTCCGTATTACCGCGGCTGCTGGCACGGAGTTAGCCGGTGCTTATTCATCAGGTACCGTCAGTAGAGGACGCATCCCCTTTTTTCTTCCCTGATAAAAGCAGTTTACGACTCAGAAAGCCTTCATCCTGCACGCGGCATGGCTGGGTCAGACTCTCGTCCATTGCCCAATATTCCCTACTGCTGCCTCCCGTAGGAGTCGGGCCCGTATCTCAGTGCCCGTGTGGGGGACCAGCCTCTCAGCTCCCCTAGCCATCGTCGCCTTGGTGAGCCGTTACCTCGCCAACTAGCTAATGGCACGCAACCCCATCTGAATCCAATAAATCTTTAACTGTTACTTGATGCCAAGCTGCAGTTTTATGCGGTATTAATCCGCCTTTCGGCGGGCTATCCCCCAGATTCAGGTAGGTTGGTTACGCGTTACGCACCCGTGCGCCACTATCTCTATTGCTAAAGACCGTTCGACTTGCATGTATTAGGCCTGCCGCTAGCGTTCATCCTGAGCCAAGATCAAACTCTCCATTGTAAAATGTTCTACACCAGTTCGAAAACTGGCTGATGTCGAGTGCTGACCTTGCTCACATATTGACATTATGGTCAAATTCGTTTCGCTTGGTTTGTTTCACTGCTTTTCTTCCGAGGAAGAAGCAAGTGGAACACTTACTATTTTGTCTATTTCCGTCATTCAAAGAACGTGTGATGTTTCCATTTGAAACATCAGTGTGGATTGCTTTTCAATCCGTTATCGTTATAACTGCAGCGCTTTGTTCGTTTTGGGAGTGCAAAGGTAGCAATAATTTCTTACTTTCAAAGTTTTGGGCGAAAAAGATTTAATTTTTTTCGATTCATTTTCAAGTTTGAGCGCTTCTGATTGAAGCGGGCTGCAAAGATACGGCGGCTTTTTTCGGCTTTCCAAGAGATTCGAAAAATAAATTTCGAGGCTTGTGAGCTTAGCAAGGAATAGACAAGCTAGTCGTTGCAGTAGTTCCGTAGGGTTTCAATTTCTACCAGCAACTTGTGTTTTTGGCGTAACCCGTAGTCCGTTTGACGTTTTGGGACTGCAAAGGTAGGAGGAGATTTTGGGGGAGCAAACTGTAGTGCACGAAATAGGTGGAACAAGGTTGTAAGTGGCTGATTATTGCGGCGAAAAGTTTCAATTGAAATGGCTGGATGTGGAGACACGGAGATAGATACCTCTTTCTGGTGTTAGCTGATGGCAGCTTTTATCATTTCCCATATCAGTTGATGACTGCTGCAATTAAGCTTTGAGGCGTCAAGCAGAGATAAATCGGTGCTGTTATTGAGAAGGGATGATTCCTGCTCTTGAAGGCGAGAAGCCCCGCGAATGCTTTCTCCTCATATGGAAAAGGCAACTCGCGGGGCTTCGTCCGTGCTTCAATCGAACGGATTTATCGATTTTGCAGGCTTAGCGGTGGAGGGTGCTGACGCGGTCAGGGCCGACGCTGACGATGCGGATAGGGACCTGGAGCTCGCGTTCGAGGAAATCGAGGTAAGCAACTAGGTTAGCGGGGAGCTGGGCGGCGTCGGTGATTTGGGTGAGGTCGGTGTTCCAGCCGGGGAGGGTGATGTACTCGGGGGTGACGGTGGTGAGTTCGCCGGGATCGGGCAGTTGGGGGGTGCTTTCGCCGGTGGCGGTGCGGTAGTGGGTGCAGGCCCGGATTTCGGTGAAGGCGTCGAGGACGTCGGCCTTCATGAGGTGGAGCTCGGTGACGCCGTTGAGCATGATGGCGTAGCGGAGGGCGGGCAGGTCAATCCAGCCGGTGCGGCGGGGGCGGCCGGTGGTGGAGCCGAACTCGCGGCCGGCCTGGCGGATTTGCTCGCCCACTGCATCGTGGAGCTCGGTAGGGAATGGGCCGCTGCCGACACGGGTGCAGTAGGCTTTGGTGATGCCGTACACCTTATCTATATGGCGCGGGGCGATGCCCAGGCCGGTGCAGGCGCCGGCGGCAATGGTACTGGAGGAGGTGACGTATGGGTAGGACCCGAAGTCAATATCTAATAAGGAGCCTTGGGCACCTTCGGCTAAGATGCGCTTACCTTGGGTGAGGAGGTCGTTGAGGAGGTACTCGGTGTCGGTGAGTTGGAGAGTGCGCAGGAATTCGACAGCAGAGAAAAAGTCGGCTTCGAGGGCTTCGATTTCGAGCTCTTTGTGGTTGTGGGCGGCGATGGCGGCGTGCTGGGCCACGGCTTCCTTGTAACGCTGCTCGAAATCGGGCAGTAGAATATGGCCGACGCGGAGACCCACGCGGCCGATTTTATCGGAATAGGTGGGGCCGATGCCCTTGAGAGTGCTGCCGATTTTGGTGTTGCCGCGGGCCTCTTCGCTGATGCGGTCGAGGGCGCGGTGCGAGGGCAGAATGAGCTGGGCCTTCTTGGATATGTAGAGGTTTTTGGACCAATCTACTCCCCTATCGGTGAGTTTCTGAAGCTCCTGGCGGAATACGACGGGGTCGAGCACGACGCCGTTGCCGACGATGTTGAGGATGTGGGGGTGGAAAATACCGCTGGGAACCTGGTGCAGGACGTGCTTGACGCCATCGAAAAACAAGGTGTGGCCGGCGTTGGGGCCGCCCTGGAAGCGGGCTACGGCATCGTAGGTGGGCGCTAATACGTCTACGATTTTGCCTTTGCCTTCATCGCCCCATTGGAGGCCTACTAATACGTCTACTGGCATGTTGGGTTGATTGGTCCTTCACCTCCCCCCCCCGGCCCCCTCTCCTTTGGGAGAGGGAGAGCCTGACGGACTGGGCTGGGTGGCAGGATGACTTTATAAATGAGTGAAATTTGATTTCTGGATTGGGGCAACTGATTCTAAAGGGAACGCAGCCTTGGAGATGGGGCAAAAAAATGACCGCCTAAACGGCGGCCGGAATTAGGAGCTGGCGGGCGACGGCTTCGTCGTCGGCAACGGTGAAGATATTGTTCAGCTTCGTGATAGCCAGCATCTTTTTGGGGTGTTCGGCTGGATTGATAAGGACCATCTCGCCGCCGCGGCTGCGGAATTTGGTAAGGAGCGAGACGAGGACGCCGATACCGGTACTGTTGATATAGCGAATTTCGGAGAGGTCGACGGCGCACTGGTTGAGTTCTTCGCCGAGGTGCGTGTTAACGGATTGCAGAAGTTGGTCGGTGTCGGGACTGCCGATGAGGTCGCCGGTGAGGCGCACAAACAGGATGCCGTTGTCGACGGTGCTGGTGGTGGTCATGCGTGGGAGTTTCGAGCGGCAGCTTGGGCGCGACAGTCCCCGCAAATGCCGTACAGATTTAAAGAATGATGCAAGATATGGAAGTTCAGGAGGTCGCCGACCATGGTTTGGATGCCGTGGATGCGGGGGTCGCAGAATTCCACCACTTTATGGCATTCGGTGCAAATGACGTGGTCGTGCTGGCGGTAGCCGTAGCTCTTTTCGTACTGGGCGAGGTTGCGGCCGAATTGGTGCTTACTGACAAGGCCCTGCTCTACTAATAAGTCAAGCGTATTATAAACGGTGGCGCGGCTGACCTGCAGGCCGCGCTCTTTCATGCCGGCGTAGAGCTCGTCGACATCGAAGTGGCCGGAGCGGGCGTAAATTTCTTCGAGAATGGCGTAGCGCTCACCGGTTTTGCGGAGGCCTTTGTTTTCGAGGTGGGCAGTGAATAGCTTCTTGACTTCTTCGAGCTTGTCGGTATTAAGGGTAGCCTGGGAGGCGGCGCTGGGCGTATGCTTAGCGGCGTAGCCGGTTTCGGACGAGCCGCCCGTGCTTTGTCCAACCGCATCGGCGGAGGGATTGGGCAAGGTTGGGACGGCGGTGGGTTTGTTCACTGTATATATAAGGAGTGATGCGGTGGGACAAAAGTACGGCTGTTCTGATAGAACGCGTCCCCCGGTGCGCCTACTGCTCGAAATAGAGGTGGTAATGGTTGGCACAGCCGGGGTTAAAGGCGGCCTGACAATGCGGGCAGGTACTATCGCAGCTTAAGTAGCGGGTGATGGGTAAGGTTTGGTGGCAGTTGCCACAGTAGATGGCTTCGGCTTGGAATTCGGCTTTGAGCCATACTTCGGCCTCGTGGTTAGCGGCTTCGTTGTGGCACTGAATACAGGCGTAGAACTCGCCGCAACACTTATGCCGGATGGCGATGATATCACGCTGGGAGTGGTAGTGAGCGCACTGGGTACGCTCGTTCACGGCGGTGCCGTGAATGGTGATGGGCGCTGTGTTTTTCACTTTTTACGAGTCAAACCGCTCGACCTGGAGCACCCCATCGACTTTTTTGAGGCGCTGGATGAGCTTGTTCAAGTGGTCGGTATCGTTGACGAAAACCATAATCTGGCCTTCGAAGAAGCCATCATCGGCGGTGATGGTGATGGAACGCATGTTGACCTTGAGGCTGGTGCTGATGATGCGCGTGACATCGTTGACAAGGCCCACGCGGTCGGAACCTTTGAGGCGGACGCCAGCGAGAAAGGCCAGTTCGAGCTGCTCGGTCCACTTGGCGCGCACGATGCGGTTGCCGTAGTTCGACATTAAATCGACGGCGCGGGGGCAGCTGGTGCGGTGGATGATAAGGCCCTGGTCGGTTTCGAAGCCGAACACGTCGTCGCCGGGAATGGGGTTGCAGCAACGGGCGATGCTGTAGTTGAACTTGTCGGTGTGCTCGCCGACCACCAACATATCCGGTTTCACGCCCCGAATTTTTTGGACCTCGTTGTCGAAGGTTTTGGGTTCGAGCACGGCCGGCAACGGCTTTTCGGAGGTGAAGAGCGACTCGCGGATGACGCGGCCGTCAATCTGGCCCACGGCCAGGCGATAGTAGAATTCCTGGGCGCTGGGGGCGTTGAAATAAGCCAGCAAGCGGTTGAAGTTGTCCTGCGTGAAGGGCACGTCGATGAGCTCCAGGCGCTTTTCGAGCAGAAAGCGGCCGTCTTCGGCCTTGGCCCGCTTGTCGTCGCGCAGGAAATCCTTGATTTTGGAGCGCGCCTTGGTCGTGATGACGTAATTAAGCCATTCGGCCGTGGGGCGCTGCTTGTGCGAGGTCAGGATTTCGACCTGGTCGCCGTTGTGCAACTGGTAGCTGAGCGGCTCCAGCTTCTGGTTTACCTTGGCCCCGAGGCAGTGCATGCCGATTTGGGAGTGAATATCGAAGGCAAAATCCAGCGCGGTGGCTTTGTCGGGCAAAATCACCAGCTTGCCCTTGGGCGTGAAGGCATAAACCTCCTTCACGAACAGGTTCTGGCGGAACTCATCCATGAATTCGAGGGCGCTGGAGTTATTCGACTCCATCATCTCGCGCACTTTGTTCACCCAGCCTTCGAGCGAGCTTTCGGGCTGAATGCTGCCGGTATCCTTGTATTTCCAGTGCGCGGCGTAGCCTTTTTCGGCAATGTCATCCATGCGGCGCGAACGAATCTGCACCTCTACCCACTGGCCGGCGCGCGACATAACGGTGGTGTGCAGGCTTTCGTAGCCGTTGGCTTTGGGGGTGGAAACCCAGTCGCGCAGGCGGTCGGGATTGGGCTGGTAGAAATCAGTCACAATGGAATACACCTGCCAGCAAGCGGCTTTCTCCTGCTCCGGCGGCACATCCAGAATCACGCGAACGGCAAACAGATCATACACCTCATCGAAGGTGATGTTCTGCTTCTTCATCTTCTTCAAGATAGAGTAGATGCTCTTGGGCCGTCCCTTTATCTCGTATTCGAAGCCCTGGGCCTTCAACTCGTCATCAATCGGCTGCACAAACTCCTTAATGAAGCGGTTGCGGGCAGTCTGGCTCTGGCGCACCTTGGCGCGAAGCTCGTTGTACGTCTCGGTATCGGTGAACTTGAGGTACAAATCCTCCAGCTCACTCTTTATGGTATAGAGGCCGAGGCGATGGGCCAGCGGCGCGTACAGGTACAGCGTCTCGGAGGCTATTTTCAGCTGCTTATGGCGCGGCATCGAATCCAGGGTCCGCATGTTGTGCAGCCGGTCGGCGATTTTGATGAGAATCACGCGCACATCCTCGCTCAGCGTGAGCAGCATCTTGCGAAAATTCTCCGCCTGCTCACTGGTGCCGTATTCGAATACGCCCGAAATCTTGGTGAGGCCGTCGATAATGCGGGCCACCTTAGGACCAAACTCGCGCTCGATGTCGGAAATTTCGGTGGGCGTATCCTCCACCACATCGTGCAGCAGCGCCGCCACAATGCTGGTAGTACCGAGGCCGATTTCCTCCACCGCAATCTGGGCTACGGCCAACGGATGCAGAATATACGGCTCGCCCGACTTGCGGCGCATCTCCTTATGGGCCTCCAGGCTCTGATTAAACGCTTTTTTAATGAGCTTGGTGTCGCCATCTTTCAGGTACGGCTTGGCGGTGCGCAGCAGGCGGCGGTAGTGACGCAGGATTTCCTGGCGTTCGGCTTCGGGAGAGATAACGGGAGGCATAATAGGTAAAGTAACAACGCCGGGGCGAAAAAGGTGTAACAACCATGCACCGCAGACGCTGCAGATACGCGCAAATGGCGCTTTGGCGGTGCTTATGTTCTCCCTTACAGATTCACAGCAACTCCGGCGCATATTGGCATTGCGCGCAAAGACTTTCCCGAGTACCTTTGCGGGCCCGTAGCAAACGGCTGCGGCGCCCTCTATGCGGATATGGCGAAATTGGTAGACGTGCCAGACTTAGGATCTGGTGCCGCAAGGCGTGTGGGTTCGAGTCCCTCTATCCGCACTTTTATCTGATGCAGGCCTTCAGTCGTATAGGCTGGAGGCTTTTTTTTCAACCTTTCAATCTGGCCGGCAGCAGTCGGCTCCCTGTTTTGAACATTACTCTCGACAAGAACGACGAGCAGCTGACCGGGCTGCTGACGGTACACCTGACCGAAGCCGACTATGCGCCCGCCGTCGACAAGCAGATTAAGGAATACACCAAGCGTGCCCAGGTGAAGGGTTTCCGGCCTGGCATGGTGCCTGTGGGCATGGTGCGCAAGATGTACGGCAAGGGCATCATGGGCGAGGAGCTCAACAAAATGCTCAACACGGCGGTGGATTCTTACATTAAGGACAACGGTATTAAACTGCTGGGTGAGCCCCTGCCGCTACCAAACACGGTGGATTTCGATACCGCTAAGGAATTTGATTTCCAGTTTGAGCTGGGCTTGCTGCCCGATTTCGAGCTGCCCGCCGACCTCGCCGTGGAGCGCCACCAGGTGAGCCTCGACGACGAGACGCTGGCCCAGACCAACGAGCAGATTGCCCGCCAGTACGGTGAGACGACCAATCCCGACGAGTCGGAGGCGGGCGACTACCTCTTCGGCAAGCTGAAGAAGGCGGGTGAAGAAGCTGAGGGCCGCACCATCCTGCTGCCCATCAGCAAGGTGACCGGCGACTCGGCCCAGTTCATTGGCAAGAAGGCGGGCGATGTGGTGACGTTTGACCTGCAGGCGGCTTTCAGCAACGACGCGGCTTCGATTTCGAACTTCACCGGCCTGAGCAAGACGGAGGCTGCTGAGGCGACCGGCGACTACGAGATGAGCGTGGAGAAAGTGAACCGCACGACTGCCCCGGAAATGAACCAGGAGCTGTTCGACAAAGTATTCGGCCCCGAGACGGTTTCGAACCAGGAGGAATTCGATGCCAAAGTGCGCGAAACCATCCAGTCGAACTACGACCGCGAGAGCGACGGTGCCATGAACAACAGCATCGTGGAGCAACTGGTGGAGAAAACCACCATCAAGGTGCCCACGGAGTTCTTCAAGAAGTGGCTGGTGCGTGCCAACGAAGGCAAACTGACGCCCGAGAAGGTAGAAGAGCACTACGCCGACTACGAGAAGGAGCTGAAGTGGAGCATGATTCGCAACAAGGTGGTGGAAGATGCCGACCTGAAAGTGAGCAATGACGAGATTGTGGACCGCACGCTCGACAAAATCATGGGCCAGTTCAACATGCCGAACATGCCCGACGAGATGCGCGAGTCGATGCGCAGCTACGCCAACGAATTCCTCAAGCAGGAGAACGGCAAGAACTACGTGAGCGAGTACGAGGCCATTCTGGCAGAGAAAGTAATCGAAAACCTGCGCGGCAAAGTTGTTGTTACCGACAAGCCCGTAACGGCCGAAGAATTCCGGACTCTGCACAGCTAATCACTGCGCAACCCGATTTTTGGAAAAGCCCTTACGGAAACGTAGGGGCTTTTTTTATTGGCATCCTGCCAATATTCGCTTTCTTCGTTCGTCTTTAGTAACCTTACCAGCGCAAGCTAAAGCATGCGCTACATTCTCACCTGTGCCAGCGGAAGCGGCGCTACATTTTTCTCCCATGAATCCATTACTGAATAGACAAGAGTTTCGCAAGTTTGCGGTGAAAGGACAGGGCCTGAGCGGCCTGGGCGTGGACCAGTACCTGAACCACATGGAAGGTCAGGTGCGCAACGGCATGATGCTGCCCACCAACATGACCCGCTCGGTGATTGAGGAGCGGCCGCAGAACTTCCGCGAAATTGACGTGTTTTCGCGCTTGATTATGGACCGCATCGTGTTTCTGGGCACGGCCGTGGATGACTACATCGCCAACATTCTGACGGCCCAAATGCTGTTTCTGGAGTCGGCCGATGCCAAAAAGGACATCCTGCTCTACATCAACTCGCCCGGTGGCTCGGTGTATGCCGGCCTGGGTATCTACGACACGATGCAGTACGTGAACCCCGACGTGGCCACGATTTGCACCGGCTTAGCAGCTTCGATGGGTGCCGTGCTGCTGGCAGGTGGCGCTCCGAACAAGCGTTCGGCCCTCCCCCACGCCCGCGTGATGATTCACCAGCCTTCGGGCGGGGCACAGGGTCAGTCGTCGGACATCGAGATTACGGCCCGCGAAATCCTGAAGCTGAAGAAGGAGCTGTATGACATTCTGGCGCAGCACACTGGCAAAACCTATCAGGAAATCCACGACAACTCGGACCGCGACTACTGGATGCGGGCCGATGAGGCCAAAGAGTACGGCCTGATTGATGAGGTACTGGAAAAGAAGAAAGCCTAACCGCTGACTTTCGTGAATTTGACGGCTTCCGGCAGATTCACCTAGCGATAAAAAGCTCCTGTTGGTTCAACGGGAGCTTTTTTGTTGCGCCGGGCTTTGCCCTTGAGCAGCACCGATTTCATGGGGCAGCGTGCGTTGCTGCGCGCCGGCCCTGACGAATGCAATGGCACCATTTTTCTGGCCGCCGACGTTGGGCATGTCGTATCTTTGGGCCCGCTTGTTTTAAAACCTGCCCTTCCACCCTATTCTATTCCTTTTTCCGTGGCCGAAATATCCTGTTCCTTTTGCAATAAGAGCAAGCGCGAAGTCGCCGTTATGATTTCGGGTATCAATGCTCACATTTGCGAAAAATGCGTGGGCCAGGCCCAGCACATTCTCGACGAAGAAGCCAAAGCCCAGGACGCCAGCCGGCAGCCCAAGTTCAACCTCATCAAACCCAAAGCCATAAAGGACCACCTCGACCAGTACGTGGTGGGCCAGGACGAGGCCAAGCGGGTGATGGCCGTGGCCGTGTACAACCACTACAAGCGCCTGATGCAGGAGCCTCAGGAAGATGAAGTGCAGATTGAGAAGTCGAACATCATCATGGTGGGCGAAACCGGTACCGGCAAAACTTTCCTGGCCCGCATGCTGGCCAAAATTCTGCAAGTGCCCTTCTGCATTGCCGACGCCACGGTGCTAACTGAGGCCGGCTACGTGGGCGAAGACGTGGAGAGCATCCTCACCCGCCTGCTGCAAGCGGCTGACTACAACCTTGAAGCGGCCGAGCGCGGCATCGTGTACATCGACGAAATTGATAAAATTGCTCGCAAGAGCGACAACCCCAGCATCACGCGCGACGTGAGCGGCGAGGGTGTGCAGCAGGCGCTGCTGAAGCTGCTGGAAGGCACCAACATAAACGTGCCGCCCCAGGGTGGCCGCAAGCACCCCGAGCAAAAGATGATTTCGGTGAACACTGAGAATATCCTCTTCATTTGCGGTGGCGCGTTCTCGGGACTCGACCGTATTATTAAAAGCCGTCTGAATACCAAGCCGATGGGCTTCGCCAAGACGAACCTCGATGAGCAGGTGGACACGCAGAACTTCCTGCGCTACGTGTCGGCCCAGGACATAAAGAGCTTCGGCCTGATTCCGGAACTGATTGGCCGCCTGCCGGTACTCACCCACCTCAACCCACTGGACCGCAGCACACTGCGCCTAATTCTGACCGAGCCCAAGAACTCGCTGGTGCGCCAGTACAAGCGCTTGTTCGGCATGGAAAACATCGAGCTCAGCTTTACGGAAGATGCGCTGGAATACATTGTGGAGAAAGCCGACGAGTACCGCCTCGGCGCGCGCGGCCTGCGCTCCATCTGCGAGAGCATCATGACCGATGCCATGTTCGAAATGCCATCGGAGGAAGGCTCCGACGCGCTGCAAATCAACCTGAGCTACTGCCGTAGCAAGTTTGAGAAGTCGCCGTTGCGGCATATGCGGGCGGCGTAGGGCTTTTGGTAATGAGAATTTAATGCTGAGTAGTCAGCCTCTGGGAATGGGAAGTTCGGTTTGGGCCGGGCTTCCCATTTTTTTTGACTTACTTCGGACGATATGGGGATTTTCTCTTTTTTATCTCGCAAGCCGGTTATTATGGAAGACGGCTTTTTTGGCCGGCTCACCCAGGAATCGTGTGACTTCAGTGCTTCCCGCGTCTGTTGGTACGCAGAGAGCGTCTTGTTTACTCCGATAGGCGATACAATAATGTGCATGATTGATGCTGAAAGCACCAGTTCTCTATTGGCACAATGCAGCTTCTTTAAGCAGTTTGAAGAATTATACTCGGAAGTGTTGCAAAAAATCAGGCTTATTGTTGAATCAGAGGTTCAGTGGATGGCTCTTGATGTTCCGATTATAGATTTTGAGATGACCCACCGGCTGGCCGGCCTCACTATTCCACAATTAACCAGTAAACCTGTGAAATGGGAGCTTTGGTTTGAGCCAGTAGATACCCAGCAGTGGGGCTATACCGTCATAGTTGATATGATTGATAACATACCCCAACCAGGCATTGGCATCTCAGCTTGACATCGAAACAGTCGCGTAGTGTATTTCTTAGTACGGTGAGCAGGAGGGCGCTTTTGGTTACCCGCTCATCTCCTTCACCACACAAAAAAAGCCCGCCGATTGGCGGGCCTTTTTAATAATTAATTGGAAATTTTCCAATCAACTTCTACTACTCCACTACCACGCGCTGGATGCTGGGGGCGCTACCTTCCGTTTGCACCGTGAGCAGGTACGTGCCGGTGGCCAGGCCGATGGTGGACAGCTCGGTGGTGCTGCCGCTGAAGGTGCGAGTTGCTACGAGTTGGCCCAGCACGTTGCGCAGGGTGGCGCTGGCCTTGGCGGCCGGGGCCGTGAGGGCAACGTGCAGGGTGAATTTACCGGCTACCGGGTTGGGCCACACGCTGAACTCGCTCTGGTTGACTTTGGCGGTAGCCAGGCCAATGGTCACGGTGTAGACGTTGGTGGTGGCGCTAGGGCCGCCGGCCGTGGTCACGACTACGTTGCCGGTGGTGGCACCGGCGGGCACGAAGAAGGTGATGGTGGTACCGTTCACGACGGTGAAAGTGGGGATAACTACGCCATTCAGGGTGATTGAGGTAGTACCCAACAGGTTGGTACCGGTGATGGTAACGTAAGTACCTACGGCCCCGGTGGAGGGCGTCATGCTGGCAATGGTAGGAGCCGGCGGCACTACCGTGAACAGGATGCCGTTGCTGGCCCCGCCGCCGGTGGTCACGATGACGTTGCCGGTGGTGGCGGTGGCAGGCACTACGACCGTCATGCTGGTGGCGCTGGTCACGTTGAACGTGGTGGCCGCAACCCCATTGAAGGTAACGCTGGTGGCACCGCCGAAGCCGCTACCCGTGAGGGTAACCGTGGTGCCGATGGGGCCGCTGGGCGGTGCAATCCGGCTGATGGTGGGCACGGGGGTGGTTACCGTGAACAGCAGGCCGTTGCTGGCAATGCCATTGCCAGCGTACACGACTACGTTGCCGGTAGTGGCGCCGTTGGGCACGGTCACGGCAATGGTCTGGGCATCAATGATGCCAACACTGGCCGTGGCTACGCCATTGAACGTCACGCGCGTAACGGCGGTGAAGTTGGTACCGGTCAGCACCACGCCGGAGGCAATGGGGCCGGTATTGGGTGCGAGGCTGACGAGCGTGGGGGTGGGCGGCGGCGTAACGCAGGTAGTGCTGAGCACGAAGTTGCCCGCAGCAATTGTCCCCGAACCCCGGTAGCCGCTCACAAACACGTAGTAAGTGGTACCAAAGGCGGAGTTAAACGTTACTGTCGAGGCCAGCGAGCTGGCGGCGCAGTTAGCAGCGTCATCATTGGCACCCACGCAGGTGTAGGCTCCACAAGTACCCGAGTACACAAACAGCTTGGAATCGAAATTGGTCGCAGCATTGCAGGTCGATACCGAGATACTGGCACCCGTGCCCACGATGCTGTAGAATATGCCCGCACCATCTACACTGATGGCGGTGCAATTGCCCGTGGGGTCGCCGGTGGCCGTAGAGCCGACGGTGGTGCCGGTAACGGACTGGCCGCAGGTCAGGGCAATGGCGTTGGCGCAGGCATCGTTAACCGGAGGCACCGTGAAAGCCGTGGTGGAAGTACCCGTGCCGCCCAGGGCCGTAACCGCGATGAAGCCAGTGGTGACGCCAGCCGGCGCAGTCACCGAAATCTGGGTAGCCGACGTCACCGTGAAGGTGGGGGCTACCGTGCCGTTGAAGGTTACCTGCGTAGCGCCGGTGAAGTTGAGGCCCGTGATAACCACCACGGTACCCGCGACGCCGTTGGTGGGCGTGAAGGAGGTAATAACCGGCGCCGGAATTACGACGAAGCTGGTAGTTGAAACGCCGGTGCCAACGGGCGTCGTCACGGCAATGGGGCCGGTGGTAGCACCTGCTGGCACGGTGGCCGTAATCTGGGTGCTCGACACCACCGTGAATGCCGTTGCGCTGGTGGTGTTGAATCGCACCTGCGAAGCCAGCGTGAAATCGGTGCCGGTGATGGTGACTACCGTGCCCACCGCGCCGGTAGTGGGCGTGAAGCTGATGACAACGGGCGGCGCGCCTACCACAAACGGCGTAGCCGAAGTAGCCGTGCCCGTTGGGGCCGTGATGGTGATGGGGCCGGTGGTGGTGCCGGCGGCCACGATAGCCGTGAGCTGCGTAGCCGAAACCACCGTGAAGCTAGCGGCGGCCGTGCCATTGAAGGCCACGGCCGTAACGCCGGTGTAGTTCGAGCCCAACACCGTTACCACCGTGCCAGCCAGGCCGCCGGTGGGCGTAAAGCTGGAAATAGTGGGGCCGAGAGCTGGCGTGGTGATGGTGAAGTTGGTGTTCGAGATATCGAAGAAGTAGTTATCGGCGGCTTCTACCATGATGCGTGCCTGCGTCTGGTCAGCCGTTGGGCTTGGGGCAATTACGATGGCCGAACCGTTGTTGGGCACGGCGGCGGCCAGTACGGTTGGATAGGTCAGGCCGCCATCGAGGCTCAGGCGGATGTTTACCGTGGCGCAGCTAACGGGGGCATTGGTGGTGCCGGCCACATCCCAGGTTACGGTTTGGGCCGCGCCGCCCGTCCAGGTTACGGCCGTGTTGGGGGCCTGCACTACGAAGGGGCCGGCGGTGCTGCTCACGCTCAGGCTCACCAGCGAGCTGTAGTTGACGCCGCCGATAACCCCGGCGGGGCCGCTGTGCTCGTCGCGGACCGTGCAGCGGAATGCCAGCGTGCGCGTCACGGTGGGCAAGCGCTCGCCGATGACGGTGTTGTTGTTCAGCAGGTCGGTCAGGCGCGGGAAGTAGCGGGTACCACTGGTGAGGGGCACGAAGGAGCGAAACAGGGGCACGTTCTGGGCGGCTACCTGGGCATCGTTGGGCGCCTGCTGGGCACCGAGGTCCAACTCTTCCCACAGGTAGGTCAGGGCATCGTTTTCGGCGTCGGTGGCCGTGGCCGTCAGTTTGAAAGGCGTGCCAATGGGCAGGGTTTTGCCGCCGGCCGGGGCCGTCACCGTAGGCGCGGTGTTGCCGGTAGCCGTGGTGGTGCTGCACGTCGTGCCATCAATAAAGACGCGCATCTCCTGGTAATTACCCGTGTGGAAAGTGGGGTCTGAGTTGGGCTGCAGGTTGTTGGTTGTGGTGCAGATGCCGGCATACGCCATGATGGTCGTACCCGAACCGGGCTCCCAGGCCGTGGTGGCGTTGCGGTTGCCGCCGGCGCAGCTGCCCGCGTTGCCGTTGAAGGGGTGGTTGCCAGAAAACTGGTGGCCCATTTCGTGGGCTACGTAGTCGATATCGAAGGCATCGCCCACGGGGCTGGGCGAACCCGTGACGCCCTGCGCCTTGCGAGCGCCGCACACCACCCCCAGCCCGGCTACGCCACCGCCACCGGTGCTCACAACGTGGCCGATGTCGTAGTTGGCATTGCCAATGATGGCATCAACGTTGGACTGGTTTTGCGACAGCATGGCGCTGCCGCTGTTATTCGTGTAGGCCGTGGGCGGCTGCGTGCCGGTACCGCTCAGAAATACCAGCTGACTGTTGTTGGCCACCAGTACCATGCGTACCGCCAACTCCTTCTCATACACGCCCACCACGCGGTTCACGGTGGCTACTTCGCCGGCAATTACGCCGGCGGTAGTATTGCCCTTTGTAAGCGCATATTCGGGCGTGTTGGCCAGGGCCAGGCGGTAGGTGCGCAGCTGCGGACCGGTAGAAAATGCCGTGGCACCATTGCCCGCAGCAGCCCCGGCCAGGCGAGTGGCAGCCGCTTGCTTATCGGCGGGAGTTGGCTGAAAATCGCAGCTGGGAATAGGACCCGCGGCGGCGGCATTCCGGTTCATATCCGTCTTGTAGAAAGCGAGATAGTGCCGGGTATCGGTCCGGGTAACGGGGTCGATGTAGAAGCTTTTGCCGGCTCCGGTCAGCACCTGGGCATGAAAGCCCTGGGGCGACAAGTCGAGGCGCAGCGAGGCGGAGGCATCATCCAGGCCCACGCCGGCGTAGGTCTTGATGGCCGGGAACTGCGCGGCCAGCGCGGGGGCCATGATGGGGGCTTCGCGCAGCGCGAAACGACCGGTGCTGCCGTTGGGCAGCGGCAACGCCAGCACCAGCGGGGCGGCATCGGGGCGGGTTTCGAGCGGGGCCGTGGCCAGGGCCGCCCGCAGGCCGTTCACGTCCAGCGTAATGGGCTGCGAGTGGAACAGAGCCGCCGACAGTGGCGAGGCTGCCGCCGCGCTGCGGGCTTCGGCATCGGCCTGAAAAAACTGGGGAGTAACCTGTTGGGCCTGAGCCCCCAGGGTGAGGCCCAGGGCCAGCAGCAGGGTACCTATCCGGCCACTACCAGCGGCAGCAGTTGCGAGCCGTTGGGTATTCGGCCAGCTAAAGTAATGTTGTTTCATTAAAAGAGGGGTTGGTATGAATGGAGTAAATCTAAGGAATTACCCCTACTCAATGAGAAAATCAATCAGCTAACCGATTGATTTAGTATGCAATTCCTCCTCGAAGTGACGATGTTCAATCCTAGAACTTCCACCTGCATCAACCAAACGCAAAAAAAGCCTCTGGAAATACCAGAAGCTTTTTTGTTTAGTCAGCTGCCAACAGCTCGGCGGTTTGCTAGTTGCCGCGCAGGTAGCCCACCATCAGCTCGGCGGTTTTTTTGGCGGCCTGGTGCTGGCCCAGCTTTTCGCGCAGCTCGGCGTAGCCGGCTTTCATGCGGGCCAAGTAGGGGGCGTCGGTGAGCAGCGTGCGCAGCTCATCGAGCAGGTTGCGGGCCGTGAAATCGCCCTGAATCAGCTCGCGCACCACCTCACGGCCGGCAATGAGGTTCACCAGCGAAATGTAGGGCACCTTGATAACCATCTTGCCGATGGCATAGCTCAGCGAGCTGGTGCGGTAGCACACAATCTGGGGCACATCGAAGAGGGCGGTTTCGAGCGTGGCCGTGCCGCTGGTGACGAGGGCCGCCGTGGCGTGGCTGAGCAGGTCGAAGGTTTGGTCGAATACGAACCGGATGCCGTTGCGATGGAAATGCTTGTAGTAGTTAGCGTCGAGGTTGGTGACGCCGGCCACCACGAACTGATACTCCTGAAAACCCGGCAGAATGGCAATCATCTCGTGCAGCATCTCCTCGATTTCCTGCTTGCGCGAGCCCGGCAGCACGGCAATAATGGGCTTGTCGGGCTCCAGGCGGTTGCGCTCGTAGAAGTCGGTGGTGGGCTGAAACTCGGCCACGGCATCGGCCGTGGGATTACCGGGGTAGTCGACGAGGTAGTTGAATTTCTGGTAAAACTCTGTTTCGAAGGGCAGAATGACGAACATCTTGTCTACCCGGGCCTTCACCTGCTCGACGCGGCCCTGGTTCCAGGCCCATATTTTGGGCGAGATGTAGTAGAACACCTTGATGCCCTTGTCTTTGGCAATTTTGGCCATGCGCAGGTTGAAACCGGCGTAGTCCACCAGAATCAGGACATCGGGCTTATATACCAGCAAGTCCTGCTGGCACTGCTTGAGGTAGCCGCGAAACTTGAGAATGCTGGTAGCCGCTTCCAGGAAGCCCATAATGGCCAGGTCCTGGTAGTGGCGTACGAGCTCGCCGCCTTCGGCCTGCATCATGTCGCCGCCCCAGTAGCGGAACTGAGCCTCGGCATCCTGCTGGCGCAGCTCGTGCATGAGGTTGGCAGCATGAAAATCGCCCGACCGTTCGCCGGCTATCAAGTAGTATTTCATTTGTTGGAATTATAAATTATGAATTATGAATTATGAATTGAGCCGGGTTTATTCTTCTGAAAATCAGCACTTCATAATTTATAATTCATAATTCAAAATTTATAATTAAGCCCCGTAGTATTCCACGAAGTTGCGCGGCGTTTCGTAAAGTTTTACGCAGTGCAGACGGGCCGAGGTGATGGCGGGCAGCTCGCGCTCGATAATTTGCCAGAAGGCAATGGCCAGATTCTCGGTGCTGGCCATCTGGCCGGCCATGAAGGGCACGTCGAGGTTGAGGTTTTTGTGGTCGACCTGGTCGGTGATGTGGATGCGCAGCAGGTCGGACAAGGCTTTCAAATCGACCACGAAGCCGGTTTCGGGGTCGGGCTCGCCCTTCACCGTCACGATGAGGTCGTAGTTGTGGCCGTGCCAATTGGTATTGGCACAGGGGCCGAACACTTCGCGGTTGCGCTCCTCGCTCCATTTGGGGTTGTTGAGCTTGTGGGCGGCGTTGAAATGTTCCTGGCGGCTGATATATATCATTTTAGGGACTTAGGGACTTGGGGACCTGGGGACCTGGAAGCCTGAGAACCAGGGGGCTTGGAGCGACGGGGCTTAGATGAGATAATCGGCTAATGATTGAGCCTGCTATTCCAAAACCAAATCCCGAAGCCCCGAAGCTCCCAAGTCCCTAAGTTCCCAAGTTCCCAAGTCCCTTTCTTCGCAGCAAATATACGAAGAAGGGTACCCCGAACAGGGCCGTGACCAAGCCCACCGGCAGCCCGGCCGGTGGGTAGAGCAACCGGGCCAGCAGGTCGCAGGCCAGCAAAAAGGCTCCGCCCAGCACCGCGCACACCACCAGATTGTAGCGGCCCGTGGTGCCCAGCAGCCCCCGCGTGAGATGCGGCACGAGCAGGCCCACAAAGCCCACCGGCCCGCACAGCGCCACCACCCCGCCCGTGAGGCCGGCCGCCAGCAGCACCAGCAGCCAGCGCCGCCGGGCCACGGGCAGGCCCAGGGCGGCGGCGCGCTCCTCGCCCAGCAGCAGCAGGTTGAGGTCTTTTTGCAGGAAGACCAGCAGCAACAGGCTGATGCCCAGCGCCGCCGCCGGATACGGCAATACCTCCCACCCTGCCCGCTCGAAGCTGCCAAAGGCCCAAAACACCACGCTCCGCAAGCTGCCCTCGGGCGAGGCCAGGAAGGTGAGCAGGCTGCCCAGCGCCGCCGCCAGCGCCCCCACGGCCACGCCCGCCAGCAGCAGCGGGGCCGGCAGAATCTTGCCGCGCCGGGTGCCCAGCGCCACCACCAGCAGCGTGGCCCCAAACGCCCCGGCCAGTGCGGCCAGCGGCGGCAAATACACGCCCATAAATGTGAGCGAAGGCACCAGCACATACGTCGCAATGGCCCCCAGCGAAGCCCCCGAGGCCGTACCCAGCAGGTAGGGGTCGGCCAGCGGATTGGTAACCAGGGTTTGGAGGAGGTAGCCGCTCACGGCTAGGCTGGCGCCGGCCAGCAGCGCCAGCAGCAGGCGCGGCAGCCGCAGCTGCACCAGCACCAGTTGGGCCGGGTCGGCGGGGTTGTAGTGCTGGAAAGTCTTCAGAATGAAAGCATACGAGGTATCGTAGCTGCCCACACGCAAGCCCAGCACCAGCAGGGCCAGCATCAGGACCAAACCTAGAGATAGCCAGAGCAGGGGGTGGGAGGATTTCAATTAAAAATTAATAGTTAAAAACTAAAAATGAGTGACATAGCGCGTTGGTCGGCCGACCATTTTTACTTTTTAATTCTCAATTTTTAATTAATCCAAGCAGCTCGCGCACCGACTCTAGCACCCGGGGGCCCGGCCGCTCCAGCAGGTTGCCGGTGATGGCATACACCCGCCGGTTCTGGTAGGCATTGATGCGCTTGAGCTCGGGGTAGTTTTTGAAAAAGGTGCTGTCCAGCTTCCCGAAGCTGCCGCCGAGCAGCACGTCGGGGTTCAGCTTGAGCACGTACTCGCGGGTGAGGGCCGGGTAGGGCTGCGGGAAGGTTTCGGTGACGGCATTCTGGCCGCCGGCCAGGCGAATCTCATCGGTGAAGAGCGTGTTCTGGCCGTAGCTGTAAATGGGGTCGGGCCAGGTAATGGCCAGCACTTTGGGCGACTGACGGAGCGGCTGCGTACCGGAGTGGCTGAGCTGCGCGAGCTGCTGCCGAAGCGAATCCGTGAGATGCTTGCTCTGCACTTCGCGGCCCAGCAGCCGGCCCACTTCATCAATGCCCTTGAATACGTCCTCAACCGTACGATAGCGCTGGAAATAGACCGGAATGCCCAGGTCCTGGAGGCGTTTGGCATCATCGACGGAGGTAATGCCTTCGACGGTGAAAACCACGTCGGGCTTCAGCAGCACCAGCTTTTCCATATCGAGCGGGTAGTTGTTCACCACGGGCTTGCGGTAGACGGCGGCGGGGAAATCATCCTGCGGCACGCGGCCCACGATGGTGGCGGTATCGGCCACGGCGAACAGGATTTCGGTCATGCTGGGGGCCAGGGCCAGCACGCGGCGCGGGTGGGCAGGCAGGGTGAGGGCGCGGCCCAGGCCGTCGTGCACTTGCACGGTGCCCGTTTTTCCGGCCTCGGATTGGCAACCCAGCAGCAGGGCCAGGGGTAAAAGCAGCAACAGAACACGCATAGCGCAAAGGTAGGCGGGGAGCCCCACGGCCCCGCGCGCCGGTATACCTTTGCCCACCTCGCTTCAATTTCCGCTCCCATGATAGTAGTCACCGGCGCGGCCGGCTTCATCGCCAGCTGCCTAGTTTCCCGCCTCAACGCCGCCAATTTCAACGACATCGTTGTGGTGGATAATTTTTCCATCGCAAAGAAGCTGCCCAACATCGAAGGCAAAAAGCTGCGCGAATACGTGGACCGCGAAACGTTTTTCGACTGGCTCGATGCCAATCACGAGCAGGTAGAATTCATTTTCCACCTCGGAGCCCGCACCGATACCGCCGAGATGGACCCGGCCGTGTTCGACGTGCTCAACCTGAACTATTCCAAACAGATGTGGCTGGCCTGCGTGAAGTATAACTTGCCGCTGGTGTATGCTTCGTCGGCCGCCACCTACGGCGATGGCATCCTCGGCTACACCGATAAGGATGAAGCGCTGTTCCCCCTCTACCGTCCGCTGAACCCCTACGGCGACTCGAAAAACGACTTCGACAACTGGGCGTTGGCACAGGAAGAAAAGCCATATTTCTGGGCGGGTCTGAAGTTTTTCAACGTGTACGGCCCCAACGAGTACCACAAGGGCCGTATGGCCTCGGTCATTCTGCACGCCTTCCATCAGATTCAGCAGTCGGGCTCGATGATGCTGTTCAAATCGCACAACCCCGACTACACCGACGGCGGCCAGATGCGCGATTTCGTGTACGTGAAGGACGTGGTGGAAGTGTGCTTTTTCCTGCTGAACCACCGCTTGCACTCCGGCATCTACAACCTGGGCAGCGGCCAGGCCCGCACCTTCCTGGATTTGGCCCTGAATACCTTTAACGCCCTGGGCCGCACGGCCGATATCCAGTTCCGGGACACGCCGGAGGATATCCGCGACAAATACCAGTACTTCACCGAGGCCGACATGAGCAAGCTCCAGAGCATCGGCTACGACCAGCCGTTTACGCGCCTGGAAGACGGTATTGCCGATTACGTGCAGAATTACCTCGTGCCTGGGCGATACATGTAGCGCGGACTTTTTTTTGAGAACGTCATGCTGAACGCAGCCGAAGCATGACGGTTCTTTTTGTTCTCCTCAGTTTAATTCCTTACCGCCCGTGCCCAAACTTGCTCGTCCCGTTATTACCGTTGTGGGCGGCGGCTTCGCGGGCACGGCGCTGGTGCTGCAGCTGCGGCGGCAGCCGGCATTGGCAGCGGCCGAAATCCATATTATCGAGCCGCGCGAGGTGCCCGGCCCCGGCCTGGCCTACACCGCCCGCCGCCCCGAATACCTGCTCAACGTGCGCTCCGGCGGCCTAAGCCTGTACCCGGACGAACCAAATCACTTTGCCGACTGGCTGAAAACCCAGCCCGAAAGCGCCGCCGGTGTTCCCGAGTTTGCCTCCCGCGCCGCTTATGGCCGCTACCTGCGCGATGAGCTGGCGAAGGAATTGGCCACGGCGGCCGTGCACTGGCACCACACCCGCGCCGTGGCCGCCCCGCTCCTCCCCGATGGCCGCCGCGCCGTGCACCTGGCCGACGGCACCACAATCCGCAGTGATGCGGTGGTGCTGGCACTGGGCAACTTCCCGCCGCCGCCGCCCACCGGCCCCGACCAGTGCTACCTGCACCACCCCGGCTACCACGCCGACCCGTGGGCCGTGGGCAACCTGCGCCGCATCGGCCCCGATGAGGACGTGCTGCTCATTGGCTCAGGCCTGACGGCGGTAGATGTGCTGCTGGCCCTGCGCCAGGATGGCCACCGCGCCCCCATCACCGTGGTGGCCCGGCACGGCCGCTGGCCCTCGGCCCACGGCCCGGTCACGGCCGCCTATCCCACCTTCTACCCCGAGCTGGCCCCCGAAACCACCGTGACGGGCGTAGTGGCCGTGTATAAGCGGCACCTGAAAGCTGCCGCCGCGCAGGGCCTCGACTGGCGGCCGGTGCTGGATTCACTCCGGCCCGATTTAGGCCGTATCTGGGCCGCGTGGCCGCTGGCAGAGCAGCGCCGGTTTTTGCAGCACCTGGCAAGTTTTTGGGCCGTGGCGCGGCACCGCAGTCCGCCCCGGAATGCGGAGGCGGTGGCCGCCCTCACGGCTGCCGGGCTGGTGCAGCTGCACATTGGCACGGTGCGCGAAATACTGCCGCACGGCCAGCAGCTGCGCGTGGGCATGCGAACGCATGGCCTCAATACCTGCTGGCGCACCGCCGACCACGTCATCAGTTGCGCGGGTCCACTGCTGAACTACGCCCGCATCACCGACCCGCTGGTGGTGAGCCTGCGCACGGCCGGCGACCTCACCCCCGACCCGTTGCACCTGGGCCTGCTCACCGATGCCCACGGTGCTCTGCTGGGGGCTGATGGCGGGGCTTCGCCGAGCCTGTTCACGCTCGGGCCCAGCCGCCGGCCGGCTTATTTTGAATCGACGGCCGTGCCGGAGTTGCGGCAGCAGGCGGCGGCGCTGGCGGCGCATATGGCGCAATAAAAAAGCCCCTCGAAACAACATTTCGGGGGCTTTGAATAAGGATTGCCGTGAGGTTAGGCGGCCATGCGCTTCTGGCCGGGGTAGAGTGGCAGCACCGTGGCTTCATCGGCGAAGAAGGATGGGGCGGCGGAAGCCACTGCCGGCACTATGGCCGTATCGAGGTCGTGGTGACGCAGGGCGCGCATCAGCAGGTAGCGGTATTTCTCGGCATCGGCCACGGCCTGCTCAATGGCTTGCAGGGCGGCCGAATAGGCTACCACGGGCTGCAATTCGCGGCGCGGGCGGCGGGCTTCAAACATTTGGTTTTCGAGGTATTCGGCGGCGGATTTCATGGCAACAAACTGCTGTTTTTAAGTCGTCTGACAGCGTACTTTACAAACCCTAAAAACGTCGTTTTCATTCCAAAAAAGCAGGATTATACCGCTTTTCCCGCAAGCAAAAGCGCCGCTGAAACGCAAGGGATTTCAGCGGCGCTTTGCACAGTTATTCAACGCTATTCCTGGGCGATTTCCAGCACTACTTTACCAAATTGCGCGCCCGCGTCGAGGTGGCGCAGGGCCACTTCGCCATTAGCCAAGGTGAACACCTCATCGACCACGGGCACAATCTTTTTCTCGGTTACGAGGGCCAGCATGGCCTCAAAATCCTGCTCCGTGCCCATCGTGGAGCCCAGCAGGCTGAGCTGTTTCCAGAACACCTTAGCGGGCGGAATATCTGTGATATTGCCCAGCGTGCCCCCAAAAAACACGATGCGGCCACCCGGCGCGGCGGCGTCGAGCAGGGCCCCAAAGGCATCCCCCCCGGCACTGTCGATGATGACATCGAACGCCCCGCCAGCCTGCTGGGTGAGGCTTTTCACCCAGTTTTCGGCGTTGTAGCTGATACCGCCTTTGGCCCCCTCCGCCTTGGCGCGGTCTATTTTTTCTTCGGAGCTGGACGTTACCCACACTTGGGCACCGCGGGCCACGCACAGCTGCACGGCCGTAATGGCCACGCCGCCGCCCACGCCCGTCACCAGCACGCGCTCGCCGGGCTGCACCTGGGCGCGGGTGAAGGCCGCCCGGTAAGCCGTGAGGCCGGCCAGCGGCAGGGCCGCGCCCTCCGCGAAGCTGAGGTGCGCCGGCAGCGGCCGGATGCACTGGGCGGGTAGGGCAATGTATTCGGCAAACGTGCCGGGGTCGGGCATGCCGAGCACCACAAAATCTTTGGCCTGCACGCGCGGGTTATCACCCCAGCGCAAACCGGGGTTGATGAGCACACGGGTCCCCACGGCCGGGGCATCGGCGGGCACGTCGGGGCCGTGGGCGGCTACTTCGCCGGCTCCATCGGCCCCCAGGGTGCAGGGCAGCCTGATGCCGGCATACTTGCCCTGCTGAATGAATACGTCGCGGTGGTTGAGGGCAGCGGCGTATAGTTTCACCAGGATTTCGCCGGGGCCAGGCGTGGGCATGGGCACGTCGCGAAGGACGGCGGGCTGGTTAATGGCATCGAGCTGGAGAGCTTGCATGGGTGAGTGGTGAGTGGTGAGTGAAAGAACGTCATGCTGAGCGCAGTCGAAGCATCTCTACCGCACAAGTAATCCAATCGTTGCAACGAAGCGGTAGAGATGCTTCGGCTGCGCTCAGCATGACGTTATGATGCCATAAATTACGCTGCCCCGACATGCTCCCCGCCCTTCAACCCAATAAATGCCAAGGGACCGGCAATAAACAAGCCCGTGGCCAGCCCGCCGAGGTGGGCCGCGTTATCAATGTTGCCGGTGAGGCCGGAAAGCAAGTTGCTGAGCACCAGGTACAGGACCAAGCCCAGCATGGCGCGGCGGTCGGACTTATCGAGTACCAGCTTTTTGCCAAGCAGGAGCGCCAGCAGCAGGCCGTAGAGGCCAAAAATGGCCCCGCTGGCTCCCACCGAGTTAATATTTGCGTTCCACCACAGGCTGGCCAGGCCGCCGCCCACGCCGCAGGCCAGGTACACCAGCAGCAGGCGCAGCGGCCCCACCCGGTCTTCAATCAGCAGACCCAGCAGCCAGAGCGAGAGGATATTCAGCAGCAAATGCGACAGGCCGGCGTGCACAAACATGTAGGTGAGCAGCCGCCAGGGCTGGCCATGCAGCGTGAAATCGGTGATATTGGAACCCCAGCGCACGAGCTGCGATGCGGTGGGGTCGGAGGCCGACACGCCGCTGAGCACCATCAGGCCGAACACCAGCAGACAGGCATCAATAAGCAGCGGCGTGGCCAGGAAGCGGCGCGAGGGAATGAGCAGCCCGCGCAGCAATTGCCCTAGGAGCTGCGGCCAGGTTTCGGCCTCGGTTTCGGTGGGCGGCGGGGGTGGCGCGGGGCGCGCGGTATCGGGCAGCAGGCCGCGCCGGTTGAGCTCGGCCACGGCGGCGGCCCCCACGGCGGGCGGGTAGCGAATGGCGTTCTGGGCCAAGTACAGCAGCTCGGCCTCGGGCTTTTGGGCGAAAAGCTGGGCGGCAAGCGCGGCCGTGGAGCCGGGAGCGTGGTCGGGGGGCGATGATTCCATGGAAAACCGGACGCGGCAAGGAGTGCGCCACCTTGCCCAACCGGCCAATTTGCCAGATGTTGGGAATGGGCTGCTTACAGCCGCACCCGGCGCACAAGGGTATTATACGGCTGGCCCGTGACCGGCGATTTCGGCAGCAGGCCCGAGAGCAGGTCGCTCACATCGGCGGCGCGCTTGCGGGTTTGGTCGTTTTCGTAGCGCTGAGGGTTATTGGCCACAATCTGCAGGTCGCCCAGACCTTCCTGCTGCTGTTGGGCCACACGGGTCATAATATCGAGGTGAGCGGCCATGGCAGGGCCGAATTTATAGCTATAGTGCAGGGCCTTGTTCCACTGCTCCCAGGTGGCCCCCACCGCTTGGATGTGGCCCGGCAGAGCGGCATCGAGCTGACCCTGCCGGACCTGGTTCATCACAAATTCGGTCTGGGTTTCAGCTGTCCAAAAGCGCTTGGCCAGCTCGCGGTACTGGCGCAGGGGCATGGCTTCCTGGGCGGCGGCGGCGCGCTCGGTAGCCGGAATGCGCTGCACCTGCCGCTGGACGCTGGACGTTACGGCCGGGCCAAAATCGGGAATGGTGGAGGTGGCTACTTCCGTGAGACGAGGTGGCGCTTTGGGTCTGGCTTCGACTATGGCCACCGTCGGAGCGGCATTTTTTTGCTTGATGAAGCAAAGCCCGCCCAGGCTCAGGGCCATTACCACGGCCACAGCCAGCGCCAGGGGGCCGGTTTGCAGGCCGCGCGCGGGCGGTGTGGGCACGGCGGCCGGTGCAAGCAGCGCGGGCTGGGGCAAGGCCACGCCCCGACGGCGCAGCTCGCGGCGGGCTTCGGCCACAATGTCGGGCTGGTAGTGGTCGGGGTTTTCGACGAAGAACCGGAGCTCGTCGTCGGTTTTCTGGTGGTAGAAATCGGTGGTGGAATTGGTCACGGCCAGCGGGAAAACGGGTTGAAGGGGGAAGCCGGCGGCAAGATGGCAAACACCGCGCAATTGGCCGCGCCCAACCGTGCGGGCCGCCGGCCGTAAACCCAGCTGCGAGGCCGCCACCGCGCCTCCTTCAACCTTCCCCTTCACCATGCCCGACCCCACGCAGAATCCCACCGACCCACGGCCCGACTTCGCCCCCACTACCAGCACGCCCGACCAGGCTGCGGAGCAGGATGCGACCGTGAACCCCACGCCCGACAAGGCTCCCGCCGAGCAGCCCAGCACGGGTACCACCATCCCCAGCAGCACCCAGGAAAACATGAGCGACGGGGCCGGTATTCGCGGCGACTATGGCGATGCCAGCCAGACCAACGGCCTCGAAGGCGGCCCTGACACTCGCCCCGACACCCCCGACCAGCCCATGACCGATACCGAGCTGACCGGCTCTTAAGGATGGAAATAGCAAAATAGAACGGTCATGCCGAGCGCAGCCGAGGCATCTCGCGTGTGGCAATAATTCAATCGCAAGGAAAAATTTCCTGTTACACGCGAGATGCCTCGGCTCCGCTCGGCATGACCGTTCTCACATTAAGCAGAAAACAGCCTACCCGCTTTAATGGCGTAATTTGCGGCAATTATTCCCGCTGCTGATTATTTCTTGATGCGTTTTTTCCTCGCCGCTAGTCGGTTTTTAGTGTTGATGGCGTTGCTGAGTGGCCTCAGCGGCCTGGTTCCCGCGCTGGCCCAGTCGGCGGCCGACTCCGTTGAAACTCCACCGCCGCCCAAGCGCGAATTGCGCGGCATGTGGATTGCCACCGTGGCCAACATCGACTGGCCCAACCAGCGCGGCGAGGCCCCCGAGCAGTACCGCCGCGAATACCGCCGCCTGCTCGATGCCGGCCAGCGCGCCGGTCTCAACGCGGTGTTTGTGCAAATCCGGCCCGCGTCGGATGCCTTTTATAAGTCGGACCTGGAGCCCTGGAGCAAGTGGCTGACCGGTGTGCAGGGCAAGGCCCCCGCCGATGGCGACGACCCCCTACCCTTCCTCATCACCGAGGCGCACCGGCGCGGCATGGAGTTTCACGCTTGGTTCAATCCCTACCGCGCCACCATGGATTCGGTGACGCGCCGCCTGGCCGCTACCCACCCCTACCGCCGGCATCCGGAGTGGTTTCTGCGCTACAGCGGGCAGCTTTTGTACAACCCCGGCCTGCCGGCGGTGCGCGACCACATCACCCGCGTGATTCTGGACGTGGTGCGGCGCTACGACATCGACGCGGTGCATTTCGACGATTATTTCTACCCTTATCCCGAGGCCGGACAGGTGTTTCATGACGAAGCCGCTTTCCGCGATTTTAACCCCGACAGCCTGAAGAAGGTGGCCGACTGGCGGCGGCAGAACGTCAACATCCTCATCCACGACCTGCACGACAGCATTCAGGCCACCAAGCGCTGGGTGAAATTCGGCATCTCGCCCTTTGGGGTTTGGATGAACAAGTCGAAGGATTTCCCGCAGGGCTCCGACACGCGGGCCGGGCAGCCGTCCTACTCGAATTTGTATGCCGATACGCGGCTGTGGCTGGAGAAGGGCTGGATTGACTACGTGGTGCCGCAGCTGTACTGGAGCTCGAACTTTCGCCTCTGCCCCTACCCCGTGCTGGTGGACTGGTGGGCCAAAAACCACTTCGACCGCCACCTCTACATCGGCCACGGCACCTACCGGATGCTGGAAAGCACCCGTTCCGACACCACCTGGCGCAACCCGCGCGAGCTGCCCCGCCAGATTCGGACCAACCGCGCCACCGACGGCGAGGCCGTGGGCAGCGTGTTCTTCTCGGCCAAGTCGCTGCTCACCAACCCGCTCCACACCACCGATTCGCTGCAGCTGGACCTGTTTCGCTACCCCGCCCTGGTGCCCACCATGCCCTGGAAAGATGCCATCCCGCCCCTGCCCGTGGCCAACCTTACCCTGCGCCGCCTGAGCCACTACGTGACCCTGAACTGGCAGAGTGGCCCGCCCGCCGCCGATGGCGACGCGGCCACCTACTACGTGCTCTACCGCTTCGAGCCCACCGAGGCCAGCTCGCCCAACGACCCGCGCCGCATTCTGGCGCTGCCCCGCCCCGCCCCCGGCTTCCCCGCCACCTACGTGGACACCACAGCCGTGCCCGGCCAGGCCTACGCCTACTACGTGACCGCCGTGGACCGCCTGCACAACGAGAGCCGGCCCATGCGCGTCATCACCACCGGCCAGCAGTTGGCGGAGCTGGCCGTGGGCCAGGCACCCGGCGGCGTCCCCCGTCCGGCCTCTCCGGCCGTGGCCACGCAGCCAGCGCTAGCCACCCCGCGCCCCACCATCCGCCTCAACGCTCCGACCGATAAACCCGAGGCTTCGGCCCAATTCTCTAAAATAAAAATCAAGGAGAAGCCGGCTAAGAAGAAGGGATTCTTTGCGCGGCTGTTTGGCGGAGGCTAAGGCCCGGTACCGCTACTAATGGGGTTGCACCGGAAAAGCTCATCCGGGGCAACGTATCGATAGTACATATGCTCAGGCAGCACAACAAAGCCCCGGTGGGGCGACACTCGTTGGACGCGTGTCGCCCCACCGGGGCTTTCGCAATTACCATATCCTGGCTTACTAACGGTATGCCACCCCGGCTTCTTATAGCGTCCGGTACTCGAACCGGACGCGGGCGTTGGCGCGGCGCGCGCTCAGGTTCCAGCCTTGGGCAAAGGAACGCAGTGCCAACAACACGAAGCTGCGCAGTCCAAAATAGCGGAATAAAACGAGAAAAACCGGGAAAGAACCTTTCAAATGTGCGAAATATTCGGGTAACATTCAGCCGGAACCACACCGGCCGATTAGCAATAATCGACAAATTTGATTTTATGATTATTTATTATTCAACATTCATTATCTCAATAGCAGTCATTGTTTTCCACTGGCTATCAAGCCCAACTGTGCGGCGGACAGGCCAGCGGCGGCCGAGCTGCCCAGCCGGAGCTCAGCAATTCCCTCGTGGCCGGCGGACGTAAACCAGCCCGCATTAGGAGGGCATAAACTTTTTGCGATATTTAGCGCCTCATCCCTCACCCCCACCTAACCCCCTTTTTTCCATGCGAAACCCTTACTTGTTTAGTAGCCCAAGCCTCCGGTGGGCAGGGTTACTGCTGCTTTTGCTGGCAACTCTTTCGGCCGGCGCGCAAACGGCGCAGCGCTATACCCTGCAAGGCCGCGTGACCGATGCCGGCGGCCAGGGCCTGCCCGGGGCCACCGTGCTGCTGAACGGCACCACGCTCGGTGCCTCCACCGGGGCCGATGGCCGCTACGTGCTGGAAGCCAGCATTGCGCCGGGCAGCTATACCCTCACCGTGTCGCTGATTGGCTACCTATCTGTTTCACAGGTCCTAACGCTGGGCGCGAACACGACGGTGACCACCGATGTGTCGCTGGCCGAATCGCGCCAGAAGCTGGACGAAGTAGTGGTGGTGGGCTCCACCATCAGCGCGCCCAAGCGGGAATTGGGCAACGCCATCAGCACCATCCGGGCCGAGGATTTGGCCCAGAGCGGTTCGGGCGGGCTGCTGAACTCTTTGCAGGGCAAAGTGGCCGGCGCACAGATTACCCAGAACTCGGGCGACCCGGCCGGCTCGCTCTCGGTGCGGCTGCGCGGGGTGCACTCGCTGCAAGGCTCTTCGGACCCACTGTATGTCATTGATGGCGTGATTGTGAGCAACGCCAGCACCAACGTGTCGCAACTGGCGCTGAGCAATGATATTGGCGTAGCCAACGCGGGCCAGAACCGACTGGCCGACCTCAACCCGAACGACATTGCCAGCCTCAACATCATCAACGGGGCGGCGGCGGCGGCCCAGTACGGCTCGCGGGCGGCCAACGGCGTGGTACTCATCACTACCAAGCGCGGGCAGAGCGGCGCGGCGCGGGTGTCGGTGTCCACTAGTTTTAGCCTGAACGAGCTGCGGAAATCCGTGCCGGTGAATACCTACGGCAAGCAGTTCGGCTTTGCCGGGCTGCGGCTGTACACCATCGGGGCACCCACGGCGGCCCAGATTGTGACCAACCCCGGCATCACCACTACGAGCATCACCCGGGCGGGCGCAACGACCGCGCTGGCCAACAACCTGGTGGACGTGACGCGCTACAACTACTTCGACCAGATTTTTCGGACCGGCTACGGCACCGATAACGCGGTATCGGTGTCGGGCGGCTCGGAGCGCACGCAGTACTACGTGTCGGCCAACTACCTGAAGAACGAGGGCATTATTAAAGGCACCGATTTCACGCGCTACAACCTGCGGGCGCGGGTCGACCAGCGCCTCACGGACTGGGCTAAGGTATCGGCAGGCCTGAGCTATGTGAACAGCTTCTCGAACGAGAAGGCCAACGGCAACGTGTTCTACAGCCCGATTAACTCCATCAACATCACCAACAACATCTACGACATCACCCAGCGCGACGCGGCCGGCAACCTGCTGGCCGTGGAGCCCACCCGCGTAAACCCGCTCTCGACCATCGAGGACATGAAATTCACGCAGAGCGTGAACCGCACCGTGAGCGACGTGCAGGTGAATTTGGCACCGTTCAAAGGCTTTTCGGCCGACTATGTGCTGGGCGTGGATGCCTACTCGCAGGTGGGCCAGAGCTACATCCGGCCCTACCCCTATCAGGCCACGGCCGGCCTACCTGCCGCCCGCTACCCCGGCGGTTTCGCGGCCAACGGCAACAACGCCGTCATCCAGCTGAACTCCGATATCAACCTGGGCTACGAGTACCAGGTCAGCGAGAACCTGAAGCTGAACCTGCGCGCCGGCTACAGCTACCAGTATGCACAGCAGGACTATACCACCACGCAGGGCCAGAACCTGGCCCCGTTCATCACCACGGTATCAGGGGCGAGCAGCACCACGGTGGTATCGGCCTACAACCTCGACCGCTACAACCTGAGCGGCTACTACGGGCAGGCCACCATCGGCTTCCGCAACCTGGCGTTTCTCACGGGCGCGGTGCGGCGCGACCGGTCGTCGAAGTTCTCGGACACCGAAACCAACCAGGTATACCCCAAGGTGAGCGGCTCGCTGGTGGTGTCAGATTTCAACTTCTGGCAGAACAGCGCCTACGCCAATGCCTTCAATAGCCTGAAGCTGCGCGCCAGCTACGGCGAGGCCGGCAACCTGACGGGCATCGGGGCTTATGACCGGTTCTACCAGTTCAGCCCGGTGGGCTTTCTGGGCAAGAACACCATCACGCCGGGCACCACCCTGGCCAACCCCGCCGTGAAGCCCGAGCGCATGGCCGAGCTGGAAGGCGGGGCCGACCTGGCCTTTTTGAGCGACCGCATCACGCTGAGCGTCACGGCTTATTACCAGAAAATCACCGACCTGGTGGTGCGCCGCAACCTGGCCCCGAGCTCGGGTGGCTCGGCCATCGTGAACAACGTGGGCTCAATGGAAAACCGGGGCCTGGAAGTTTCGCTGGGCGGCATGCCCGTGAAAACCACGGATTTCACTTGGGACGTGGCCTTCATTTTCAGCCGCAACCGCAACAAGGTGCTGAGCCTGCCCGGCTCGAACGGCAGCGTGCAGGCCATTTCAGTAGACAACGCGGCCGGCGCGCCGGTGTACCTGCTGGAAGGCCAGCCGGCGGGCGTGTTCTACGGCTCGGGCTACGCCCGCAACCCCGACGGCTCGCTGCTGCTCACGCCCCAGGGCTTCGCGCAGGACGAGCGCACGGTGGGCCAGGCCGTGGGGGCGGTGGGCTTCACGCCGGCCCGCAACAGCGACGGCCAGCCGCTGTACGGCTCCGGCTCCACCATCGCCAACGTGGTCATCGGCAACCCCAACCCGAAATGGACGGGCTCCTTCAACACCAACTTCACCTACAAAAAGCTGGGCCTGCACCTGCTGCTTGATGCCGTGCAGGGCGTGAGCGTGTTCAACGCCGACAAGCGCACCCGCCAGGGCGTGGGCCTCGGTAATTTGGCCGAGCAGGAATTGCGCGGCAGCATCCCGCGCGGCTCCATTTTCGCCATCTACAACACCCAGGAATTCCGAGTGGACGATGGCTCCTACGTGAAGCTGCGCGAGGTGGCGCTAAGCTACGGGCTGCCCACTTTCACGAAGTTCATCACCTCGCTGAGCCTGTCGCTGGTGGGCCGCAACCTGTATTCGTGGGACAAATACAACGGCTTCGACCCCGAAACCAGCGCCGGCGGCGCGTCGGATTTGCTGCGCGCCATTGACTTTGGCAATGTGCCGATTCCGCGCACTTATCAGGTTAAGCTGGCAGCTACTTTCTAGGCAACCGTCTGTCATCCTGAGCTTGCGAAGGACCTTATCACCGCCGAACGATTTGCAGTAAAATCAATCGACTGCAACCGTGATAAGGTCCTTCGCAAGCTCAGGATGACAGGCGGGCGTTACTCCCACTTTTCGCATTCATCAACCCCATGAAGAAAATCCTCCCCCTCGCAGCCCTGCTCTCAGCCCTCGCGCTGGGTAGCTGCAACAAAGAATACCTGAACCCGAGCACTGCCAGCCAGCAGCAGGTGGTCACTTCCTCCGATGGCCTGATTACGCTCTGCAACGGCTTGCAGGCGCGCTACAGCGCGGGCGGCCTGCTCAGCGTGCTCTATAATACGGTGGCGGCCGGCGGGCTGAGCACCCGCGAGCTCAGCATCCTCAACGTGGGCAATATTGAGGAATACAACCTCAGCCTCGGGGCCGGCAGCCTCACCAACAGCAACGGCGTGGTGCGCAACATCTGGACCCAGGCCAACCTGGTGAAATCCAACGCCGACCTGGTGCTGGCCAACGTGGGCAACGCCCCGGACGCGGGCACCCGCAGCGGCATTGTGGCCTACGCCAGCATTTTCCGGGCGCTGAGTATTGGCACGCTGGCGCAGTATTTCGAGCAGATTCCGCTGGCCACGCAGGAAAGCGCGCCGTTTGTGCCGCGCGTGGATGCGCTGCGCAACGCCGTGGCCCAGCTCGAAGCGGCCGCCACGCAGCTGGCCGCCACGCCGGTTTCGGCCGATTTCAACGCCAAGATTGTGCCCGGCATCGACCTTGCCAATACGCTGCAAGCCCTCATTACCCGCTACAGCCTGGAAGCCGGTGACTACGACAAGGCCCTGGCCGCCGCCGGCCGCGTGGACCTCACCAAACGCTCGGTGTTCAACTTCGACGATAACTCCCGCAATCCGCTGTTCGAGACGTCGTTCGGCAACAAAAACGTATTCGAGCCTACTAACACCAGCCTGGGCCTGGCCGGCGCGCTCGCACCCGAAGCCGGCGACAAGCGCCTGCCCTTCCTGCTGCGCATCAGCCCGCCGCCTACCACTACCCAAAACCTGGGCACCGGCTTCTACACCGCCAACAGCGCCCCCATTCCGGTGTACGTGCCCAACGAAATGCTCCTGATTCGGGCCGAAGCCTACGCCCGCAAAAACGACGTACCCAACGCCGTGCTTGAGCTGAACAAGGTGCGGACCAGCACGGCCGCCGCCGCTACCAGCAGCACCGGCCTGCTCCTGGCGCTGCCCGGCGCGGCCCTGCCCGCCTACGCCGGCCCTCTCACCCCCGCCGATGTGCTCCTCGACATCCTGCGCAACCGCTACGTGGAGCTGGCCTTCCAGGGCTTCCGCCTGGCCGACAGCCGCCGCTTCGGCCGCCCCGCGCCGGGCACTACCGGGGCCGAGCGCAACCGCAATTTCTTCCCCTATCCCCGCACGGAGCGGGAGAACAACCCCTCCACCCCCGCCGACCCGGCGATTTAGAGCCAGGCTGCAGGCAGTAGACCGCGAAGCGGTGCTTCGCGTCCCCGCGCTACTTAGCACCCTAACCGACGTACAAACGCGAAGCACCGCTTCGCGGCTACTGCCCAGCCAGCGTACGGAACTGGAAACGTCTCTACACATCCTTTCCCGCCCCCATGAGCCCGCCCAATTCCCACCCCACCCCCATCGCCACCACGGTTTACGCTGATTCGGAGCGGGCTTCGGCCGCCGTGGCCGGCCAGATTGCCGACCTCATCCGCGCCCGCGCCGCCGAAGGTCAACCCTGCGTGCTCGGCCTCGCTACCGGCTCCTCACCCACGCGGGTTTACGAGGAGCTGGTGCGCCTGCACCGCGAAGACGGCCTGAGCTTTCAAAACGTCATCAGCTTCAACCTCGATGAGTATTATCCTATGGCGCCCGACTCCCTGCAGAGCTACGTGCGCTTTATGCGGGAATACCTGTTCGACCATGTTGATATAAAACCTGAGAACGTGCACATACCCGACGGGACTGTGTCGCCGGAGCAAGTGGCCGAGTTCTGCCGGCGCTATGAGGAGCAGATTCGCGAAGCCGGCGGGGTTGATTTGCAGCTGCTGGGCATAGGGCGCACCGGCCACATCGGCTTCAATGAGCCTGGCTCCGGCCCGGACTCCCGCACCCGCCTCATTACCCTGGACCACGTTACGCGCACCGACGCGGCTTCCGATTTTTACGGCGAAGAAAACGTGCCACGCCGGGCCCTGACCATGGGCGTGGGCACTATTCTCGAAGCCCGAAAAATCGTGCTGCTGGCCTGGGGCGAGGGCAAGGCCGCCGTGGTGAAGCGCATGATGGAATGCGAGGTAACCGACACCTTGCCCGCCACTTATCTGCAGCGCCACCCCGCCGTGCAAGTGGTGCTGGACGAGGCCGCCGGCGCCGAGCTCACCCCGCGCAAAACGCCCTGGCTGCTGGGCCTGCCCTGCAACTGGCACGATGCCGCCCTGGTGCGCAAGGCCATCACCTGGCTGGCCCGCACCGTGACCAAGCCCATCCTGAAACTGACCGAGGAAGACTACAACGAGAACGGCCTGTCGGAGCTGCTGGCCCAGTCCGGGCCGGCCTACGACATCAACATTCGGGTTTTCAACGAGCTGCAGCACACCATCACCGGCTGGCCCGGCGGCAAGCCCAACGCCGACGACACCTACCGGCCGGAGCGCGCCGCGCCGTTTCCCAAGCGCGTCCTCATCTTCAGCCCGCACCCTGATGATGACGTGATTTCGATGGGTGGCACCCTGCTGCGGCTGGTCGACCAGGGCCACGAGGTGCACGTTGCTTACCAGACCTCCGGCAACATTGCCGTGTTCGATGACGAGGCCATTCGCTTCGCCGATTTCGTGGCCGACTACGACCAGGCTTTCCACCTGCCCACCGGCGAGCCGGCCGACAACCTCTACCATCGCGTAGCCGATTTCCTCAAAAACAAGCAGCCCGGCCAGGTCGATTCCGACGAAGTGCAGCAGATAAAGGGCCTCATCCGGCGGGGCGAGGCCAAGAGCGCCTGCCGCTTGGCCGGCATTCCCGATGCCAACGTGCACTTCCAGGATTTGCCGTTTTACGAAACCGGCCGGGTGCGCAAAAAGCCCCTCGGCGACGAGGACATCCGCCTCACCATGGAGCTGTTGAACCGCATCCAGCCCCAGCAGATTTATGCCGCCGGCGACCTTTCGGACCCGCACGGCACCCACCGCGTATGCCTGGCGGCCATTTTTGAGTCCATCCACCGCCTCAAAGCCTCCGACACCGCCTGGCTCGACGACTGCTGGATGTGGCTCTACCGCGGGGCCTGGCAGGAATGGGACATCGACCAGATTGAGATGGCCGTGCCCCTCTCGCCACAGGAGCTCACGCGCAAGCGCCGCGCCATCTTTAAACACCAGAGCCAGAAGGACCGCCCCCTTTTTCCCGGGGCCGACCAGCGCGAGTTCTGGCAGCGCGCCGAGGCCCGCAACCGGACCACGGCCAAGCTGTATGACCAATTGGGCCTGCCGGAATACGAAGGCATCGAGGCATTTGTGCGGTGGGAGTTCTGAGGTAGTAGAACGACAACGTTAGCCCGTCATGCAGAGCGCAGCGAAGCATCTTTACCGCGCAACTAATTGATTTTACTATTGCGGTAAAGATGCTTCGCTGCGCTCTGCATGACGTTCTTTGAAACCCATCCCCACCCGCCCGCCCATGCAACGCACCACCCAGGCCGCCCTCGAAACCACCGGCACCCTGCCACTGGCCGAGGCCTCCCAGCCCGGCCGCCTCATCAGCCTCGACGTGTTTCGCGGCCTCACCGTGATGGCCATGATTCTGGTGAACAACCCCGGCGACTGGGGCCACATCTACCCACCCTTCGAGCACGCCGAATGGAATGGCTGCACCCCCACGGACCTCATTTTTCCATTTTTCCTGTTCATCGTAGGCGTAAGCCTGGTGTATGCCTTGGACGGCACAAAGCGCCAGGGCGGGCCACAGGGCGCGGTGCTGCTGCGGGTGCTGCGCCGGGCGGCCGTGCTATTCGGCCTGGGCCTGCTGCTGTCACTCTACCCGAAATTCGACTTCAGCACCGTGCGGATTATGGGCGTGTTGGCGCGCATTGCGCTGGTGTTTCTGGGGTGCGGGTTCATCTTCCTGAAAACCAGCTGGCGCACCCAGGCATGGCTGATTATCAGCTTCCTGATTGGCTACGCGGTACTGATGCAGCTGGTGCCCGTGCCCGGCTTTGGCCCCGCCAACCTGGAGCCTACCACCAACCTCGGGGCCTGGCTCGACCGCACCATCTTCACCGAAGCCCACCTCTGGAAACAAAGCAAAACCTGGGACCCCGAAGGCTTGCTCGGCACCCTGCCGGCGCTGGCTACCGGCCTACTAGGCAGCCTCACGGCCCAATGGCTGCGCCACAAAGGCCCGGAGCCGGCCGCCAAAGTAGCCTGGCTGTTCGTGGCCGGCGGCGGCCTCAGCCTGCTCGGCCTGTGCTGGGCCCCGTGGTTCCCCATCAATAAAGCGCTGTGGAGCAGCCCCTACGTGCTTTACACCGGCGGGCTGGCCATGGCCGGCCTGGCGGCGCTCTACTGGATTTGCGACGTGCAGGGCTACCGCGCCTGGACGCGCCCGGCGCTGGTCTACGGCGTCAATGCCATCCTCGTGTTCTGCCTCTCGGCGCTGCTTTCGCGCACGTTCGGGCTGTTCCAGCTGGCCCTGCCCGGCGGCAAAACCGGCGGCCTGAAGGAGTGGCTGTATGAATGGGGCATCGCCCCCTACTTTGCCGACCCGCGCACGGCTTCGCTGGTGGGTGCGGCCACGCTTATCGTTATCTGGTATTTTATTCTGAGCTGGATGTATAAGAAGGGCGTGGTGCTGAAGGTGTGAGGGTGACCGGTTTCCCCTAAATTGAACGTCATGCCGAGCGCAGCCGAGGCATCTCACTCGGGATAGTAATCTAATCGAATGGGTTTACTATCCCAAGCGAGATGCCTCGGCTGCGCTCGGCATGACGTTCTTGCGGTGTTTAGCAAGTATTCATCAGCATGAAAATCCTCATCATCGGCGGCGGCAACATGGGCCTCACCTACGCCCGCAGCTTCGTGCGCGCCCACATCACCTCGCGGCTCGACCTACGCCTGCTGGCCCGCTCGCCCGAGCGCGTACCGGCCCTGGCCGCCCACGAAATCGGCACGGTCTGGGGCTCGCCCGCCGAGTGCGTGCCGGGGGCCGACATCCTCATCTTAGCCGTGAAGCCGCAGGACTCGCCGGCGCTGTTCGCGGCGCTAAAGGGCCTGGTGCAGCCCCAGCAGCTCATCCTGAGCATCATGGCCGGCGTGCGGATTGATACCCTGCGCGAGGCCCTGGGCACGCCCAAAATCATTCGGGCCATGCCCAACCTACCCGCCCAGATTGGCATGGGCATGACGGCCTTCACCAGCACCGACGAGGTGAGCCGCGCCGAGCTGGTACAGGTACAAAACCTGCTGAGCACCACCGGCAAGACAGTTTACGTCGAAAACGAAAGCGCCATCGACGCCAGTACGGCCATTTCGGGCAGCGGCCCGGCCTACGTGTACTACTGCATGGAAGCCCTGATGGCTGCCGCCGCCCAAATGGGTTTCAGCGGAGCCGAAGCTGAGCTGCTGGTGAGCCAGACGTTTCGCGGCGCGGTAGAGCTGTACTCCCAATCGGGCCTGAGCTGCCAGGACTGGATTACCAAAGTGGCCTCCAAGGGCGGCACCACCGAGGCAGCGCTGGGAGCCTTCGGCGCGGGTGCCGTGCGCGAGGGCCTGATGGCCGGGGCCGGCGCGGCGCGGGACCGGGCCGAGGAGCTAGGGAAATAAAAAAGTCGCGGCGCTGGATTACCACCCCGGACACTTTGCTACATTATAGGACTTACGCACTTCAAAAGCTATGTAACCTGAAAATCAACGACTTGCATTCAAGACGTATATTTGTTATATTGCTGTTTTTCAGTTGGTTAGTGTTTCAACTGCGTAAGTCCTAATTAGCATTCCTTTTCTCCTTTCCTGGTTATGCGCCTGCTACTTTGCTCCTTACTCCTCAGCCTGGCCGTCCCGGCCGCCCGCGCCCAGAGTGCCATCAGTGCCACCGCCCCTACCAATGCCGATGTACTGAACCGTGAGCTAGCCAAAGGCAAGGGCCAGCTTGGAGACATACCCGTGTCGGGCAGCTCATTCCTGCTGCCTTATTGGACGCGCGGCACCGTGAAAATGACTGCTGGCACCGTGCCCCAGCCCTGGCTGAAGTATGACCTGCATGGCGACCGCCTGCTGTGGCGCCGCCCCAACGGCGACTCGTTGGAACTGAATACCAGCGCGATAACTGAATTCTCACTCGGCGACTCGCTCCGCGGCACCCGCTGCTTGTACCGTCGCTACCTCGATGCCCATATCCGAGAGCTGCCGCTGCGCACGGCCTTTTTTGAGGTGCGGTACGATGCCGGCCGCTCCGCCCTGTTGCGAAAGCGTAGCCGAACACTTTTTCACGCCAATAATGGACCTTCGCTGGCCGGCCGCAGCAGTGACCACTGGGTTGAAACCAGTGTTTTTTACCTCAAAAACACCGACAACACCATTGAGCCCATTCGCCTGAGCCCCAAGGCCGTGCTTGCGGTGCTGGGCAAAGCCAAGGCCCCCGCCCTGCAGGCCTACATCACCCGCGAAAACCTCGACCTAAGCGCCGAAGCCGATATTGTGAAGCTGCTGAAATACTACGATACCCTGTAGCCAACCCAGTAAACGAAACTGCCGGAAGCCGGGGCTGGTAGGCCCCGGCTTCCGGCAGTTTCGTTTTGAGCTAAGCCGGCCTGGAACGGAGCGGGACTTACGCCACCGAATACCCCGCGAAATCCTTGCGCAACTGGGTTTTCAGCAATTTCCCGGTGGCTGTATGCGGCAGAGAATCAACAAACTCCACGGCATCGGGCTCGCAGAACTTGGCCACCCGGCCCCGGAAGAAATTCAGCATTTCCTCGGCTGATAGCTCCATGCCGATGCGACGCACCACGATGAGCAGCGGCCGCTCGCTCCATTTGGCGCTGGGCACGCCGATGACGGCGGCCTCGGCCACGGCGGGGTGGGCCACGGCCAGATTTTCGAGGTCGATACTGGAAATCCACTCGCCGCCGGACTTGATGACGTCCTTCGAGCGGTCGGTGATTTGCATATAGCCGTCGGAGTCGATGGTGGCCACGTCGCCGGTGCGGAACCAGCCGTCGGCGGTGAGCTCGCCGGGCGTGTGGGCGCGGAAGTAGTCGCGCACCACCCACGGCCCGCGCACCAGCAGGTCGCCGAAGGCCACGCCGTCGTGCGGCAGCGCGTGGCCGTCATCGCCCACAATCTTCATATCCACGCCGAACACCACCCGGCCCTGCTTGCTGCGAATGGCTAGGCTATCGGCCGGGCTGAGGTCGGCGTGCTTGGCCTTGAGGCGCGCGCCGGTGCCCAGCGGGCTGGTTTCGGTCATGCCCCAAGCGTGGAGCACGGTCACGCCCAGCTCATCCTCAAAGGCTTTCATGAGGGCCGGCGGGCACGAGGCCCCGCCCACCACCGTGCGCTTCAGGGTGGTGAAATGGCGCTGGCCTTCGCGCATAAACTGCAGCAGCGCGAACCAGATGGTGGGCACTCCGGCCGAAAACGTCACGCCCTCGCTCTCCATCAGCTCGAATAGGCTGGCGCTGTCCATGCCCGCGCCGGGCAGCACCAGTTTCGAGCCGTTGAGCGGCGCGGCGTAGGGCAGCCCCCAGGCGTTGACGTGGAACATGGGCACCACGGGCATTATCACATCGAGGGCCGAGCAGCCGAGCGAGTCGGGCAGCGAAATACCGAAGGCGTGCAGCAGGGTGGAGCGGTGCGAATAAAGCACGCCCTTGGGCTGGTCGGTGGTGCCGGAGGTATAGCAGAGCGAGCAGGCCGTATTTTCATCGAAGCTGGGCCACTCGTAGTCGCCGCTTTCGGCGGCCAGTAAGTCCTCGTAGCTGCACAGGCCGGGCATTTCCGACTCTTTGGGCAGGTGCTCGGGGCCGGCCATCAGCACCCATTTTTCCACGGTGGGGCACACGGCGGCCAGGCGCTCGACGAGGGGCAGAAAGGTGAGGTCGAAGAACAGCAGCCGGTCCTCGGCGTGGTTGATGATGTAGACGAGCTGCTCCGGAAACAGGCGCGGATTGATGGTGTGGCACACCGCCCCGATGCCGGCCACGCCGTAGTACAGCTCGAAATGGCGGTGGGTGTTCCAGGCCAGGGTGCCCACCCGGTCGCCGTTTTCAATGCCGAGCTTCAGCAGGGCCTGGGCCAGCTGCTTGCTGCGGTGGTTGGCATCGGCGTAGGTGTAGCGGTGGATGCCGCCCTCGGGCAGGCGCGACACTATTTCGGTGTCGCCATGCCACTTGGCGGCGTGCTCGATAATTGTAGCCACGCGAAGCGGCTCGGCCATCATTAGTCCTAACATAGGGGTACGGGGGTGGGATTTGGAGGAATTACAGAAGGGAACCGAAAGTTGCCCGAATATACACCCGCGACGGCTGCGGATACCCTTCTCACGGGCCATTACTTAATATCGAACAGCAGACCCGCGTATACGATGCGGCCCTGGCTCCCCGCGCCGTACACCTGGAAGTTGGTGCTGTCGAAAAGGTTGGTGCCGCCCACCTGTACGGTGGTGTGCAGCTTGGGCACCGCGTAGCCAAACTGCGCATCCACGACCTGGGCCGAGGGAATGGTGCCGGTGGCAAACGTGGACTCAAACACGTAGGAATCTACATACCGGTAGTTGGCGTTGTAGCTCAGCTTGCGGTCGAACAGCTGGCCGTCGACGCCCAGGTTGAACTTATTCTGGGGCGTGTTGAAGAACGACAGGGTACCGGGCTGAAAATCGGTGGTGATAAGCTCATTGTAGCTGTAGTTGCCGGTCACGGTCAGGGCCGGGCCGAAGGCATAGCCCACCGAGATGCCCGCGCCCTGGCTTTTCACGGTCTGGTCGACGTTGGTGTTGATTTGGATAACGCGGGTGGGCAGCGCCGCGTTGGCGAAGCGGAAAGGAGCCGCGGCCCCAATCTGGGCGACGGTAGGCCGGCTGCCGTCGAGGTTGCCGATGAAGTTGCGGGTGGCAATGAAGTTGTCGTAGGCGCTGTAGAAGTAGTCGAGGTCGACGAACAGCTTGCTGGTGAGCTGGCCGCGGTAACCCACTTCGCCGCTGTTCACTTTTTCGAGCTTCAGCCCGGGGCTTTTGTACTCGAGGGCGGCCAAGTCGGCGGTGCGGGTGGGAGCCAGGATGCCGGGCAGCTGCGTGGTCAGGCCGGTGGTATAGCCCTGGAAGCCCGCGCCCACGTTGCCCACCAGAATGGCCCGGCCCACGTCGAGCCGGATGTACTGGGCATCCTGCGAGGCCGCCCGGAAGGCGCGGCTATAGCTGCCGCGGAAGTTGTGCTGCTTCTCGGCCCCCAGCGAATACACCGCCGAAACCCGGGGCGAAAAAGCGGTGCCAAAGTTCTGAAACCGGTCGACACGGCCGGCGGCAGCGAGCTTGAGGTGGTCGTCGAGCAGGGTTTTGCTCACCTGGGCGTAGGCCCCGTACTCGTAGTTGCGAATCCGGCCGCTTTCGCGCGTGTCCTCCAGCAGGCTGCCGTCCGAGCCCAGGTCGTACTGCCGGTAGGAACCGCCCACCACCACGTCGGCCACCTCAGAGTTGAAATTATACTGGGCGCTGCCCTCGGTGAGGACGGAGCGCAGGATGAGCCGCGCGCCCTGCCCGGGAATGGGGTTGTGAATGATGCGGTCGCGAGCGGCGGCAAACTCCGGCGTGCCGGGCTGCAGCACGGGCGCGGCGGTATTGGCCGTGGTGCGGGCCGTGAGGGCGGCTGCGTCGGCGTTGCCCCCGTTGGCGGCGAAGGCGGCGTTGTAGGCGGCGGCGTAGGTGCCGAAATAGCGCTGGGCGTAGGTCACAGGGTTGCCGGTGGCATCGAGCACGGGCTGGCCGGCGGCGTTCAGGGCCGGCTGGTTTTGCAGCACCCCGCCCAGGAAACCCAGGTTGTAGGAGCCATCGGTGAGCGGGTCGCGGCCGCCCGAAAAGTCCCGGGTCTGAAACGCCCGCACAAACCAGTTGCGGCCTTCGATGGCCAGCTTGCCCTGGTGGGCACCGGCATCCACGATGCGGTAGCGGCTGGCCGCCTGGAAGGTGGTATTGGAGGCGGCGTAGCGGTAGCTGGCGGTGGCCTTGATATGGTCGGTGAGCAGCACCGACACGCTCGGGGCCACCTTCAACGAGTAGGTTTCATTTTTGCCGGTAATCAGGTCGGCTTCCGAGAAACCGGGCAGGAATACGGTTTTGCCGGCCAGAGCCCCACCGGTGGCCCCAAAGGTGTTGCCGGCGTCGCCGTACACGCTCACCGCGTCGTAACCCAGGTTCGAGCCGGGGGGGGTTGTTGGCCGGTTCGAGTAGCTTGGAGGTGGCGTCGAAGTTGTTGCCAGTGAAGTCGCGGGCCCGGATGTAGCCGCCCGCAATCTTGAACGCCACCCGCTCGCCGAGCTTCATGGCGTAGCGCAGCTGCCCGTCGAGCAGGTCGCGGTTGCCGCCGCGCAGGCGCACGGTCAGGCCGGTATCCTTGAAGGGGTCTTTCGAGTTGGTGAGCAGCACGCCGTTGAAGACGTTGGCCCCGGGCCGGGCCGTGCACCACCTCCACGCTGGCCACGTCGAGAATAGGCGTGCCGAGCAGGTTGCCGAAGTTGGAGCTCAGGCTGGGCAGCTGGGTGTCGGCGTAGTCGGAGAGCTGAATGACGCGGTCGGAGCGCGAGGAGCTGAAGCCCCGGGTGCTGAAACTGGTCAGCAGCATGCTGGAATTGCTCACGTCGATGGACTTGAACCGGGCCAGGCCCGACACCAGGTCGGGCGTGGTAATTTGCTCCACCTAACGGGTGCTGAGCTTTTCCACCGTCACCGGCACGCGGCCAATGCTTTCCTCCACCCGCGAGGCCGACACCACCACTTGGTCGAGCATGCCGCTGGGCCGCATTTTCACCACCAGGACTCCGCCGGGCCCGGCCAGTGGAATGCTCTGCGCGGCATACCCCACAAACGACACCACCAGCACCACGGGGGCTTTGGCAAAGTCGGCCTTCAGCTCAAAGGCACCCTGGTCGTTGGTGGCATCGCCGGTACCCGTGCCCCGGATGAGCACCGTGACAGCCAGGCAGCGGCCGGCCGCTCTCGTCCTGCACGGTGCCTTTGACGAGTTGGATATTCTGGGCCTAGCCGCTCAGCGGCAGCAACAGGCATAACAAGCTGTAAGAGAAGAGATGACGCATCGGACAAAAGAGTAGGTGAAAATGATGCGTCAAACATAGTATAGCATTGTCCTTACTTAAAGACATTTATCGATTAAGGATAAATAATAATTGGCAAACTGATATAGTACGGTGGAAACAGGCAGTTGCCGGGCTATTACTCGGACTCCTAACCATTAGCAACCCCCTCCCGGCGGAACGTCGGGCCCTATCGAACGAGCGGCCTGGTGCACGACCTTCAGTTTGATGGCTAGAATGAGCGGTACCTACCTCTGCGCCGCCTCAATGGCCAGCTGCAACAGCGCCGAGCGCACGCCCAAATCGCTCAGCTTGTTATTCCGACGCGTGGGGTGCACGCGGTTGGTGAGCAGCACCACCACCAGGTCCTTCGCCGGCTCTACCCAGAAATAGGTGCCCGTGAAGTCAGTATGGCCGTAGCTGCCGGGCGAAGCACTTTTGGCCGAGTTCACGGTGGGGTTGGCGGCGGGGCGGTCGAAGGCCAGGGCGCGGCGGTTGTCGGGGCAGAACTGGCAGCGGGTCCAGTCGGCCAGCATTGTTTTGTCGAAGAGCTGCTGACCGCCGTAGCGCCCGCCCCAGGCGTAGGTCTGGGCCAGCTTGGCCACGTCGTTGGCGTCGCCAAACAGGCCGGCGTGGCCCGAGAGGCCGCCCAGCAGCGCCGCGCCCTCGTCGTGCACGGTGCCGTGCAGCAGCTGCCGCCGGAAGGCCGAATCTACTTCGGTGGGCACGATGCGCTTGATTGGAAAGCGGTTCAGGGGCCGGAAGCCCAGCGTACTGGCGCCCAGCGGGCCATATACTTCGCGCTGTAAAAAGGCATCGAACGACAGCCCCGTGCGGGCCTGCACCAGGGCCGGATACAGGACAAACGACAGGTCGGAATACACGTAGCCCGGCTTGGCATTCAGCGGCGACGCCCCAATGGCCTGGTAAAGACGCGTTGGCATGTCGCGGCGGGCCCACAGCCCCCGCGCCGCCGGCAGCGGAAACCGAGCCGATGAATCGGTGCGGAAAAACCGGCGGCGCAGGTCGCCATTTCGCTTCACAAACGTTTTCCAGAACGGAATCCAGGCCTGCAGGCCCGCCTGATGAGCCAGTACATCACGCATTTTCAGCGGGGCTTTGTTGGTGCCGCGCAGGAAGGAGAAGTAGTTGCCCAGGGTACTGTCGGGGCTGAATTTCTGGTCGCCTTCGAGCCGGAGCAGCGCGGGCGTGGAGGCCAGCAGTTTGGTCATGGAGGCCAGGTCGTAGAGGTCGTCGTTCTGCACGGGGCGCGGGCTCGTCAGTAATGAGGATGAGGAAGCAAGCGTACGTTTTTTCTCCATTCTCGCGGCCTTTCTGGCGGCTTTTTTGGCTTTCAACGTCACCGGCTGCTCGCCCCCCTCCAGGCCGGCGAAGCCCGCATATGTTTGATTGCCATAGCTTTTGCGCAGCACCACCGTGCCACGCCGGGCAATGAGCACCTGCGCCCCCGGAAACGCCTGGGCCGCCAGCGCCCGGCCCACGAGGCTGTCCACCCGGGCTTCGAGGCGGCCGTCCATATCCACATCCTCGGGGTTGGCGTAGCGCAGGCGGAAGCCGGCGGCCGTGCGCAGGCCAAAGCCGCGCGGGTACTTGCTGCTCACCGTAACCGGCAGCTGGCCCGTGGCCGCGATACCGCCAAAAATGGCCTGCGCGGCCAGATTCTGGGCATTGGCGCTTTCCTGGTACGCCAGCACCACGGCGGCGGCGCGGTCCAGGTCGCGCACCTTATCCACGGCATAGGCCGAGCCAAATACGCTGATTACCAGCGCCTGCTTACGGTCCATCAGCTCCCGGAGCAGGGTGTTTTCCTCGGGCGTGATGCCGAAGCTGGTGGCCGGCAGCCGGCCCAGGTTTTGCAGCGCCACCAGCACAAGGTTGTAGGGCCTGAGGGCCGCCCGCAGCTGGGCCAGCTCGTCGAGCGAGGGCATGGCCGGGAGGTGGAAATGCGCGGTTGGCGCGTAGTCGGCCACGGCTTTCTGGAAGTCGGTGGTGTCGCGTGGGGAACCGCCCAGCACCAGCGTAGCAATGCGCAGCGTGTCGAGCCGCTGGAGCGGCAGCAGGCTCTTCTGGTTGCGCAGCAGCGTGATGCTCAGCTCGGTGAGGCGGTGGCTGAGGTACTGAGCGTGCGGGCCGTTCAGGTCTTCGTAGAGGTTTTTGGTATCGATGGGCCGGTAGTGGTTCAGGCCAGCCCAGTGCTTGAGGGCCAGCACGCGGCGGCAGTGCTCATCGATTTCCTTCTGCGAAATCCGGCCGCTGTCCACCGCAATGCGCACCATCTTGAGGGCCAGCGGAATGTTCTTGCTGAACTCCAGAATGTCGTTGCCGGCCATGATGGCGCGCACATCGGCCTCGCCGGGCGGAAACATGCTGATAACGCCGCGCATGTTCATAGCATCAGTGAAAATCAAGCCTTTGAAGCCCATTTCCTCGCGCAGCACGCCCGTGATGATGGGCCGCGAGAGCGTGCTGGGGCCGTACACCGTGTCCAGGGCCGGCACGTTGAGGTGGGCCACCATCACGCCGCCCAGCCCGCCGGCCATGAGGCTGCGGAAGGGCGGCAGCTCCAGCGTATCGAGGCGGCGACGGTCCACGCGCACGGTGGGCAGGGCCAGGTGCGAATCGGCATCCACGTCGCCGTGGCCGGGGAAGTGCTTGGCCACGGCCAGAATGCCGGCATCCTGCATGCCGCGCATGTACTGGCGACCGTCGCGGGCCACGGCGGCGGGGTTTTCGCCCCAGCTGCGGAAGCCGATGACGGGGTTGGCCGGGTTGTTATTCACATCGACCACCGGCGCGAAGTTGACGTGCATGCCCAGCCGCTTGAACTGCCGGGCTACTTCGTGGCCCATGTCGTAGAGCAGGGCGGTATCGGTTTCGCCGCCCAGGCTCATCTGGTAGGGGAATTTCACTACGCTATCCAGGCGCATGCCCACGCCCCACTCGCCATCCAGGGCCACCAGCAGCGGCACGCGGCTCTGGCTCTGGTAGCGGTTCAGCAGGCGCGCCTGCCGGCCGGGACCACCCTGGAAAAATATCAGCCCGCCAATGCCGTACTGCTGAATGAGCATCGAAATCGAGTCCTCATCAATGCGCTTGCGGTTGGAGTAGGCGGCTACCATAAAGAGCTGCGCGGCCCGCTGGTCGGGTGTGAGCACGCGCATCAGGCTATCGACCCAGGGCGAATGCAGGTAGCGGGTGAACGCGGGGGCACCAGCCGCCAGTTTTTTCTGCTCAAGGGCGGCCTGCGCGGCGGCGCGGCGGGCCGCCTCTACGCGAGGTAGGGCGAGGCGGCGCACGGGGCCTTGCGGCCGGCGCTGGGCCGAAACTAGAACAGGAGCTGCTAACAATGACAGCAGCAGGAAAATCCGGAGAAATGGCAAGGGTGGGAAGCTATAGTTTATGCGAAAGTAGCGCTTACAGGCGCTTTGCGTTTTCAGCAAGATTGCGCCCCCGCCCTACCTCTCCATGTAAACCCGGCAACTACATCAAGCCCGTACAAGCCGGCTAAATAGCAGCTGAACATTTATGCAAAATAGCATTATGTCTTGAAAGCCTATAGCATTCGGGGCAATCTTTCCACCTATTTTTTCCCCACAGCCACACTCAATCAACTCCTGCTCAGCAGCTTTTAACAAAAAAGAATGTATTGACCTTTCGAACTTATTTCTAAATTAAGCATCTGTGAATCAATTTTTTAAATACCGTTGATTTTATCACTGCATATATATTTCCTTTCGTCCAGTATTAAACACAAGCGGTTCGGCTCTATATTACATCGTTTTACCCTGTTAAATTTGAATAATGCCGCACTCGTCAACTGGATTTATTTGGTGGCATGCTTGCAGCTAGTAGCAAGCCAAGTCATCAACTACACTTGCTCAGTCTTTTTCAAGTCCGCCCTTCTCCTTTTAAGTTTATTTCATAAAACATTCTTTTACACATGAACAATCTTTTACCATTTTCTGCACTTCGCACCGGCTATCGGAAAGTAGCGCTGCTGGGCATTTTTGCTTTAATGGGGGGCTCCTTAAAGTCATATGCCCAGACAACTCCACTCTTTCAGACCTTTGGTGATAATACCACGGCTGACAACAACTTCCCTTATAGTACATCAAATGCTACTAATATAGGCACCGGGGTCAGCATAGGCACCACCACCGTTGCAAGACAAGACGGTGCTACGACTACAGCATATGGAGTAAGACTTGCCAACAACGGCAATGGCAACTCGGGTAGCACCCAGGTAAATTTGGCCAGGAAGATTTTTGATAGCGGCTCCGGTGCAGTCAACCCCAACAATGTAAGCTTTGAGGTTGGCAGTTATAACGCGGGTGGAACTGACGGATTTAATACAACATCAACCATTGATGTTTTCGCGAGCGTTAACAATGGAAGTTTCAATAGAATAGTTAGGGTAATAGGTTCTGCCAACTCGCCTCAGTATAATTTTGGTGATAATCTACTTGGAGCCGCACAACCAGTATTCACCAATTACACCGCCAACAATATAGCAACCGTCACCGATGCCAATCGAGTTACGAAGGTCACGGTAAATTTACCATCGTCTAATACTGCTGGCACGAGTGTGATAATTCGCATTGTTATAAGTGTCGCTGCACGGGCGCATATTCTAATCGATAACGTCACGCTCACTTCAGGAGACACCTCGAAACCTCTGCCCGTTGAGCTCACCCGCTTCGATGCCACGGCCAAAGCAGCCGGCGTGAGCCTGAACTGGGCCACGGCTACCGAGAAAAACAGCGACCGGTTTGAAATTCAGCGCAGCGCTACGGGCGAAGCTTTCGAGACGCGGGGCACGGTAAAAGGCCAGGGCAGCACCACCATGGCGCACAACTACTCCTTTGTGGATAGCCGCCCGCTCGCCGGCACCTCCTACTACCGCCTACGGCAGGTAGACACCGATGGCACCTTCAGCTTCTCGCCGGTGGTAGCCGTGCAAACCGAAGCCAGCACCCAGGTAGCGTTCTACCCCAACCCCAGCGCGAACCAGCTCATCATGCCCGCCGGTGTGGGGGCAGTGCAGTACCGTATTTTCAATGCCCTGGGCCAGACCCTGCTCAGCGGCAAAGCCACTGATAATGACCGCCTCGACATCACCAGCCTGCCCACAGGCCCCTTCTTCCTGGAGCTGAGCGGCGCGGCCGGCCACCACACCCAGCGCCTGATGCACGAGTAGCGCCGGCCGTGGGCCATTGCCACGCCTCTGGTCCGCACTTATCCCAAAGCCCCGCTCCTACCGTGTGTAGAGGCGGGGCTTTTTCTATTAGGCAGCTTATCATGTTCGCATCATGCCCGGGTAGTAGGTTTGGCGGTTGCTACTGCCGGGTGCCTCCATTTATCGCCAGGCTTCTGCCGCTTGCCGGGTTGGCACGGTGCTGGCCGCTGTAATTTGCTCAGGCATACGGCACGCCTGCTTTTCCTGTCTTACTGCATTTGCTATGAAACGCACACTTTTTTTTATACTGAGCCTGGGGTTGCTGTCGGGTGCGCAAGCGGCGGCGGCGCGTCCGCTGTGGGGCGGCTTGCCTGTGCAGCCGGCGCAAACCGGGCCGGTACCCACACCCGCGCCAGCTCCCGAGCCGCCGGTGAAGGCCGTGCCGCTTAGCGGCCACCAGCCCAAGCCCCAACGCGTGGGCGACGACGGCCTGCCCACCGACCACCCCAACGGCCCGAACCAACCCAACCACGGCCGCCAGGCGGGCCGGGCAGCCCACCACGCCCACGGCCCGGGTCCGAGCCACGGCCACGGCCGCCGTCATTAATTAGCTCCCCCCAAGCGCCGCATGACCGTTCTCATCGTCGAAGACGAACGCACCCTGGCCCGCGAGCTGGGCATTTTTCTCTATCAGCAGGGCTTTGCCTGCACGGTGGCCCGCACCGCCCGCGAGGCCCGCGCCCAGCTGGCCGATACGCCCTTCGATTTTGTGCTGCTCGACCTGGGCCTACCCGACGGCGACGGCCTGGCCCTGCTGGCCGAGGCCAAGCAGCAGGAGCTCGCGGCGGCCGTCATCATCCTCACCGCCCGCGGGGCCGTGGAAGACCGCATCAGTGGCCTGGAGCTGGGCGCCGACGACTACCTGGCCAAGCCCTTTTCGCTGCCCGAGCTGCTGGCCCGCATGCACGCCATCACGCGGCGGCGCTTCGGGCTGCACAAGCCGCTGGCGGCGGTGGGCGCGTTTGAGCTCGATTTGCAGGCCCGCCGGCTGCTGTTTGGCGGGCAGGAGGTGAGCTTATCGGTGAAGGAGTTCGACGTATTGAGCTACCTCGTGCTGCACAAAAACCGGGTAATGACCCGCCTGCAGCTCACCGAGCACATCTGGGGCAACCTGCCCGAGTCGGGCTTCGATTCGAACTACATTGATGCCCACATCAAAAACCTACGCAAGAAGCTGGGCCTGCACGCCGACGTGGACTGGCTCGAAACCGTGCGCGGCATCGGGTACCGGGTGCGGGTGTAGGATTCTGGTTGTTGGTGCCTGGTGCCTGGTGCCTGGTTGTTGGTGCCTGGTGCCTGGTGCCGGGTGCCTGGTGCCTGACCAATTAAAGAACGTCCTACCCTCATACCCGCCACCCTCCGACCCCCCATGAAGCTCAGCACCAAGTTTTCCCTGTTCAATGCCGTGTCGCGGGTGGTTATTCTGCTGGTGCTGGCGGGGGCGCTGCCGCTGGCTATGAGCCACCTGGCCCGGCTGGCCACCGACCAGCGTCTGGCCCAGAAAAAGGAAAAAGTGCTGCGCCTGCTGCGCCGCAACGGCATTTCGGCTTTCATCACCGCCGAGCAGTCTTCCTATGGCAGCTACAACCTACTCAAGGAGGAGTTTATTTCGCTGGAGGCTATTCCGCCCGGGCCGGGCATCAACGAGATTGAGGACTCGAAGCGGGCCGTGGAGGATGAAATTGTGGAGTACCGGGTACTGAGCTACGCCTTCGCCCAGGATGGCCAGAACTACCTGCTCGAAATAGGGCGCAGCACGGGCAGCATTGGCGAAACGGAGCGCAACTTCCGCCACTACGCGCTGTACATGCTGCTGGTGGCCGTGGCCCTGACCACGCTGGCCGATGTGGCCTTCTTCCGCTATCTGCTGGAGCCGTTCTACACCATTATCCGGCAGCGACTCAAAAATGCCCACCACCCCGCCGCGTTCAACTTCGCGCCCATTAAAACCAGCACCGACGACTTTCGCTACCTCGACGAGAGCCTGCGCGAGATGATGACCACCATCCAGGCCTCGTTCACGAAGGAGCGCAAGTTTATCGCGGATGCCTCGCACGAGCTGCTCACGCCTCTGGCCGCCCTGCAGTACCGCTTCGACAACATGCTGGCCGATGAGTCGCTATCCGATGAAAACCAGCTGCGCGTGGTGGATTCGCAGCGCACGGTGCACCGCCTGCGCACCATCATCAGGTCGCTGCTGATGATTTCGAAGATTGAGAACGACCAGTTTGCCCGCGCCGAAACCGTGCCGCTGGCTCCGCTGGTGGCCGAAGTATGCGACGAAGTGCAGGACCGCCTGGCCGTGCTCGGCCTGACCCTGCACCAGGACCTGACGCCCGATTTCACCGTGCTGCACGGCAACCGCAGCCTGCTCTTCACGCTGCTCTACAACCTGGTGAGCAACGCCATCAAGTACAACCGGGCCGGGGGGCGCATCGACGCGCGGGGCCGGCCCACGCCCGGCGGTGGCTACGTGCTCGAAGTGCGCGACACCGGCGTGGGCATTGCCCGCGAGCAGCTGCCGCGCCTGTTTCTGCGCTTCGACAAGGGGGCCACGGCCGACCCCGACAGCTACGGCCTGGGCCTGAGCATTGCCCGCACCATTGCCGACCTGCACGGCATCAGCCTCGAAGTCAATTCAATTGAGGGGCTGGGCACGTCGTTTTTGCTCGGTTTCCCGGCCCCGGCTCCGGGCCTGGCCGAGCCGTTATAGAGCTTATCATGTTCGCATCATGTTGGAAAAGTAGGTTTGAGCCATCATCAACCCCAAACCCATTTCCCCATGAAAAAGCTGATGCTTTCCGCCGTTGCCATGCTGTGGACGTTTGCTGCCCTGGCCCAAGCTACCCCTCACACCGGTGGCCACCACGGCGGCCATCATGGCGGGCACCACGGCCACCACGGCGGCCACAAAACCAAGTAAGCCAACCCGACGGGCGCTGCAACGCCCGGCCAGCTCATTGCCCATTTCTTCCCATTCATTTTTTTGATTCCCATGAAAAAGTATCTGATGTCCGCTGCTGCCATGCTGTGCACCTTCGCCGCTATGGCCCAGGCTACGCCTGCCACCCCCGCTACCCCGGCTACGCCAAACCCCACCCATGCTGACGGCAAGCAAGGCGGCCACAAGGGAAGTCACAAGGGCATGCACAAGGGCAACCACAAAGGCAACCACAAGGGCATGCACGGCACCCGTTAGGTTTTTGCCTCACGGCCAAAGCCCCTTCGCTGCGCGAAGGGGCTTTTTTCGGTTATTTATCTTCCCGCTTTCACTTGCTTCTGCTTTTCTCCTTGGGTTCTTTTTTTCGCTCATTCGCCGCAGCCGCTTTGCTGGCCGCTGGCCCGCTGGCGGCGCAGGCTGCCTTGCATTTTCCTGCCCCGGCCCCCGCCGACACCACCGATGCGCCGCGCCGCTCACTGAGCGCGGCACTCAGCTACGGCAGCAACTCCACGTACTTCGGGCGCTCGCAGGCAGTTGCCTTTCCCTACACGGCCGCCATGCTCACCTATTCGGCCAAAAACGGCCTGTACGGCTCGGTAGAACTATATAACCTGCTGAACACCGCCACTGCCCTCGACGAAACCGACCTGACCGTGGGCTGGGACCACGACCTGGGCAAAACCCTGGATGTATCGCTCAGCTATTCGCGGTTCTTCTTCCCCACGGGCAGCGAGCTGGTGAAATCGGGCGTGAACAATGCCTTCGATGCCGGACTAGGGCAGGATTGGGGCGCGTTTTACTCGCGGCTGAGCGCCACCTACCTCTTCGGCAAAAGCACCGCCAAGGGCGACGGCTTTCTGGTGCTGGAAAACTCCCGCTCCTTCGAAACCAAGCGCGGCTTTGGCCAGCACGACTATTTCAGCGTCGAGCCGGTGGTGAGCATCGCGGCCGGTACGCAGTCCTTCACCGAAGCGGCCCTGAACAAGCGCAACGGCCCGGCTTCCGCCGCCGCCAAAAACCGCAACGTGCGCCGGTTCGGCATCGTCGATTACGAGTTTGGTGTGCCCGTGACTTACACCGTGGGCAAGCTGGCCGTGTCGGCCGGCTGGCGCTACGTGGTACCCGTGAACCTGCCCGCCGATGATGTGGACTCGCGGGCCCTGTCCATCTGGACGGCCGGGCTCACCCTCACGCTGTAGCCCCGGCGTGGCCTTTTTTCGGCCTGCCAACGTAGACGGTATTTCACGTAACTGACTTTTACCGCTCGTTTTATGCGAATTTCTATTCATTCCATCGGGCCCGCCGGCCGGTTGTTGGCACTGGCCGCCACGGTGCTGCTGGGCGCGTGCAGCGGCCAGGCCCCGCTAGAGCAGGCCAGCGGCGGCAACGGCCTCTCCACCACCGTGCAAACGGATACCACCGCCACGCTGCCTACCGAGGCCTGCGGCCTGCTCACGCCCGGCGAGGTGGCCAGCCTCACGGGCCGCCCGGTGCAGCAGCAGGCCCAAGGCGACGCCTGCCGCTTCGTGGAAGCCGACCAGCCCGCCAGCCCCGATGCCGTGGTAATGGTATCGTTCCGCCCAGCCGCCGCCTTCCAGATTGCGCAGGCCGGCAACGATTTGAAACGGAGCATTTCGCCCGTCAGCGGCCTGGGCCACGAAGCCTATTATGATGACAGCCACGGCGACCTCTACGTGCAGCTGCCCACCCGCACCCTGGTTATCAGCATGCCGCGCCGCGTGAAAAGCTACTCGCGCGAGCGCATTGCCCCCGAGCTGGGCCGCCTGGCCATAGCGCGCCTGGCAGTGCGCCGATAGAACGGCCAACTCCCCTCCTTACCAAGGAGGGGACATTTTCGCGACGCGAAAATTGGGGTGGTTGTGGGCGTCGGAGGCCGTTGAACTGAATGAAAAGAATGGCCGACAGCTGAAAGGCAAGGACACCGCCCTTACGCAAGCCGTTCAATACCACCCTCCGGTGGCACTACCCCAATTTCAGCTTCGCTAAAATGTCCCCTCCTTGGTAAGGAGGGGAGTGTGTCGCTTCGTAGCTTGCGGCACATTCAACCCCGCTCATGAAAAAACTTGCCCTGGCCGGCCTTGTCGCGGCCGCCCTCACCACGGCCTGCAACCAGACCAAAACCACCGAGACTGCCACGAGCAGCGCCAACAACGAAACGGGAGCCGCCGCCGACTCGACCTCGGGCCTGCCGGGCCTGTTCAACAGCTACTGGGAAAAGCAGTCGCGCCTCGACCCGTTGTCGGCCACGGCGTATGGCGACAACCGCTTCAACGACCAGCTGCCCAACAACCAGACCCGCGCCTTCCGCGACACGCTGCGCACCTTTTACCAGGGCTACCTCACGCGGCTGCAAACATTTGACCGCGAGAAGCTGAGCGACAACGATAAAATCAGCTACGACATCTTCGAGTACGAGATGAACCACGGCCTGGCCGGCCTCAAGCTCAACTCCTGGATGATGCCGGCCAACCAGTTCTACGGCCTGCCCATCTCACTGGGCCAGTACGGCTCGGGGCAGGGCAATCAGCCTTTTAAGACGGTGAAGGATTACGAGAACTGGCTGGGCCGGGTGCGCGGCTTCACGGCCTGGACCGACTCGGCCATTGCCAACTTCCGGGTGGGCATGCGCACGGGCGTAGTGCTGCCCAAGGTGCTGGTGCAGCGCATGATACCCCAGCTGCAGGCCAAAGACATTGTGGTGACCGACGCCACCCAGAGCCTGTACTACGGCCCCATTACCCGCCTGCCCAAGGATTTTTCGGACGCTGATAAAACCCGGCTCACGGAGGCCTATAAAAAGGCCATCCTGACGGAGCTGGTGCCCGCCTACCGAAAGCTGGGCACGTTTATGCAAAACGAGTACCTGCCCAAGGCCCGCGCCACGAGCGGCATCGACGCCGTGCCCGGCGGCAAGGAGATGTACGCCTACGACGTGAAGTACGAGACAACGACCGACAAAACGCCGGCCGAAATCTACCAGACCGGTTTGAGCGAGGTGGCCCGCATCCGAGCCGCGATGGAGAAAGTCAAGGCCGAAGTGGGCTTCAAAGGCGACCTGCCGGCCTTCTTCAAGTACCTGAATACCGACGCCAAGTTCCGGCCCTACAAGAAGCCGGAGGAAGTGCTAGCCGCCTTCGAAGACATCCACCAGCGGATGCTGCCCAACCTGCAGAAGATGTTCGGCCGCACGCCCAAAACGCCGTTTGAAATTCGCGAGACCGAGAAATTCCGCGAAGCCTCGGCCTCAGCCGAGTACAACCAAGGCTCGCCGGACGGCACGCGACCGGGCATTTTCTACGTGCCGATTCCGGACGCTACCAAGTTCGCTACTACCTCGGGCATGGAGTCGTTGTTTCTGCACGAAGCCATTCCGGGCCACCACTACCAGATTTCGCTGCAGCAGGAAAACACCGGCCTACCCAAGTTCCGGCGCTTCGGCGGTCAGAATGCCTACGTAGAGGGCTGGGCGCTGTACTCGGAAAGCCTCGGGCCGGAGCTGGGCCTGTTTAAAGACCCCTACCAGCGCATGGGCGCCATGGGCGACGAGATGCTGCGCGCCGTGCGCCTGGTGGTGGACACCGGCCTGCACTCGCGCCAGATGACCCGCGAGCAGGCCATCGACTACCTGCTGGCTAACCTGAGCACCACGCCCGACGAGGCCACTTCGGCCATCGAGCGCTACATGGCCATCCCCGGCCAGGCGCTGGGCTACAAAATCGGTCAGCTCAAAATCCGGGAGCTACGCGCCAAATACGAGAAGCAGCTCGGCAGCAAATTCAACCTCAGCACCTTCCACGACGAGCTGCTGAAGGATGGCTCGATGCCGCTGGCCGTGCTGGAAAAGAAAATGGACGCCTGGGCGGCAAAACAATAAGAAGTAGACACCTAAATATGTATGCCAAAAAGCCTCGCCCGGATTATTCCGGTGCGGGGCTTTTTAGCATAAAAAAGGGAATTCCACGCCTATTTATGTAGCTTGCCCGCCTATTCACCGGTCAATGACGCGACTTTTTACTATCCTGCTGGCCGCATGGTGCTTAGTAGCCCACCCGGCCGAAGCCCAACTTTCGCCGGGCAACTCCACTTCGGCGGCGCTGCTGACGGGCCTGTTCAACGATTACTGGGAGGGCCGGGCGCGGTTGTTCCCATTGGTGGCCACGTCGCAGGGCGACAACCGCTACAACGACCGCCTGCCCAACGACCAGACCCGCGCCTTCCGCCAGCAGCAGGTGCGCTTCTATCGCCGCTACCTCAACGACCTGCTGAACATTGACCGCGCCCGCCTCCGGGCCGACGACAAGCTCAGCTACGACATCTTTCAGTACGAGATGCGCAGCCGCATCGAGGGCCTGCGGCTGAATACCTGGATGATGCCCTTTGCCCAGTTTTACAGCCTGCCCACCACGCTGAGTCAGCTGGGCGCGGGCACCGGCGCGCAGCCCTTCCGCACCGTGCGCGACTACGACAACTGGCTGGCCCGCGTGGGCCGATTCCCGGTGTGGGCCGACTCGGCCATCGGCAATTTCCGGCAGGGCATGCGCACGTCCATAGTATTACCCCGCGGTTTGGTGCAGAAAATGGTACCCCAGCTGCAAGCCCAAATCACCGCCGACGCCACCAAAAGCCTGTTCTACGGACCCATCACGCGCTTGCCGGCCAGCTTCTCGGAGGCCGACCGCGCCCGCCTCACGGCCGCCTATCAGCAGGCCATTGCCACGCAGCTGGTGCCCACCTACCGCAAGCTGGCCGAGTTCCTGCAGACCGAGTACCTGCCCCGAGCCCGCAGCACCGCCGGCCTGGCCGATGTGCCCGGCGGGACCGAGATGTACCGCTACAACGTGCGCCTGATGACGACCACCGAGCGCCCGCCGGAGGCCATTTACCAAACCGGTCTGGTCGAGGTGAAGCGCATTCGGGCCGCGATGGAGGCCGTGAAAAAGCAGGCCGGCTACAAGGGCAGCCTGTCGGGCTTCTTCAACTCGCTCGCTTCCAATAGTAAGTACACACCCTACAAGTCGCCGGAGGAAGTCCTGAAAGCCTTTCGGGGCATTCAGGCCCGCATCACGCCCAGCCTGCCCCGGCTATTTGGTCTGGCCCCAAAGTCGCCGTTTGAAATCCGGCAGACCGAAGCCTTCCGGGCCGCCACGGCCTCGGCCGAGTATAACCGCGGCACGCCCGACGGCTCGCGGCCGGGCATTTTCTACGTGCCCATTCTCGACGCGACCAAATTCAACGTTACCTCGGGCATGGAGTCGCTGTTTCTGCACGAGGCCATTCCCGGGCATCACTACCAATTGTCGTTGCAGCAGGAAAACACCGGCCTGCCCAAGTTCCGGCGCTTTGCCTCCTACCCGGCCTTCAGCGAGGGCTGGGCGCTGTATTGCGAAAGCCTGGGGAAAGAGCTGGGCCTCTACACCGACCCCTACCAACGCATTGGCGCGCTGGGCGATGAGATGCACCGCGCCCTGCGCCTGGTGGTGGATGTGGGCATGCACGCCAAAGGCATGAGCCGCGAGCAGGCCATCGACTACATGATGGCCAACGAGCCCATTTCGGAGCAGTCCGCCACGGCCGAAATAGAGCGCTACCTAGCCATGCCCGGCCAGGCGCTGGCCTACAAAACCGGCCAGCTCAAAATCCGCGAGCTGCGCAGCCGCTACGAAAAGCAGATGGGCAAAACATTCAGCCTGAAGGCTTTTCACGATGAGATTCTGGCCGGCGGCTCGATGCCCCTGGCGGTGCTGGAGCGCCGCATGGACGCCTGGGCGGCCCGGCAGCGCTAAGCGGGCCTTATTCTACTACTGCTACTACACTACCTTTCCCTAATGTTTGCCTCTACTGGTTACTCCTATCTGCCCCTTCCGCATGCGCTCAACAACCGCGAACACCAAGCCCCAACTACTACTGGTTTACGATGGAGGCGGGCAGGCTTGCTCCTGACCCTGTTGTTGGGGGTGGCCTTCGTAGGCCGGGCCCAGGACATCGTTGCGGCGGGCGGCACCCTGAGTCCCGCAACCACCACCGTAACGGCGGGAACCAACTCCGGCACGTTGATTTTGCAGGGATTTTACGGCACCATCCTACGCTACCAAGCCGATACCGGCCAGGGTTTTGTGGACGTGGGTGGCCCGGGCCGCAGCTATACGTTCTCGGATTTATTAACCACCACGCGCTTTCGTGCCGTGGTGCAAACTACTAGCCTTGTGGTGGTTACTTCCAGTATTGCCGTGGTCACGGTGGTGCCTCCCGACGGGGCCACGGGGCCAGCCGATAAGCTAAAGCCCAGCCGACAGGTCAGTCTAGCACCGGCCCTGGCCGTAAAATTCTCACCCCTGGCTACCCAGGACCCCAGCGCCAGCACGCTCCTGGTGGGGCTGGAGTACCGCCCCAGTCCCCGCATCGGCCTGGAGGCCAGTTATGGCCAGCAGTTTACCGCCCTGCGCATCACCACCCTGGGACTGCTCGCCGACCGCTACGACTACCATTACCAGAAATTCAAGCTGGAGCTACGCCGCTATCTGCCCGCACGCGCCAAAAATCCTCACCAGGAAACCTACTTTTCTGTGCAGGCGTTTTTCACGCCCGAGCGCTACACCCGCTACGGCAACAACTACTACCGCGACGCAACTTACTACACTTACGACCGCAATTTTGTGAGCAAGGACATTTCGGGAATCGACCTAAAAATAGGCTCGGTATGGCATGTTGGGTCGAACTGGCTGTTGGAAGGTGGGATGGGGCTGGGTGGCCGGTTTGTGGTCACGCAGTACGACATGCTCAACGAGCACCGGGCCACCAACTTCACCGCCAAGCAAGTCAATCCCTTCAATCAGATTGAGGAGCCGGGCAACAAGGCCAGCATTGATGTAGAGCTGGTATTCAAAGTCGGCTACGTTTTCCCCTTTCGCAAACAGGAGTCGGCGAAATAGCCTCGCTGGCAAGTATCTTACCCCAATGCCGGCCCTTCCGGCCCGGCTTCGTTCCAACCTTTACTTCGCGTCCCCATTCCCTATATGCGTCAACTTCCCTTTGCTGCCAGCTGCCGGCTGACAGGCTTTCTGACCACCCTCGGCCTGGCTTTCACCCTACTTCCCACCCCTGGCATGGCCCAAACTACTGCTTCTAGCGCCACGCCGACCTCGGCCCGCGCCAACCAGCCGGCGCTGCTGGCGCCCTGGGCTGGGGGCCACGGTGGCGTGCCGGCGTTCGATAAAGTGAAGGTGGCCGATTTCAAGCCCGCGCTCGAAGCCGCGATGGCTGAGAACCTGGCCGAAATCAACGCCATTGCCAACAACCCGGCGGCCCCCACGTTCGAGAACACGATTGCCGCGATGGAGCGCAGCGGCCAGACCCTGACCCGCGTATCGGCGATATATGACATCTGGAGCAGCACGCTGAACGATGCCGCTTTCAGTGCCGTGGAAACCGAGATGGCCCCCAAGCTGGCCGCGTTCAGCGACCAGATTACGCAGAACGCGGCCCTGTTCAAGCGCATCGAAACCGTGTATAACGCGCCCGCTACCAAGAAGCTGACGCCGGAGCAGCAGCGGCTGGTGGCAGTGGACTACAAGCAGTTTGTGCGGGCGGGCGCGAAGCTGAATACCACCGCCAAGGCCCGGGTTTCGGCCATCAATCAGCAGCTGGCGGGGCTTTTCACCAATTTCTCGCAGAACGTGCTGGCCGATGAGGCCGACTCGGTGCTGGTGCTGAAAACCGACAAAGACCTGGGCGGGCTGCCGGCCTCGCTGCGCGACGCGGCCAAAACCACGGCTGGCACCCGCAAGATTGCGGCGGTGGGCGTCATCACCAACACGCGCTCCAGCATCGACCCTTTTCTGACGTACTCGGACCAGCGCGGGCTGCGCGAGAAGGCCTGGCGGATGTTCACGAACCGGGGCGACAACGGCGGGGCCCACGACAACAATGCCCTCATCACCCAGATTCTGCAGCTGCGGGCCGAGCGTGCCAAGCTACTGGGCTACGCCACCCACGCCCACCTGCGCCTCGATAATACCATGGCCAAAACGCCCGAAGCCGCCATGCAGCTGATGGAGCAGGTGTGGAAGCCTGCCGTGGCCCGCGAGCACGAAGAAGTGGCAGACATGCTGGCCCTGGCCAAAAAAGAAGGTGCCTCCGCCAACTTCAAAATTGAGCCCTGGGACTACCGCTACTACGCCGAGAAGGTGCGCAAGGCGCGCTACGACCTCGACCAGAACGAGGTGAAGCAGTACCTGCAGCTGGATAAAATGCGTGAGGGCATGTTCTGGGTGGCCGGCGAGCTGTTCAACTTCGCCTTCGTGCCCGTAACCGATGTACCCGTGTACCACCCCGACGTGAAGGTGTGGCAGGTGAACGACAAAACCACCGGCAAGCAAATCGGCCTCTGGTATTTCGACCCCTACGCCCGGCCGGGCAAAAACTCGGGCGCGTGGATGAATGCCTACCGCAACCAGGAACGCATGGACGGCAAGGCCGTGACCACCATTGTATCGAACAACTCAAACTTTGTGAAGGGTACACCCGGCGAGCCGGTGCTCATTTCCTGGACCGATGCCACCACGCTGTTCCACGAGTTCGGCCACGCCCTGCACGGGCTGTCGAGCAACGTGACCTACCCCACCCTTTCGGGCACCAACGTGGTGCGCGACTACGTGGAATTCCCCTCGCAGCTGCTCGAAAACTGGCTCGCGACGCCCGAGGTGCTCAACAAGTTTGCCCTGCACTATCAGACCGGCCAGCCCATTCCGGCGGCGCTGGTGGCCCGCATCGACAAAGCCAGCTCGTTCAACGAGGGCTTTGCTACCACCGAGTTTCTGGCCAGCGCCCTCATCGACATGAAGCTGCACCTGGCCGGCGGGCAAAAAATTGACCCCGACAAGTTTGAGCGCGAAACCCTGGCCGAGATGGGCATGCCCTCCGAGCTGGTGATGCGCCACCGCACGCCGCAGTTCTCGCACGTTTTCTCTTCGGATGGGTACTCGGCGGGCTACTACTCCTACCTGTGGTCGGTGGTGCTGGCGGCCGATGCCTTCAGCGCCTTCACCGAAGCCGGCGGGCCGTATGACAAGGCCGTGGCCGCGCGGTTGCGCAAAAACGTCTTCACCGTGGGCAACACCGTGGACCCGGCCGCCGGCTACCGCGCCTTCCGGGGCCGCGACCCGAAGATTGACGCGCTCATGAAGCAACGGGGCTTCCCGATGGCCGAAGCCAAAGCCAAAGCCGGCGGCAAGCTGGGCCCCAGCAAGCCGGCGGGTGCGCCGCCCAAGATGCCGGTTCAGCATAAGTAGCCGAGCGTCGGTCAGTGCTTATCACAGGAGTTGTTTAGAAAGTCACAAAAGGTACTCAAACGGTCATGCAGCGCGCAGCGAAGCATGACCGTTCGGGGACTTTCTAAACAGCTTCACAGGAAAGCCCCGTTATTGGGGCTTTCTTTTTGCCATTTTGCTGTCCATTGTAGGGTGCGGTGCCTGCCCCCTACTTCGCAACCAAAGCAACCTACCCCGGCCAAACGCCGACCTTTCAAGCCTGATAATTTCAACTTTTAGCCTGCTCCTAATAAAGCCTATGCACAAGTATGTACCGGCCCTACTCACGGCCGCGACCTTTTTCGTTTCGGCCGTGGCGATGGCCCAGCAGCTGCCCACCCTCACGGCCGAGGACTACGCCCGCGCCGAACGTTTCCTGAGCTACAACACCCAGCCGCTGGTGGACCACAGCGCCGGCCAGCCCAACTGGCTCGCGGGCGACCGGTTCTGGTACCGGGTGCTCACGGCCCAGGGCAGCGAGTTCATTCTCGTGGACCCGGCCCGCAAAACCCGCAACGCCGCCTTCAACCAGACCAAACTGGCCGCCGCGCTGTCCACGGCCACCGGCCAAACCTACGAGGCGGCCCGGCTACCGTTTCGCACCTTTGCGTTTTCGCCCGATGAAAAGACCATTTCCTTCGCGGCCGGTGGTAAAAGCTGGAAGTATAACGTGGCGAGCGGCCAGCTGAGCCCCGAGGCCACGCCCGCCGCCAAACCAAACGCCCACGCCGAAAACGAAATTGAGTCGCCCAACGGCCAGCTGGCCGCCTACATCAAGGACTACAACCTGTGGGTGCGCGACACCAAAACCAACCAAACCACCCAGCTCACCACCGACGGCACCAAGGACTACGGCTACGCCACCGATAACGCCGGCTGGACCACCAGCGACAAGCCGGTGCTGCGCTGGTCGCCCGACTCGCGCAAAATTGCCACCTTCCGGCAGGACCAGCGGGCCGTGGGCGACATGTACCTGGTGACCACCAACGTGGGCCATCCCACCCTCAAATCCTGGAAATACCCGCTGCCGGGCGACAAAGACGTGACCACCATCGAGCGGGTCATCATTGAGGTGAACAACCCGAAAGTGGTGCGCTTGCAGATGGCCCCCGACCAACACCGGGGCTCGCTGTCCGACGATATTTCGAGCAGCGGCACTTTTGACGATGTGGACTGGAGCCCTGATGGCCGCGAACTGGCCTTCGTGTCGACTTCGCGCGACCACAAGGAGGAGAAGCTGCGCGTGGCCGATGCCGCCACCGGCGCGGTGCGCGACGTGTTTTCCGAAACCGTGGCCACGCAGTACGAATCGGGTCAGGGCGATATCAACTGGCGCTACCTGCCCAAGACGAAAGAGGTTGTCTGGTATTCGGAACGCGACAACTGGGGCCACCTTTACCTGTATGATGTCGGCAGCGGCAAGGTGAAGAACCAGATTACGAAGGGTGACTTTGTGGTAACGCAGCTGCTGCGCGTGGATGAGCAGAAGCGCCAGCTGTACTTCCTGGCCGATGGCCGCGAGCCGGGCAACCCGTATTTTACCCACCTTTACCGCGTGGGGCTCGATGGCAAAAATCTCACCCTACTCACGCCCGAAGCCGGCAACCACCAGGTGATGCTCTCGCCCTCGGGCCGCTATTTCGTGGACACCTACTCGCAACCCGACAAGCCGGGAGTGACCGTGCTGCGCGCCGCCACTGGCAAGCTGCTGGAAACGCTGGAGAAAGCCGACATTTCCCGCCTCACCGCCACCGGCTGGAAGGCTCCCACGCCCATCACGGTGAAAGCCCAGGATGGGCAGATTGACCTGTACGGCCTCATGTTCACGCCCACCAACCTGGACCCGAACAAGAAGTACCCGATTATCAACTACATCTACCCGGGGCCGCAGGGCGGCGGCGTGGGCAGCTGGTCGTTTGCCTCGGCGCGGGGCGATAACCAGGCGCTGGCCGAGCTGGGCTTCGTGGTGGTCGTGATTGAAGGCAGCTGCAACCCCTTGCGTTCCAAGAGCTATCACGATGCCTGCTACGGCAACATGGCCGAAAATACCCTCTCGGACCAGGTGACCGGCATGCGCCAGCTGGCGCAGAAGTATTCGTACATCGACCTGGAGCGGGCCGGTATCTGGGGGCATTCGGGCGGTGGCTATGCCACAGCGGCGGCCATGTTCCGCTACCCGGATTTCTTCAAAGTGGGCATCTCGGAATCGGGCAACCACGAAAACCGTAATTATGAGGACGACTGGGCCGAACGCTACATCGGCCTGCTGAAAACCAATGCCGACGGCACCACCAGCTACGACAACCAAGCCAACGCCACGTTCGCCAAGAACCTCAAAGGCAAGCTCATGCTGGCCCACGGCCTGATGGACAACAACGTGCCGCCCGCCAACACCCTGCTGGTGGTGGAGGCGCTCACCAAAGCCAACAAGAGCTACGACCTGGTGGTATTCCCCAACGCCGCCCACGGCTACGGCGCCTACTCGCCCTACATGACGCGCCGCCGCTGGGACTACTTCGTGCAGAACCTGGCCGGCCGGCAGCCGCCGCACGACTACGAGATGAAGCCCCGGCCCGACCCGCGCAACGCGGTGCAGTAGAATAACGGTTAGCAGAAGGAACGTCATGCCGAGCGGAGCCGAGGCATCTCGCGTGTAGTAGTAATCCAGTCGATTAGGTTTACTATTGCACGCGATATGCCTCGGCTCCACTCGGCATGGCGTTCCCTATTTTTTGGCCTTGCCTCATGATGCCTTCCACCGCTGCCGACGCTCCTGCATCTTCCACTACGGCCGCGCCGGTGCGCTTCCCGCGTGCCCTCCCTTTCATTATCGGCAGCGAGGTGGCCGAGCGGTTCAGCTACTATGGCATGATGACCATTCTGCCCACGTTTCTGGTGGCGCAGTTTTTCAATCCCACGCACAGCGCGGCCCTCACGGCCGGGGCCGAGGCACGGGCCAACGCGCTGGTGCACTCGTTTTCGGCCTTGGGCTACGCCCTGCCGGTGGTGGGCGCGCTGCTGGCCGACTGGGTATTGGGCAAGTACCGCGTCATTCTCTATTTGTCGATTCTGTACTGCGGCGGGCACGTGTTGCTTTCCGCATTCAACAATGATTTGAGCGGCTTCCGGCTGGGGCTGCTGGTGGTGGCCATGGGCATGGGCGGCATAAAGTCGAACGTGACGGCCAACCTCGGCGACCAGTTCACGCCGGCCAACGCGGTGCTGCTGCCCAAGGCCTACGGCTGGTTTCAGATGAGCATTGATGTGGGGGCGGCGCTGGCCACCATCCTCACGCCGCTGCTCTACCAACATTTCGGGCCGGCCGTGGCCTTCGGTGTGCCGGGCCTGCTGATGGCCACGGCGGCCCTCACCTTCTGGGCCGGGCGACGGCGCTACGTGCGCGTGCCGCCCACCGGCCTGCGCGCAGGCCTGCGCAAGGTGCTGGGCGCCGGCGAAGACCGGGCCGCCTTGCGCCGCGTGGGCGTGGTGTTTGCCTTCGTGCCGGTGCTCTGGATACTGAACGAGCAAAGCTCCTCGGAATGGGTGCTGCAGGCCACGCACCTCAACCGCGAGCTGTGGCCGGGCTTCCGGCCCCTGGCCGAGCAGCTGCAGCTATCGGGCATCATCTTTGGCATCGGGCTGAACCCGCTGTTCACGTACAAGCTGTATCCGGCCCTGGCCCGGCGTGGGCTGCAGCCTACGCCACTGCGCCGCATGGGCGCGGGCATGGTCATTGCCACGCTGGGCGTGCTCATTGTGGGCGCTATTCAAACGCGGGTAGATGCCGGCAGCCATCCCTCGGCCTGGTGGCAGATTCTGGCCTACTGCGTGCTGGTGGGTGGCGTTATTATGGTAGCCATCACGGGGCTCGAATATGCCTACACCCACGCCACGCGCTCGCTGAAAAGCCTCACCACGTCGCTGTGGGTGCTCACCATTGCGGCGGCCAACTTCGGGCTGAGCCTAGTGAATGGCAGCATTGCGCGCGGCGGCTGGCTGGCCGGACTGCACGGGGCCAACTTTTACTGGTTCACGGCCGGGCTGATGGCCGTGAACGTGACCCTGTTTGTGCTGGTGGCTTCGCGGCTGCCCGAAAAAACATACGTCGGGGCCGAGCCGTTGGAGTCCCGAGCGGCCCAGAACCCTTCTGCATGACGTTCTTTAAATGTTCAATTAATTTTTTCTCTCAATCCGTCCCTTATGCTCCCACAACTTCGCTCCCTGCCGCGCCTGCTGCTGGCCGGCTTAGCCCTGGCCGCCCCCGTGGCTGCTTCAGCCCAAAAGAAGCCCGTTGCCAAGTCCACCAACGCCGAAAGCGCCATTCACGAAGCCGACATCAAGCGCGACCTGTTTGCGCTGGCCGGCGACCATTTCCGGGGCCGCGAGGGCGGCACTCTGGATGAGCTGAAAGCCAGCGTGTGGCTCGCCGACCGCATCCGCGAAACGGGCATGCTGCCCGCTGGCGACGACGGCACCTACTTCCAGTGGTTCAACCTGCAGCGCACGCGCCTGGGCAAAAACAGCACCCTGCGCATTGGCAACCACGAGATTAAGCTGAACGAAGACGGCGTAGTAACCGCCCCCACCAACGCCAGCATTACGGCCCCGCTGGTATTTGTAGGCAGCGGCTCGGCGGCCGAGCTGGCCAAAGTCGATATCAAAGGCAAGGCTGTGGCCGTGCAGATTTCCGGAGCGCCGACGGATGGCATCAGCTACCGGCGCTACGTATTTGGCAAATTTGCCGGACAAACGGCCGAGCTCGTGAAGGCCGGTGCGGTGGCCGTAGTATTTGTCTCGGATGCGCCATCGCAGGCCATCTACGACCATTGGAGTCATATTTACGAGCGCGGGCGCTACAGCCTGCCCGGCGCGGCCAGCACCAAAGTGGTGAACACCCCGCCCGTGATATGGCTGCCCGCCAGCGCCGCCAGCTGGGTGCAGCAGGCGGGCCAGCAGTTTACGACCGAGCTGAAGGTGGAAAGCTTCCAGTACCCGTCCGTGAATATTGTGGCCAAAATGCCCGGCACTGACGCGCAATTGAAAAAGGAGTACGTTCTCTTCAGCACCCACCAGGACCACGATGGCGTGCGTGCGCCCATCGCCGGCGACTCGATTTATAACGGAGCCGACGACAACGCCACCGGCTGCGCGGCCCTGCTGGCCATCATGCGGGCCTTTAAGCAGCAGCCGGGCCGGCGCTCGGCCCTGTTCGTGTACCAAGGCTCGGAGGAGCGCGGGCTAATTGGCTCAACCTACTTCTCGGCCCACCCCACGGTGCCCCAATCCAGCATCGTGGCCGTGCTCAACGCCGAAATGATGGGCCGCAACGTGGCCGACAGCGCTGCCCTACTGGGCTCGACGCCGCCCCACATGAACTCGTCGGACCTCGTAAAAACCGCGCTGTCTGCCAACCAGGCCGGCCCCAAATTCAAGCTCGATACCGAGTGGGACAAGCCTACGCACCCCGAGGGCTGGTATTTCCGCTCCGACCACTTGCCCTACGCCCGCCTGGGCATCCCGTCCATCATGTACACCTCGCTGCTGCATGTTGATTACCACACGCCGCGCGACGAGCCCAGCCGCATCGACTACGCCAAGCTCACGCGCATGACGCAGTGGATGTACCTCACCGGCTGGGCCGTGGCCAACCGCACCGCGCCGCCGGCGCGGGAGCCCGGCTTCAAGCTGGAACGGTAACGGGGTGAGCCCCGAAGTCCGCCTTCCGCTCTTTTTTCGTCTTTCTCTTCGTTGCCATGAAACAGTTTCTTTTTGTCGCCGTGCTACTGGCCGGCGGTGCGGCGGCGGCCCAGCCTGCCAGGCGGCCCGCTCCGGCTTCCCGGCCTGCCGCACCGCCCTCGGCCCCGCTGGCGGCAGTGTTCGAAAGATATTCCGACCGCACTAACCAGCTGTTTCCGTTGGCGGCCACGGCCCAGGGCGACCACCGCTTCGACGACCAGCTGCCCAACGACCAGACCCAGGCCCGACGCGACACGCTGAAGCGCTTCTACACGCGCTACCTCGGGGCATTGCGCACGTTCGACCGGGCCCGGCTCAGCGCCAACGACCAAGTGAGCTACGATATCCTGGCCTACGAGCTGGAGCAGCGGCTGGCCGGCTACCAGTTCAACAACTGGATGATACCCTTCAACCAGTTTTATGCCCTGCCCAGCAGCCTGGCCCAGCTGGGGGCGGGCACCGGCGCCCAACCCTTTGCCACCGTGGCCGACTACGACCACTGGCTGGGCCGCCTGCGCGGCTTCCCGGTCTGGGCCGATTCGGCCATCGGCAACTTCCGGCGCGGCATGAAGGCGGGCGTGGTGCTGCCCAAGGCCCTGGTGCCCAAAATGGTGAGCCAGCTGCGCGCCCTGGCCGTGGCCGACCCCGCCAAAAGCTTGTTCTACGGCCCCGTAAAGGCTTTCCCGGCCAGCTTCGCGGCGACCGACAAGGCCCGGCTGACGCCTTTGTTTGAGGAGGCCATTCGGCGCGACGTAGCGGCTCCGTACCAAAGGCTGGCCGACTTTCTGGAAACCGAATACCTGCCTCAGGCCCGGGCTTCGTCGGGTGTGGGTGCGCTGCCGCAGGGTGCCGCCCGCTACGCCTACGCCGCACAGGTAGGCACCACCACCACCCGCACCCCGGAGCAAATTTACCAGACCGGCCTGGCCGAAGTAGACCGCATCCACGCCGAGATGGAGCGGGTGAAAGCCGAAACCGGCTTCAAAGGCGACCTGAAGGCCTACTTCGCCTTCGTGAACACCGACCCGCGATTCCGGCCCTTCAAAACCGAAAAAGAGGTACTCGATGCCTTTCGGGCCATTCAGGCGCGCATCGAGCCGGGCCTGCCCCGGCTGTTTGGCCGCACGCCCAAAACCGGGTTTGAGGTGCGCGCCACTGAGGCCTTCCGGGCGGCTTCGGCTTCGGCCGAGTACAACCGCGGCACCCCGGACGGCACCCGGCCGGGCATTTTCTACGTGCCCATCCTCGACCCGCTCACCTTCAACACGGCCGGCAACCCGGCCATGGAAACGCTGTTTCTGCACGAGGCCATTCCGGGCCATCACTACCAGGTATCGTTACAGCAGGAAAACACCACTCTGCCTAAGTTCCGCCGCTTCGGCGGCTACTCGGCCTTCAACGAGGGCTGGGGCCTGTATGCCGAGAGCCTGGGGCCGGAACTAGGCGTATTCAAAGACCCCTACCAGCACATGGGCCACCTGGGAGCCGAAATCCACCGGGCCCTGCGCCTGGTGGTGGACGTGGGCCTGCACACCGGCAAGCTCACCCGCGAGCAGGCCATTGCCTACATGCAGGCCAACGAGGCCATCAGCGAGCAGGGTGCCACAGCCGAGGTGGAGCGCTACATGGCCGTGCCAGGGCAGGCCCTGAGCTACAAAACGGGCCAACTCAAAATCAGTGAGCTGCGCGACCGGTACCGCAAGCAGCTGGGGCCGAAGTTCGATCTGCGCGCCTTCCACAACGAGCTGCTCGACGGCGGCTCGATGCCGCTGACGGTGCTGGAAAAGAAGATGAACGCCTGGGCCGCCCGACAGCAGTAAGACGTTCCTCCTTCTTCATTTCTCATTCAGTCAAGCCAAGCGTCCATGCGCCACCTCACCGCCGCCGACATCGCCGGCTTCGAAAAAGTATACCGCCTCAACCTCGTCAACGGCCTACCAGGCTTCAAGTCGGCCAACCTGGTGGGTACCGCTGCGCCCGATGGCATGACCAACCTGGCCGTGTTCAGCTCGGCCCTGCACCTGGGTTCCGACCCGGCCTTGCTGGGCATTATCACGCGCCCCACCACCGTGCCGCGCCATACCTACGCCAACCTCAAAGCCAGCGGATGCTACACCCTCAACCACGTACCCGAGGCCCTGGCCGCCCAGGCCCACTACACCTCGGCCAACTTCCCGGATACGGTTTCGGAGTTTGATGCCTGCGGCTTCACAGCCGAATACCGCGACGGCTTCCCCGCGCCCTACGTGGCCGAAAGCGCCGTTAGCATCGGCCTGCGGCTGCTGGAGGAGCACCACATCAGCAACGGCACCGTGCTGCTGGTGGGCACCGTGGAGCACGTTTATCTGCGCGACGAGCTACTGCGCCCCGATGGCACGCTGGACCTGGCCGCCGTCGGCACGGCCGCCATTTCGGGCCTCGATGGCTACCACGCCGTGCTGCCGCCCGTGCGCTTCGGCTACGCCCGCGTGGGGCAGCTGCCAGTGGCCGAGCGCCCGGCTTAGCTCAACCCGCAATTTCAACGCAAAAAGCCCGCTACCATTACGGCAGCGGGCTTTTTTTGTATTTTGGGCGATTGCCGAAAACTAGTTTTTCGGCTGGGTCTGGTCTACCGAACCCATCTGACCGCTGGCATTTTGGGGCGAGGTAGCGCTGGTACCAGCCGGAGCCGAGTCCAGCTTCTCCTTCACGGAGCCTTTTTTAATGGCTACGGCCGAACCGGTGCCCGTGGCGGGCTCTACGCGCTGCTGGTTATTGATGCTGTCACGGTCCACATCCGATTTGTGCCAGCCGGGGGCGTTGGTGAAACCGTGTTTGAATTGCGGGTTTTTGCCGGGGCTCCAGTGGTATTCGCAGGACGAGAGCGAGGCCGCCAAAGCGGTGCCCAGCAACAGGGCCAGGGCGGGACGGTGAGAAAGCTTCATGAAATGTAGTGCTTGGAATTAAGTAGTGCAAAGTACGTTGATTTCGGGCGGAAGGCCAACGCAATACCGGCGGCGGCGCTACTTTCGGGTTATACTTCTTCTTACCGCCGCGTGTTCCCGCCAGCCCATGTCTGATTCTGACCCCAAGCCGCCCTCCCGCTTCCGCCGTGCCCTGGGGGCCGTGGGGCGGGCTGCAATGCTGCCCGTGCGCGGGGCCAGCTACGTGGTGCGCGTGGGCCAGGCGCACCAGCATTTTTTTCTACCCGTGCTCAATGGGGCCCTCGGCGACCAGCTGGCTACCCGCTTCGACCCGCGCGCCATCCAGATGAGCTTCCGGCGGGGCGGGCAGGACGTGGCCGTGGCCGACCTGCACCTCATCGAGCCACACCAGAAAACGGTGGTTTATATCCACGGTCTGATGGGCGATGAGCTCATCTGGCAAACCAGTTTTCAGGACCCGGCCGGCAGCCGCCGCTACGGCCCGCGCCTGGCCGAAGAAACCCACAGCCGCGGCCTCTACCTACGCTTCAATTCCGGCCTGCACCTCTCCGAAAACGGCCGCGAGCTCAACCGCCTCCTCACCGAGCTGGTGAATACCTGGCCCGATGCCATCGGCGAGCTCGTGCTGGTGGGCCACAGCATGGGCGGGCTGATTATCCGCTCGGCAGGCTACTATGGAAGTGAGTTAAAAGTTAAAAGTGAAGAGTTAAGAGTTGTTAGTGATGAGTCGGCCACAACTTCCGACCAAAATCAACTCTTAACCCTTAACTCTCAACTCTCAACTAATAACTCCCCCTGGCTGGCGCATCTGCGCTCCATTTTCCTCATCGGCACGCCCAACGATGGCTCGTGGCTGGAGCAGAACTCGCACTTCACGGCGCGGCTGCTGGAACGCATCAACCTGTTTCCCACCCGCTTTCTCAGCAAGGCCCTCAACCAGCGCAGCAACGGCATCAAGGACCTGCGCTACTCCATTCTGGTGGATGAGGACTGGCAGAATGCCCACGCCAACGACCTCACGCCGCCGCGCACGCCCGTGCCGCCGCTGCCCGGCGTGAAATATCATATTCTGATGGGTTCCTGGCTACGGGCCACCCGACCCTCGGCCCTGCGCGAGTATTTCGGCGATGGGCTGGTGGGCCACGGCAGCGCCCGGGGCCACGCCACCTTCGGCGATGAAGCGGCCCTGCCCGCCGGGGCCAGCGTCCGCACGGCCGTATTCAACCAGCAGCACCACGGCGGCCTGCTCACGCATCCGGAGGTGTTTCAGTACCTCAAGCAGTGGGCCTGAGGCGGCACTTAAACCGGGAAACGGGAAACGAAAGAACGCCATGCTGAGCGCAGCCGGATGCGCCAGTTAGTTGCTGATTGGATGCTTTTGAGCCGTTTTTTAGAACGAGCAACCAGGAACTCATTAAAACTCCCGGCACAAGCATTACCGGCGCAACAGCAATTATCAACATTGGCCCGGCCGGCCCGTTTAACATAGCAGTCACCACCGCCCCTTTCGCCGAATCCATGCCCAATTCTGTTCCTGATACCATCCTGTTCGACGGCGTGTGCAACCTCTGCAACGGCTTTGTGCAGTTCGTTATCCGCCGCGACCCGGCGGGCCACTTCCGCTTCGCGGCCCTGCAAAGCGACGCCGGCCGGGCCCTGCTGATGGCCCACGGCCTCACGCCGGCCGCCGTCGCGGCCGCCCCCGAATCGGTGCTGCTGCTGAGCGGCGGGCAGTTGTACTCGCATTCGGACGCCGTGCTGCGCATTGCCGAGGGCCTGGGCGGCGTATGGCGGGTAGCGGGCCTGGGCCGGGTGCTGCCCGCTGCCTGGCGCGATGCCGCCTACCGCTTCGTGGCCCGCCACCGCTACCGCTGGTTTGGCCGACAGGAAAGCTGCATGCTGCCCACGCCGGCCCTGAAAACGCGGTTTTTATGAGGCGCACCCAGCCAATAGGCCCGCAACCCTAATGCGGCCATTGGCCTGGTAGGACGGCCCTGAACGAGGAAGCATTTTGACTTTTTTAAATAAATAAATATTTTATATAATACATATTTATTCGCAACTGGGCGCCTTGATAGTGAGCCGGCCAATAACTTGCCTTGTGCGTGGCAGCGAGCAAAAAGGTGCCGTATATGCGATGTAAATACAGCTTCATTTCACTTCCTGACTTGTATTTTACTCCATATTATTCCTCATTTGGCAGGACTCACCCGCAATAGTGGTTTTGTACTGTACAGCTATCGTATAATACCCGGCCTGCGCTTGATTAATATGGATTTTCGATACGGCAAGATTTCTTTTGCGCTGATTTCTGCGCTATTGCTATGCCCCCGGGTGGGCAGCGCTCAAACCCCGGCCCCACTGTGGCAGCCAGCCCCGGCCGCCCGCAATGGCGACATGGCCCCGAAAACCTCCGGCAGCTGATTTATCCTCGATGCCACGCAGCTGGACGCCCGCCTGGCCAGTGCGCCTTCCGAAACCAGCCCCGCCGCCGCCGTCACCCTGGAACTGCCCTACCCCGACGGCACGCTGCACCGCTTCGCCCTCACCAAAGCGCCGGTGATGGCCCCCGCGCTGGCGGCCCGTTATCCGCAGCTGGCCACCTACGCCGGGCACGGGCTCGACGAGCCCACCGCCTCAGTGCGCCTCGAAACCTCACCCGCCGGAATACACGCCCAGGTGCTTAATCTCACCAGCACCCTCGTTATCGAAGCCGACCCCGGTACCGCCAACCGCTACCAGAGCCACTCCGACGCGCTGCCGGAGTTTGCCTGCGGGGCCTTGCCGGTGCCCGGCCGGGTGCAACGGCCCGCCGGGGGCACCGCGCCCACCCCACCCGCGCCATATGGCAGCCAATTGCGCGTGCTGCGGCTGGCCATGGCCGCCACCGGCGAGTACACCCAGCAGCTGGGTGGCAACACCATGGCCAATGCCCTAGCCAGCATGGTAACACTGGTGAATTCCCTGAACGCGGTGTATGAGCGCGACCTGGCCGTGCGCCTGCAGCTGGTAGGCAACAACGACCAGCTCATTTTCACCGATGCCACCACCGACCCTTATACCAACAACAACCTCGCAAGCTTGCTGACTGAGAACCAAAGTAAGATAGACCAAGTCATTGGCTCCGGCAACTACGAACTGGGCCATGTGCTGGGCTACCGCAGCGGCGGCTACTCGGGCGTGGCTTACGTAGATGTGACTTGCTACGACCCGTACAAAGCCAGCGGCGCTTCCACCGGGAGCTCAGCGGCCCTGATGGCCACCGTGGTAATCCACGAAATAGGCCACCAGCTCGGCTCCGAGCATACATTTAATGGCGACCAGGGCAATTGCGGCGGCGGTAACCGCAGCCTCACGCTGGCCTTCGAGCCGGGTGCGGGCAACACCATCATGTCGTACGACTCGCGCTGCGCCCCCGACAACGTGGGCGCGGGCATCGACTATTTTCACGCCGGCAGCCTGAGTACCATCGTGCCCAGCCTAAACTGCGGCAGCTTCACGACCACCGGCAACCAGCCGCCCAGCCTGAGCGTGCCGGCCAGCAACACCTACACCATTCCGCAGGGCACCCCCTTCACCCTCGCCGGCAACGGCACCGACCCCAACGGCGACGTCCTCACCTATTCCTGGGAAGAGCTGGACATAGGCAATGCCAGCGGCCTGGCCGGTGCGGCCACCGATGCTTCGGGTCCGCCGCTGTTTCGCAGCTTTGCGCCCGAGACCAGCCCGGCCCGCACGTTTCCCAACCTGACATCGCTGCTGGCCAACACGGCCTCGCTGGGCGAAATACTGCCCCAGGTGGCTCGCACCCTCAATTTCCGCCTCACGGCGCGCGACAACCACAGCGGCGTGACGGGGGCCAACGTGACCATGGCCGTGGCCTCGGCCGGACCCTTTGCCGTGACGGCCCCCGGCGCGGCTCTCACGGCGGCTGCCGGCAGCACCTACACCCTCACATGGAGCGTGTTGGGCACCGACCAGGCCCCAGTGAGCTGCCCCAATGTGCAGGCACTTTTCTCGACTGATGGGGGCCTGACCTTCCCCACCGTGCTGCTGGCCAGCACGCCCAACGATGGCATCCAATCGGTGCAGCTCCCCAATGTGAATACGACCCAGGGTCGCATCAAAATTCAGGCGCTGAACAACGTGTTTTTTGCCATCAATAATGCCAACATTACCCTGGCAGGCCCCTTGTCCGTGGAGCTGACTGCCTTCACGGCCGAAGCCCACGGCCCCACGGCGTACCTGAGCTGGCACACGGCTTCGGAGAAAAACAACGCTGGCTTTGCCATCGAGACTTCTGCCGATGGCACGATTTTCCGCCGCCTGGGCTGGGTACCCGGCCCGGGCAGCAGCAGCACGCCCCGCAGCTATCAGTTCGACGATGTGGCCCTGGCCACCTACCCCGGCCCCACGGTGTACTACCGCTTGCGCCAGGTGGACAACAACGGCCCCGAAAGCCTGTCGCCGGTACGCGCCGTGCACGTGCCCGCCAGCGCGGTGGCCCGGCTGCAGATGTGGCCCAATCCGGCCGCTGGCACGGTTACGGTGACGGGCCTTGTAGCCGGCCAGCTGGTGCTGGTGCTGGATTTGTCCGGCCGGGTGCGCCTATCAGCTATGCAAGCCGACAGCAGTACGCTTCGGCTGGAGCTGGCGGCCCTTGCGCCGGGCCTATACGTGGTGCGCGGCAACGGCACCACCGTGCGCCTGGTGGTTAACTAATTGGTTATCAATCAACAATTAGCTGAAATATAGTGGTGCGACGACCAAAAAGTCGTCGCACCACTAAACCCTTCCGTCACCGTGGTCTAATCCAGCGTGGTACGACAACTAAAAAGTTGTCGTACCACGCTGGATTAGACCACGGTGACGGAAGGGAAGGCATGGCCTGCTTTTTTCTATGCTACCGACGCGGCCAGTCAGCTACCTGAGTCGCTTATCAGAATCGGGTTTGAAGTCGCTCTCGCCAGCTTGCGCAAACTCTCTGATAGTAAGGAATGCAAAAACAATAAACGCGGGAACCACCAAAAGAGTAAACAGTAAAATATCGGCGTTGTCCATGTTATTGTTGTTTTTTCAAGTTGAAGTATACCAGAAACAGCAACATGGTTGGGGGCCACAACCCAATAAATAGCGCCCGGTCATGGTCCTTCAAAACCAGGTAGTAGTACTCCGACACGAATATCAAAAACACGACTAGAAACAGAATAAGCAATTCTGATAGTTTGAATTTTCTTAGCATTCCCTTCTGAAAAATGATGATTTATTGCCAGTTTCTTGCCAGTTACGTCATTGCAAATAGCACACCTATCTCAAGCCACGCTCGCCTGGGATTGTTTCTGAAAACCCGTAAGTATCTATAAATTAGTTTCAGCAAGGAGCCTACCCCTGCGTTTATTTTGCTCAACACGCTAGGCAGTAGTCCTGCTCAGCCCCACCAGCCGAGGTAACAGGGCTTGGGAAATAGTTGGAACAAACCGTGAGCAGGGCCGGCTTATCAAAAATGCACCTGCTCGGCGCGGCGCAGCCAGGCCTCGTCGATGCCAGCGCCCAGGCCGGTAGCGGAAGCCACCCACCACCGGGTCTGCCGCAAACATGAGCGGGGTATCGAAATCGCAGTGCTGGATGGCCGGGTTGCTGAAGGCCAAGTGGGCGGCGGCCGTCATACCGAGGCGCGATTCGAGGAAGCCGCCCACTTGCAACGTGAGGCCGGCGGCCTGGCCCAGCTGCGCTATTTTTTGCGCCCGATGGAAGCCCGAGGACTTGCCCAGCTTGATATTCAGCATCTGGCAGGCTTGCAGCTGGATAAGGCGGGCCGCGTCGTGCTCGTCGCCGCAGCTTTCGGCGGCCATGATTGGAATGGGCGAGGCCGCCCGCACCCGGCCAGGGGCTGAAGCACGGCAATGGCGTTATCGGCCGTCGCCCAGCCCTGGTTGGCGTCGATGCGCAGCGGGTGCGCGGGACCAATGCCCGCCCAGCTTCACTTTGATGGCCGGGAAGCCCTCCCGCTGAAAGCGCACGGCATCGGCCTGCATTTTGGCGGGCGGGCCGAGGCTCACGGTCATGTCGGTGGTGAGAACTTTGTCGTTTTTCCCACCCAGGAATTCATAGAGCAGCTGGCCCGCGTGCTGGGCCGCGGTGTCGTGCCAGGCAATATCGAAAGCGCTTTTGATGCTGCTGTTGCCGTAAATGATGCGGTCCAGCTCGGCGAGGTTACCGGCAAAATCCAGCGCATCGCGGCCCATGAGCGCGGGGGCAAAATACTGCCCCACGATGAATCAGATGTCCACGCTCTCGCCGCTAATGGTGAGGAAGGGGCTGCACTCACCGTAGCCGACGTGGCCATCGGCCGTGCGCAGGACCACAATGATATTCTCCACCGCCAGCAGCGGCCCGAGGGAAATCACGAACGGCTCGCGCAGCGGCACCAGCAGCCTATAGATACTGATGGCTTGCAGAGTGGTACCGGACATGGGGCAAATGACGGGGCCGGAGCGGGATAAAGCAACCCTGCGGTTTTGCGCTTTCGGAGTTTCCCTGCTGGCACCCTGCTGGCGCGACCGGGTGGGCGGGAACGAAACAGGGCACCCCGTGTGGTACCCTGTTTTGGTTTTTGGGGTGGCTGACCTTTGCTGAAGCGTACTAGCCAAGGCTACTTACTGTTTGGTAAAGTCTCAGGCGAGTACGGCCGGCAAATCGGCAGGTTGGACCATTCCCTCCAGTACCAAGCCCGTGGTGCAGGAACAAGTATTGCAAACCATGCCAGCATTTTTGACGCTAGCAGAAGGCTGATGCAGCGTTAGGCCCTGCTGGGCCAAGTAGGTTTGGGCCGCAGTTATGAGTTGTTGGGTGCCCTGAGCTTGGCCCCAACGGTCGGCACATTGGGTTTGGGCGTAGCACACCGCCACCAAATTGGGGTCAGGGTCTTGTTTTTCGGAGGTGCAACTCACGGCTGCCATAGCGCACAGGCTGCCGAGCAGCCAATAAGCAAATCGAGTGGGTTTCGAGTCCATAAAAAAAAGAGGTAAGGCGTTCTATCTCGTTGACTTGCGAAGCAGCCTGAAAGTTGCACGTCGGTTTTTATTTAGGCACCAACTGGCATCCAATATACTTAAAAAGCCTTTTTTACTTGGATGTAATATTTCAAGAAGGTTACGCAACCGGTGCCTCCCCCTTCCCCGCCCCAGCCGCCGCCACGTTCACGCGCACCTCGCCGAAGCTGACGGGCAACACCAGGCTGGGACCAAAAGCGGCACCAGCAGCAGCCAAGCCCTGTATGCCACCACTGATGCCTGCAAGTACCAGGACTACGTGACGGACACGCCCGCCCCGCCCGCCGCCCCGGGGCCGCCCCAGGTGTAGCGGCCGGGTGGGCGGGAATGAAACAGGGCACCCCGTGGGGTGCCCTGTTTTGGTTTGTGGGGTGGTTGACCTAATTCCTTTTTTCTACCAAATAGACCCATTTGGCAGCCTATGCAAGAGAGATTTCGCGAAAATCAAATTCGTCGCAAACCAGATAGAAATAAGAATCCCGATGTTCGGCAATTCCTTCTGGCTGCACACGGTTGGGTGCAAAATCGAAAATCAATTTACTGCCCCATCGTTCCGCAGCAAAGGACTCTACCACCGTTGGCGTCATTTGCTCAGTGGCAATAAGACGAAACTCGTGAACCTTCTGAAAGGTCATTTCCAAATAAACCCACGCATCGTCTTGAAGCAGGGACATACAGTCTAACACAACTTTTATAGTTGGGGCAATTGCAGATGGCAAGAAGCAAAATGACACATCGCGCAACACAGCATCATGCAGTTCGCCATACTCTGTAAAAAAGTCTGTTAAGTTTTTCATTTCCTTAAGAGAGAAGGATAGATAAGTATAAAACCCCGCGCCATCGTTTACACAACCGGCACCTCCCCCTTCCCCGACCCACTCGCCACCACGTTCACGCGCACCTCGCCGAAGCTGACGGGCACCACGAGGCTGGGCAGGGTGAGGCCCGTTTCCAGGGTGGCGTCGGTGACGGGGGCGGGCTGGCCGTCGGCGGTGACGGCAATGGCGCCGGCCACGCCGTGCAGCACCACGCGGTAGGTGGCGTAGCTGGGCGCGTAGTCGCCTTCGATGGCCTGGGTGAGGACGAGGTCGGTGGCGGAGCCGGTGACGGTGAAGCGGCGCACGGTTTTGTGGCCTTCGAGGTAGGCGTAGCCTTCGCCGCCGTCGTCGTAGAGGACGCTCTCGGCGGTGCCGTTTTTGTAGTACACGTGCAGGGTGAGCTCGGTGACGGGGGTTTCGCCCACGTACTGCATCACCGGCTGCATGGGCACCACCGCGCCGGCCTTGATGAAGAGCGGAATGCGGGTGAGGTCGGCCGCCGCCCACACTTCGCTGCCGCCGGTCTGGGGCGTGTCGGTCCAGTAGTAGAACCAGTCGCCGCGGGGCAGGTACATCCAACGGCCATCGGCACCGGGCTGGGTGATGGGGCAGATGAGCAGGTTGTCACCGAGGCCGAACTCGGCCATGCGCAGGTAGGTTTCGGTGTCGTTCTGGTCCAGAAAGGTGAGCGGGCGTAGCATGGGCGTACCCTTGGTGGCGTACTGCCAGAAGGCGGTGTACATGTAGGGCAGCAGGCGGTAGCGCAGCTCGATGAATGAGCGCACGACGTCCGTCACGGCATCGCCGAAGCTCCAGGGCTCCTGGTCGCCGTGGTCGCCGGAGCTATGGGTGCGGAAAAACGGGTGGAAGGCCCCCAGGGCAATCCAGCGGGCGTAGAGCTCGCCGGTGGGCGTGTCCACGAAGCCGCCGATGTCGCTACCGATGAAACTGAAACCCGAGATGCTCAGGCGCTGGCACTGGATGTTGGCCAGCCAGAGGTGCTCCCAGCTGGCAATGTTGTCGCCGGTCCAGCCCGAGGAGTAGCGCTGGCCGCCGCTGTAGGTGCTGCGCGTGATGGTGAAGGGCCGATTGGGGTAGCTGAAGCGCTTCACGCCATCGTTGGTGGCGCGGGCCATCTGCATGCCGTAGATGTTGTGGGCCTTCGAGTGCGAGGCCGAGTGGCCGTCGTAGTCGAAGCGCACATCGGGCGGGAAAGTGCCTTTTTCGAACACCGCCGGCTCGTTCATGTCGTTCCACACGCCTTTCACGCCGATATCCTGAATCAATTCCTGAAACAGGCCGGCCCACCACTCGCGCACGCGGGGCGCGGTGAAATCGGGGAAGTTGCAGAGGCCGGGCCACACCGAGCCCTTCATCAGCGGGCCATCGGCGCGGCGGCAGAAGTAGTCGTTGGCCACGCCCTCCTTATACACCGAATACTCGGGGTCAATCTTGATACCGGGGTCGATGATAACAATGGTTTTGAAGCCCTCAGCGGCCAGCTCCTGCACCATGCGCTTGGGCTCGGGGAAGTGCTGCTTGCTCCAGGTGAAGCAGCGGTAGCCCTCCATGTAGTCGATGTCGAGATAGAGGGCATCGCAGGGAATCTGGCGGTCGCGCAGGCCCGAGGAAATTTCCTTCACGTTGCTCTCCGGGAAGTAGCTCCATTTGCACTGGTGGTAGCCCAGCGTCCAGAGGGGCGGCAGCTCGGGCGGGCAGGTGAGCAGGGTGTAATCCTGGGTCACCTCCATGAGCGTGGGGCCGTAGATGAAGTAGTAGTTCAGCTCGCCGCCCTGGGCCCAGAAGCTGGTGACGTCGGCGCGCTCGGCGGCGAAATCGAAGCTGGCCTTGAAGGTATTATCGAAGAAAATGCCGTGCGCGATTTTCTGGTGCAGCACGTGGTAGAACGGGATGTTCTTGTAGAGCGGGTCGGAGCCTTTCACGTAGCCGTAGGTGTCGGAGCCCCAATTGGTGAAGCGCTTGCCGCGCAGGTTCATGTTGTCGGGCTTGTCGCCGAGGCCGTAGTAGTGCACGCCGGCGGGTACCTGCTTGCTCATCTTCACGATATCGTTGCCGGTATCGTAATCGTACTCCCAGTGGAAGCCTTTTTCGTCGTCGCTGAGAATGGTACCGGAGCGGTCGAGCACGCGGGCCTTCAGGTTTTCCTTCTGCACGATGCAGATGAGGCGCTCGGTGGTGATGCGGTAGTGGTCGGGCTTTTCGCGGAATTCCACCAGGGCCGGCTCCATGCGCGAGACGGCATCGGCGGGCACGGCGTAGGAGAAATCGGGCGAGAGCGGGCCGTCGGTGAGGTAGCGGAAGCGGATAATCTTGTCGCTGAGGACGTGCAATAAGAGCCGCACGCCGTTCTGGCAATTGAAGAGGAAGCGGTGGCCGTCGAGCTCGTCGGCCCGGATAATTTCGCCCGGATAATGTTCCTGGTGGCTTTGCGCCGCCAGGTCGTTTACCATGTAGTTATTTTCCTGAATCGTGGTATCCATAAAGTAATTCTAAGCAGAAGGCAAAAACCGGGATGAAACCGGTTAAAAAAAGACCGGCCGGGCCGGCAAGGCACTTATGAAGCATGCAAGTTACTTTTTTCTGCGCCGCACAAACGGGTTTTTTCGGCAAATGCGACCCCGTTGCCGTAGCATTGGGAGTTAATTCACGGCCAAGCGCTACCCCCAGGGATTGGCCGAATGAATTTCCTTCCCTGCTTTGCCCATGACTCCGCCCGAATTTTCCGTTTTGCTGCTGGCCTGGGACGACGCCGACCCCACCGTGGCCGTGCTCGGCGGCGCGGCCCTGCCTCCTACCCTGCCGCTGGTGTACCAGCTGGCCGCCCGGCAGCCGGTGCTGGCCGTGTACCCGCACCTACCGGCCGGCAAAGCTTCGCTTAAACACGCCGCCAGCAATGCGCCGAAAGCCACGACAGCGGCAGCTGATTCCGCACATTACCCCATTCATAAACAGAATTTTACGGATAACCCCACAGCTGTTTCGGCCGCTCCGGAAGCCGCTGTCGATGCACTGGAAGCGGTAGCGAACCGGCCGGGCATACAACTGCTGCCCACGGCGGCGGCGCAGAACAAAACGACCACACCGGCACGGCAATCGCGCATTATCGGCCTGACCGATTTGGCCGCCGCCGATGCTCCGGAAGCAACCGCGCCGGCCATCCCGGGCACTCCAGCGAAGCCTTTGGCTCCTTCGCGCCGGATGCTGCCCGCTGCTCCCGGCCGCAGCCAGTGGCCTGTCGGTGCTCATGCGCCCGCGCTGGCGGGCCAGTGGCAAGCGCCGGCCGCCCCGTATCTGGGGGCGGGTTCGGGGGCTTTTTTCCCGCCACCACCGCCCGCCCCGCCCCGGCCGCTGGTGGCAGCGCAGGGCACTGGCGGCGCGGTGCCAAAGGCGGCAGTGCCCGGTTTCGGGCCGTTGAATGGCGCGGCTGCGACCGTTGCGGCTATTTCAATGGCCAGGGCTACCATCCGGCCCCGGCTGCACCCGCAGGCCGGCGACCTGAATTTCGACCCCGACCCGGAGCTGCCGGCCGTGCAGCATCCGGCCGTTTTTGAGGAAACCACGGCAGAAATCGGCGCGGCAGAAGCCGCCGACCTGTCGGCTCCGGAAGACGACCTCGTGCCTGACGCCCCGGCGGCCGACGATGAAGCGCCGGAAGCTGCCGCCGTTCGCGCGCCCCTCCCGCCACCCGCCGCGCCCGCCGTGCTGGTACCCCACCTCGATGGCCTGAACTTCCGCATGATTCAATATGCCCGGCAGGCGGCGCAGCTGGTACAGGGCCGCACCGCCGATTTTGGGGTGATTTACGCCCCCAACTGGCCGGCGTGGCTGGCGGCGCTCGAAATCCGCAACAGCTCGGGCCGGCCGCTGGTGCTCTACCTCGCCAGCCTGGCCACCGACCTGCCCAACCCCGCCGAGCACGGCTACCAGCTCGAAATGGAACGCATGGCCATGCGCCGCGCCCGCCTCGTGCTGGTGCCCGACGATGCCCTGCACCACCGCCTGCTGGCCCTGTATGCGGATGCCACCGGCAAGGTGCGCGTAGTGGCGGCCACCGACGATGCCGCCGTGCAACGCGTGCTGGGCGAAGTGGCCGTGGACTAGGCCCGCAACGGCGGCTTCTTCGGGGAATGGCTTACTTTGCTGAAACAAGCCCTTTTTCAACTCCCCAAACTCCGCCCCATATGCAGCCTGAACACGAATTTGAAGCCGTATTGGAAGCCGGCGATGGCGATGGCGGCGTGTTCGTCGTTATTCCTTTTTCGGTGCCCGAAGTATTCGGTACGCGCGGCCGGGTGCCTGTGCAGGTCACCTTCGACGGCTACCCCTATCAGGGCAGCATCACGCCCCTCGGCGACGGCCACCACGCCCTGCACGTCCTCAAGCAAATTCGCAAAGCGGTGGATAAAACCATCGGCGACACGGTGCGCGTGACCCTTTCGCGCGACGTGGTGGAGCGCAAAATGGAAGCCCCCGCCGACCTCGCCGAGCAGCTTGTCAAAAACCCCCAGGCCGCCGCCTACTTTGCCAAGCTGGCCTACACCCACCAGCGCGAGTTCGTGCGCTGGCTGGAAGGGGCCAAGCGGCCCGAAACCCGCGCCACACGCCTGGCCGAAACCGTGGAGCTGCTGGGCCAGGGGCGCAAGCGTCCGTAGAACGACACGTTAGAACATACTTGAAAGGCTGTCATGCTGAGCGCAGTCGAAGCATCTCTACCGGGCAACGCAATTATTTACTATTGCGGTGGAGATGCTTCGACTGCGCTCAGCATGACGTTCTAAAAATCAACCATCCCACCATGAAAAACCGCTTCCTGCTGCCGCTGCTGGCCCTCCTACCCTACCTCGCCAATGCCAAAACCGCCGCCATCGACCGTGTGAACCCCACCAATTGGTGAGCGGGCATGAAAAACCCCAGCGTGCAGGTGCTCATGCACGGGCCGGCCGCGGGCACGCTGGCCTACAGCATCAACTACCCCGGCGTGAAGCTGTTGAAAATCAACACCGTTGAGAATCCCAACTACGCTTTTCTCGACCTCGTTATCAGCCCCACGGCCAAGCCCGGCCGGGTGCAGATTACCGACAAAAAAGGCAGCCAGACCATCATGCAGACCTGGGAAATCCGGGCCCGCGACAAGTCGCCCAAAGGCCAGGGCGTGACCGACACGGATTTCATCTACGAGGCCATGATTGACCGCTTCGCCAACGGCGACCCGAGCAACGACAAGTTCGCCGACATGCGCGATACCAACCTCGACCGCGCCAATCCCTTCTTCCGGCACGGCGGCGATTTGGCCGACGTGGCCCAGCACTTTCCCTACACATCAAGGAGCTAGGGGCCACGGCCGTATGGCTGACCCCGGTGACGGAAAACAACCAGCCCCTCACCAACGAAGGCGGCACCATGCGCGCCTCCTACCACGGCTTCGGTTTCACCGACCAGTACAACGTGGACCGGCGCTTCGGCGGCAACGCGGGCTACAAAGCCTACGTGCAGCAGGCCCACGCCGCCGGCCTCAAAGTGGTCCAGGATGCCGTGTACAACCACGTGGGCAACACTCACTGGATTTTGCAGGACCTGCCCATGAAAAGCTGGCTGCACCAGTGGCCCACCTACACCAACACCACCTACAAATACCAGCCCATCACCGACCCGCACGCCGCCCCCAACGACAAGCGCGTAACCCTCGACGGCTGGTTCGTGCCCTTCCTGCCCGACCTCAATCAGCAGAACCCCTACGTGGCCAACTACTTAATTGAAAACGCCCTTTGGAACGTGGAGAACTTCGGCATCGACGCCTACCGCATCGACACCTACATGTACAACGACCAGCCCTTTATGAACCGCTGCAACGCGGCGCTGCTGGCCGAGTACCCGCGCCTGCACATCTTCGGCGAGTCGTCGGTGAATAACGTCATCGACCAGGCCTACTACACCCGCAATAAAATTGATTTCCCCTTCAAGTCGAACCAGCCCGGCGGGCTCGATTTCGTGCTCGAAGGCGGCCTGCTAGGTGCGCTGAAAGAAGTGGGCACGCCAGCCGCCACCGGCTGGGACGGCGGCGCGCAGCACCTGTACCAGACCCTGGCTCAGGACGTGGTGTACGAGAACCCCAATAAGCTCGTCACTTTCCTCGACAACTTCGACCACGACCGGTACCTGTCCGTCATCGGCGACGATTTTGACCGCTACAAAATGGGCCTTACCTGGCTGCTCACCACCCGCGGCATCCCGAGTATGTACTACGGCACCGAAATCCTGATGAAGAACTTCAAGGACCCCACCGATGCCGAGGTGCGCAAGAATTTCCCCGGCGGCTGGCCCGGTGATGCGGAGAATAAATTCACCGCCGCCGGCCGCTCGGCCCGCGAAAACGAGGTTTTCGCCTTCGCAAAAAACTAGTCACCTACCGCCGCGACCATAAAACGCTGCACTCCGGCAAGCTGATGCAGTACCTGCCGCAGGATGGCCCCTACGTATACTTCCGCTACGATGCTACCGGCACCGTAATGGTCGCCTCAAACACCACCGACAAGCCCGCCAGCCTGCCCACCGCCTGGTTCACGGAGCGCATGGCCGGCTTCACGAAGGCCCGCAACGTGCTCACGGGCGAGAGTCTGAGCAGCGTTGCGTCGCTCCAGTTGCCCGCCAAAACGGCAGTGGTGCTGGAACTGGGGAAGCAGCTGTTTGGCTACCGCATCGATACCCCCCGGAACAAAGCAAACTGCCCAACGCATCAGCCGGAACCGAACTTGAATGAGTTCACGAAACTCATCTCCAAAGCGATTTTCGTGAACGTTGAAAGGTGAACCAGTTCCTTAAACTCTAGCTGAACGTTGGAACGCATTCACATGGCTTACAAACACCAGCCAACACCTGTTTAGGAAATTGAGGGTTCCTTTGCTTTCGGTAACGGGGCCGCAGTAAGAAAGCTCGAACCCCTTCCCCGGCAAGCCCTATGCGCATCTACATGGCCTACCTGCTGGCGGCATTGTTGAGTTTTTACTTGGTGATGCTCTATTACGGCGTCTCGGCCGGGTTTGCTAGCCCCGTCCCGGTTCTGGCCCTCGTCGGAACCTTAGTGCTCTCGGCAATGGCGGCCCCCGTTCTCGTGTACAGTCCCCGGGTCGGGCTCTGGCTAGGTGCCCTGGGCTGTGGCCTGCTCTTGCCCTACAGCGTGATGTTTCTCCGGGGCGTACTGATGGAATGGCATTGGCACTGGTTGATGCCCCTGGGGCTACTGCCTGCCGTACTCGTCTTGGTCAGCAGCTACTACACGGTGCGGGCGTTGCGAACGCGCCTCGTTGCCGGGCTCGCCTTCCCCGCGCATCCGTGGCTAAAACGGGGCTTGGTTCTCCTGCCCCTGCTACTGTGGGCAAGCTACCTCGTCTCCATTCGTTCGGCGTTCGGTTAACCCCAGTTTACTGAACTCTATTTAGCAGCAGACACTATTTGAATAGCTTACAAGCGCTGGTTTATCAAAATGAGGGTCATACCTTTCGGACAAGATGAAAAAGTGGTTTGTTGTCGTGTGCGCCGCGCTTCACTCCGGGCTGTTTTTTTCCCAGTGGGGAGCCGATAAACAGGAACTTGGAGAGGGGTACTACTACTTGCCCCGGTACGAAGCAGTCGATGTGGGGTACCCAGGCGGACCCGTAGTGTACAAATCGGCGCATAAGTACCTGTTTTCCCACATCCGGATTGACGGCGACCTGAAGGGCATCAACTCGAACCGCCGATTCATTCTAGCCGTGAGGCAACCACTCGCTGCTTCCGCGGCTAGCAAAGCCATCCCCATGAAACAACAAGACTTGCAGTACTTTATTCTGGTGAAAGCCTCGGATGCGGTTTACGGGCCATACAGCAGGAAAGAATATGCCCGGCAGCGGACCATACTCGACGTACCGGCGCACTTGCAAGTGGAAGCAGAGTAGCACCACCGCCCATTCTTCGGGCATAAAAGCATGCCTTAGCCCCAGACAACAAGGTTCATCTTTACGGTGATATAAATAAGCGCGCTACTACCTAGAGCTTCCAAGTGCTACCCCCGCGCCAGCACCAGCGCCACCCGGCTCGGCACGTACAGGCTCAATTGGTGCTCATACGTCTCGTACTCAAACGCCTCGTCGGGCCGGTCGAAACCGCCGAACCGGCTGTTGTCGGACGACAGTACCACGCGATATTTACCTTCCTCCGTCACCCAGAAGCGGTAGTCGGTCAGGCTTTTTTCGACGTGGAAATTGACCACGAACACCAGCCCGGCGCGCTCAAATACCAGCACTTTGTTTTCCTCGTCGTGCTTCAATAAAACGGCGGGGCCGGCGGCCAGCAGGTGTTGCGCTTTGGCCAGGTGAATCATCGCCTTATCGAACTCCCCCAGCTGGTGGAATTTCAGCTCCGGGTTGTCACCCAGGCTCCACTGGCGGCGGGCGAAGTGGTAGCTCCAGTCGTTGCCCTCGCGGGGGAAATCGACCCACTCCGGGTGCCCGAACTCGTTGCCGATGAAGGTGAGGTAGCCCTCGCCGCCCGCCGCCAGCGTGAGCAGGCGGATGAGCTTGTGCAGGGCCACGCCCCGGGCGGCAATGGGGTCGCCATCGGCGGCGTGCATGTGGGTGTAGATGCTCGCATCAATCAGCCAGTGCAGCAGCGTTTTATCGCCCACCAGGGCCTGGTCGTGGCTTTCGGCGTAGGCAATGGTTTTTTCGCCGGCGCGGCGGTTGGTGAGGGTATGCCAGAGGTCGCTAAGGGGCCAGTTCTCGTCGGGCGTATGCTTGAGCAGCTTAATCCAGTAATCGGGAATGCCCATGGCCAGGCGGAAATCGAAGCCAATCCCGCCTTCTTTGATGGGGCGGCACAGGCCGGGCAGGCCACTCATGTCCTCGGCAATAAGCATGCTGCCTTTTTTGAGCTCGTGGGCCAGCGTGGTGGCCAGCTGTAAGTACAGAATGGCATCCTCGTCGGCGGCCGGGCCGAAGTAATTGTCGTAGCTCATAAATGCCACGCCCTCGCCGTGGTGGTGGTAGAGCATGCTGGTCACGCCATCGAAGCGGAAGCCATCGAAGTGGTATTCTTCGAGCCAGAAGCGCAGGTTGGAAAGCAGGAACTGCTGCACCTCGGGGCGGCCATAGTCGAAGAGCTTGCTGTCCCAGCCGGGGTGGTTGCCGCGCTCGCCCTGGTGGAAGTAGAGGTTGCCGGAGCCATCGAAATCGGCCAGGCCCTCGGCCTCGTTTTTCACGGCGTGCGAGTGCACGATATCGAGCAGCACGGCAATGCCGAGCCCGTGGGCTTCATTGATGAGAAACTTGAGGTCTTCGGGCGTGCCGAAGCGCGAGCTAGCGGCAAACAGATTGGAGACGTGGTAGCCGAACGAGCCGTAGTACGGGTGCTCCATCACGGCCATCAGCTGCACCGTGTTGTAGCCGCCGGCCGCAATGCGGGGCAGAATATTTTCGGCGAATTCGCGGTAGGTACCCACCCGGCCCTCTTCGGTGGCCATGCCCACGTGGGCCTCGTAAATGAGGGGCTCTTTGCCCGCCTTCGTGGGTTTGAATTTCTGGTCCGACCAGGTAAAGGGCGTGGCGGGCTCCCACACCTGGGCGGCGTAGTCCTTGGTGTGCTCGTCCTGCACCACGCGGCGCACGGTGGCGGGCAGGCGGTCTTTACCCCCGGCGGCCGTCACCACGTGCACTTTGTAGCGGCTGCCGTGGGCCAGGCGCTGGTCATACTCGGCATCGGGCAAAAACACTTCCCACACCCCAAAATCAAGCTTTTGCAGCGGGTTGGCTCCACGGTCCCAGCCGTTGAAATCGCCCACCAGCGACAGGTAATCGGCCCCGGGAGCCCACTCGCAGTACACCCAGCCCCGGCGGCCGGCGTCGTGGTTCAGGCCCAACTGCTGGTGGGCGGTGGCGTAGTTTGCTAAAGAGCCGTGGTATTGTTCGATTTCGGCCAGGCGGGCCTGTAGGCGGGCCTGGCGCTGGCGCAGCACGGGTTCGTAGGGCGCAAGCCAGGCGTCGTTTTTCACGAGGGCGAGCGGGGCCGGGCGGCGGGCCTTGGGGGCGGCGGATGCAGTGGATTTCGACGTAGCCATGATGCGGGAAGGTTTAGGCCAAAAGTAACGCGCCGCAACTGCCGGCCCAGCAGCGGCGGCGGCTCGGCGGCAAATTATACGTGCTGGCAGGCAATTTCGGTCCGGCAATAGCAATCCGCTGAAATATGGCGTTATTTTGCCCAATATGAGATACCGTCTCCTGACCATTCCGCTGGCCTTGCTGCTGGCCTGCTCGTCCGAGCGGCCGGTCACGTCCACCTCGCGGGCCTTCGAGGGGTCGCTGGGCACGCCGCCGCCCAAGGCCGCCGCCCCCCGGCTGGCCCGCTACGCCATGGTGGTATCGGCCCACCCCGAAGCCTCCAAAATCGGCACCCAGATTCTCCAGCGCGGCGGCAACGCCTACGACGCGGCCGTGGCCGTGCAGTTTGCGCTGGCCGTGGCCCTGCCCGTGGCCGGCAACATCGGCGGCGGCGGCTTCCTGCTCTACCGCGACCGCAACGGCTCGGCCGGCTCGCTCGATTTCCGCGAAACGGCCCCCGCTGGCGCCACGCGGGATATGTACCTCGATAAGCAGGGCAACGTGGTGCCCGACCTGAGCACCGCCGGCCCGCTGGCCGTGGGCACGCCCGGCACCGTGGCCGGCATGGCTACGCTGCACAAGCAGTTGGGTAAGCTTTCGTGGGCCACGCTGGTGCAGCCGGCCGTGGCGCTGGCCACCCGGGGCTTCCCGCTCACGGCCAAGGAGGCGGCCGGCCTCAACCGCAACCGCGCCGATTTCCAGAAATACAACCCCGGCAGTTCCCCGGCCTACCTACGCCCCGGCGGCGGCGAGTGGCAGGCCGGCGACACCCTGCGCCTGCCCGAGCTGGCCCGCACCCTCACCCGCGTGCGCGACCAGGGCCGCGCCGGCTTCTACAAGGGCGAAACCGCCCGCCTGCTGCTCAGCGAAATGAAGCGCGGCGGCGGCCTCGTAAACCAGGCCGACCTCGACAACTACAAGGCCAAGTGGCGCGAGCCCCTGCGCGGCCACTACCGCGACTACGACGTGATTACCATGCCGCCGCCCAGCTCGGGCGGCGTGGCCCTGCTGCAGATGCTGCAAATGCTGGAGCCCGTGGACCTGGCCCAGGCCGGCTACCACACACCCCTGGCCGTGCACTACATCACCGAAGCCGAGCGGCGCGTGTATGCCGACCGTGCCACCTACCTCGGCGACCCTGATTTCGGCTTCGTGCCCGTACAAAAGCTGCTCGATGTGGACTATAACCGCCAGCGGGCCGCCTCCATGCGCCCCAAAGGCCGCGCCACCGCCAGCGCTGCCGTGGCGGCTGGGGCCAAACTACCCGGCTACGAGAGCGACGAAACCACCCACTACAGCATCGTCGATGCCTTCGGCAATGCCGTGAGCTGCACCACCACCCTCAACGGGGCCTATGGTAGCAAAGTAGTGGTGCCCGGCGCGGGCTTTTTGCTAAATAATGAGATGGACGACTTCTCGGCCAAAGCCGGCGTGCCCAACGCCTACGGCCTGGTGGGCGGCACCGCCAACGCCATCGCGCCCGGCAAGCGCATGCTCAGCAGCATGACGCCCACCATCCTCACCCGCAACGGCAAGGTAGCGCTGGTAACCGGCACGCCCGGCGGCAGCACTATCATTACCAGCGTGTTGCAAAGCATCATTGGCATTGTTGATTACGGCCTGAATGCCCAGCAGGTGGTGACCGCGCCGCGCCTGCACCACCAGTGGCTGCCCGATATCATCGACGTGGAAGCCGGAGCCCTGCTGCCCGTGGCCCAGGATACGCTGCGCGCCCGCGGCTACCACCTCAACCCGCGCCTGCCCTGGGGCAAGCTCGATATCATCCACATCCTGCCCGACGGCATGCTGGAAGGCGGTGCCGACCCGCGCGGCGATGACACGGCCCTGGGGTATTAGCAGTCAGAAAAAAAACGTTATGCCGAGCGTAGCCGAGGCATAACGCGTGTAGTAGTAACTCAATCGTTCAACGACGTTAATTACTACCACACGCGAGATGCCTCGGCTACGCTCGGCATGACGTTCTTGCTTTTGGGCTTCTTCAACCCAACCGCTACGTTAACCGTAGCTTAGTGCTGCGCTACCCGCGAGCCGGCGATGTGGCGCAGATTGCCGGCCACCGAAATCAGCTTCTGGCTGAACTCGCGGGCTTTGTCGCCTTCGCCGCTGAAATTGTGGGTAGTGAGGGCGGCCTGGGCCGTCATCTCGCCGAGGTTCTGGAAGGCCTGCGACATGCCGGCAGCGTTGTTGTTGCTGATGTGGTTGCGCAGGGTTTCAAGCTCGGCTACCATGAGGCGGGTAGCCGGCTGGTCGATGTTGCGCAGGTGCTGAATCCAGTTTTCGAGATGGCTGATGCCCTTGCCGGGGTCTACCTGGAAGCCGGCGTTGTTGGTATCGAACAGCAAGCGAATGCTGGATTCTGCTTCAGTGAAAAAGCTCATGGGGCAAATTTAGAGATGGGTTGGTACGGCAACGAGGCCACGAATGGAACATCCGACCGGCCTGCTTTCAGCCGCGAAGATACGCAGCCAAACAGGCAAAATGCTATTCAACGGCGGCAGCCCCGACAAGCAAACGGGCACTCCGGAGGAATCTCCGGAGTGCCCGTTTGCTTGTCGGGGCCGTTGGGTTAGCCCTTCAGCTGGCTGGCGGCCGTGCTCAGGGCCTGGCCGAGCTGGCGCAGCTTGTCCTGGGCATCGGGGGTGGCTTGCGCAGCTGCTTTGGTGGTGTGCTCGCCGAGGGTGCTCAGGCTTTGGGCCAGAGCGCCGGTGTCAGAAGCACCGCTCTGCAACGAATCATGCAGGTTTTGCAGCTCCGAGCTGATGCCCGAGAGTTGCGTATTGCCTTGCAGGGTTTTAATCCAGCCGGCAATGTTGGGGCCGGCGGCACCGGCGGCGGCGGCCAGGCCGCCTTGCAGGGCATTGAGGGTAGCGTCGAGCTGGCTGGTGCCCTGGCTGCTTTGCGATGTGGTGCTGTTATCCATGGGAAAAAGAAGATTAGTTAGGTGAATTTATACCCTACTAACGCATCCGCCGCAAGGATGTTAACTTATTGATGAACAAAATTTTGGCATTTATTTATACGTGATTTAATAACAAACATTTCAGGCCAAAAGGAGTTGTGCAGCCGCCAGATGCTACTCCTCGCCGGGATGCAGCTCCTGCACGTCGGGGTGGCTATAGTTGACCACGATGACGGAAAACGGGTGCGGCTCGCCCTCGCGCTTCTCGATGCGGATGGTGCCGGCATCGCGCAGCTTGTTGAGCTGGTCGCGGCGCTCGTAGTCGGGCAGCTCGGGCAGCTCGTCGGTGAGCAGGCGCATAAACGGGCCCAGCCACAGCTCCGTCACGCGGCGCTGCTGCTTGGCTTCGAGCTTCTGAAACTCGGCCAGCATGAAGGCCAGCGTCCGGCGCTCGGTGTCGGTGGCCAGGCGGCGGACGGGGGCAAATTCAGATACTTCGTCGCGCGATACAAAAGGCCGGGCTGGCACCGGCAAAACGGGGCGCGGGGCACTGGCCGACGGCACGGGCGCTACTTTGGGCAAGGGCACGGCGGCAACTTCGCCCGCGCTGTCGGCGCGGGCGGCCAGGGCAGCAGCCGAGGGCACGCCGGCCATGCCCTGCTCGCGCAGGCGGCGGCTTTCCTCCAGGGTACGCTGGCGGTCGGTGCGGCGCTTTTCGAGCTGCTCCACGCGCTCGGGCGCAAGCAAGTCGCGGGCATCGATGAACTGCGCGGAACCGATATTCTGGAGCAAATCGCCGGATACCGACTCGCGGAAACCGGCCACCAGCACCTGCCGGGCCTGCCGGCGCAGGTGCTGCAGCACGGGAATGTAGTCGCGGTCGCCGGCCACGAGCACGAACGTGCCGATATCGGGCCGGGTGTACATCACCTCCAGCGCGTCGATGCAGAGCTGCATATCGGCGGCATTTTTGTGGTCGGTGCCCAGCACGTTGCGGGTACTCACGCCCATCAGGTACAGCGCGCCCTGGGGGGCGGTGGCCAGGCGCTCAAAGTCGGCGTAGGCGTAGCTGATGAGGCTGTCGAGGCCCTTGGCGCTCAGCTGCTCGCGCAGGGTGCGGATGATATCGAGGCAGATATCGTTGAGGTCGGGCGGGTCGTGAAAGTGGTTTTTGAGGAAGTAATAGACGTTTTCAAAATCGATGAAAACGGCGGCGTAAGGGGAAGCAGTCGGTTTGGGCAACATGGTGCAGAAATACTTTGTCTTATCACGAAAAAAACAGCGCTGAGGGAAGACCAGAATAGTTGAACAACACGCACCCGAACAGCAAACGCTCCGGCTGTGGCTACCGGGAACATGCGCCTGACGGGCTTATAACCTGAGCCGTAGTTTGCCGGCCCAGCTTTTACTTTCAGTGGATGAAGGTACGATGCCTTGCCGCTGCTTCGGTAACGGCTCCGGCATTGGGGGTGAATCCGGCCCGCTGCCCGGCGGGTACGGAGCCGCCCGCACCGGCCGGTACGGGCGGCTGATTTAGCACAGTACATTTGCGCTCACGATGCACAAGCTAAAGCATGTGCTACTACTCCTTCCCAATGCTGCCTTTCGATAGCGCCCGCCTGCACTTCCGCCCCCTCACCCCTGCCGACACGGCCGGGATGTTTGCGCTCGATTCCGACCCGGCCGTGCACCGCTACCTCGGCAGCATTGGCGGGCAGATGGTAAGCACGCTGACCCAAAGCGCCCAGACCATTGCCTACATCGAAGCCCAGTATGCTGCCGTCGGCATCGGGCGCTGGGCCGTGGTGCTGCGCGAAACCGGCGAGTTCATGGGTTGGGCCGGGCTGAAACTGGTGGCCAGCCCCATCAACGGCCGGCACGATTTCTACGACCTGGGCTACCGGTTTTTGCCGCGTTTCTGGGGGCAGGGCTACGGCTTCGAGGCGGCCCGGGCCTGGCTCGACTACGGGTTCGATGTGCTGCACCTGCCCCGCATCTGTGCCTACGCCGACACCCACAACGTGGCTTCGCGCCGCATTCTCACCAAAATTGGCCTGCGCGAGGAGCCGGAGGAGTTTTTGATTGAAGGAATGCCCTGCGTCTGGTTCGAGGCCGACGCGCCATACTAAGCTTAAATACAATTCATTAAGCTACTGGCGTGGCCGGCGCAGCGCCACCCAATGCACCGCTGCCACCCAGGCCACGGCCGCCGCCCAGCCGGCCAGCACATCCGACGGGTTGTGCACGCCCAGGTACATGCGCGCCCAGCCCACGGCCAGCGCAAACAACGGCATCAGCCCCCAAACCCACCCGCGCCCCCGACGGCCCCACACCAGGAGCACCAGCGCCGCCGCAATGGCCGCCGTATCCATGGCGTGCCCGCTCGGGAAGCTGAACGTATGCTCGGGCCGAATGCTGGCCCAGAGCGCCGGCCGGGGCCGCGCCACCAGCGGCTTAATAACCTGCGTGAGCAGCATCGACCCGCCTACTGAGAGGAAAAACAGCGCCGCCGCCCGCCCCTGCCGCCGCCACAGCAGCCCCAGAAATACCAGCACCCCGAGGCCCACCATCGGCCAGGTATTACCGATGATGGTGAGCAGGACGGCCGCATTATCCAGCCCCGGCGTGGCGTGGCGGTGCCAGAATTCCAGCACGGGCGCATCCCAGAGCAACCCGCCGAAGCGCAGCACGGCAAAGGCCAGCCAGCCAAAGGTGATGGCCGCAACCAGCACAGTGAGCCGCAGGGCTCCGGGGGCTGGCACTGGCGTGGTTGGAACGGAGTGCGGGGATGCAATCATAGAAGCAGGCAACCGAAAAGAATGCACCGGCAAGTAACAATGCGGGCAGGCCCTTGTGGTTAATCGAATACGGAGTCGTTGCGCCGGTCAGACCGCATAGGGCGGGCGGACCGGCGCAACGACTCCAGACTTGGGTTAGGGCTAGCTGCTAGGCCGGGGCGCTTTGCGTTTCATCCGACGGCGACACCAGATTGGGGAAACGGTGGTGCAGGCTTTCGCGCCAGAACTGCCGCAGCTGGTGGAATTCGGGCGAAAACAGCATGTGCAGCCCCGCCACCCAGCCCACAGCGCCGGTCCAGCCGGCCAGCACGTCGGACGGGAAATGCACGCCCAGGTACACCCGGCTCCAGCCCACGGCCAGGGCAAACAGCGCCCCCAGCGCCGAGGCCGGCCACCGGCCGCGCCACTGCCACAGCAGAAACCCCATGGCCGCCGCCCCGATGGCGTGCCCGCTCGGAAAGCTGTAGTAAAACGCCGGCTTCAGGCTTTGCCACAGCGCGGGCCGGGGCCGGGCAAACAGCACTTTCACCAGCAGATTCAGGGCCATGGCCCCGCCCACCGACAGGCCAAAAAACCACGCCTGCCGGCGCACGCCCCACACGGCCAGCCCCACGGTGATGAGCACGGCCAACACGCCCATGGGCAGGGGGGCGCCGGCGGCGGTGAGGGCCAGCGCCAGCTGGTCGAGCGCCGGGGTGGCATGGGCGTGCAGAAACGCCAGAATCTGCTTATCGCCGATAAAGCCGCCGGACTCCCAAATGTCCTCGGCCACGTTCACGAACACCACCCAGGGCATTATCAGCCCAGCCAGTAGGGCCAGCAGCACCATCTTGTGTGCTCGCAGGGCATGGCGCAGGCGGGACCAGAAAGAATTGGGCATGAATCAGTAATGTCCGCAGTGTTGAACCTTATTCCCTATCCCATCTCACCGCCCAAACTCCAGCACCCGGAACGTACCAGGCACAATGCTGGGCCGGGGGCGCGGGTTCTCGGTAGTGGGGGCCGGCGTGGAGCCGTAATCAGCCGTCACGGTATAGACGTGGCCGGTTTTCGGGTCGATGCTCATGGTGCGGGCGCCGCGCGCGGTGGGCACGCTACCCACTACCGCGTACTTGCCGGGCGCATCCTCGTGCAGCACGGTGAAGGTGCCCGAGCCGTTGGAAGTGATGATGTTGCGGGTGGCGGGGTCGAAGCCCGTGCCGTCGGTGCCTTTGGCGGTGGGCAGCACGGCGATTTGCTTGCCGGTTTTGCTGTCCGTCACCACCAGCTTCTCGTTGGCGCAGCCGCTGAAGAGGCGGTTGGTTTTGGCGTCGTAGGCCAGGCCGGTGGGCTCTTCGCCGGGGGCCAGCGGGTAGTGGTGGCGCACGGCCAGGGTTTTGGCGTCGAAGGCCACGATTTCGCTCTTGTTCTCGATGTTGACGAAGATGGTGCCGTGGCCGTCGCTCACGCCTTCTTCCACGTCGCCGCCCAGCTCGGCGGCACCCACGATGGCCCCGGTTTTGGCGTCGAGCACAGTGCTTTTGCCACCATCGTTGCTGAAAATGAATATCCGCTTCGAATAGGCATCATACAGCAGCGCATCGGGCTTGGGGCCGGTAGGAATGGGCGCGCCGATGGGCTTCAGAGTCTTCACATCAAACACCACGCACGTGTTGTTGCGCCCGCAGGTGATGTAGCCGCGATTGGTGCCCGGCACCACTTCAATGCCGTGCACACCTGGCGTATCCATAATGGTGCCGATGAGCTTACGGGTCTTCAAGTCGACCACCTCCACCCGCGTGCCGTGCGACACGTAGAGGCGCTCGCCGGCGGGGTCCACTTTGAGGTAGTCCCAGCCGCCCTCGCCGCCAATGCTGATGGTATTGAGTAGGTGGTACGACGCGGCGGGCGCGGTTTGGGCGTGGGCGGCGGGGCCGAAAAAGGCCAAGGCCAGGGGCGCGACCAGCAACAGGTTTTTCATGAGGGAAGGGCTTATAATGAAACCGATGCCGCGAAGGTGGCCGCCGATTCTGTAGCTGGGCTGAAGTGCGTGGCCACAACCGTAGTTGAACTGCCAGGCCGAGCCGATTAAGCGCCGCAACCCGCCGCAATTGCAGATATTGCCGGCCCCATCAACCCAACTTTGCCCATGCTGCCGTTATCTGTTCCGATTACGTGGCCTCGAAACGCTTCTACACCGAAATTCTCGGGCTCGAAATCGTGGCCGAAACCTACCGGGCGGCGCGCGACTCGCACAAACTGGATTTGGCCATCGGCGGGCAGTACGTGCTGGAGCTGTTTTTCTTCCCCAACCCGCCGCCCCGCCCCAGCTACCCCGAAGCCGCCGGCCTGCGCCACCTCGCCTTCGCCATGCCCGACGTGGCCGCCGCCATCCGGCACCTGGCGGCGTACGAGGTGCCCTGCGAGCCGGTGCGCGTGAATGAGCTCACCGGCCGCCGTTTTACGTTTTTTCGGACCCCGACGGCCTGCCGCTGGAGTTTTACGAGGGGTAGAGACGCAATAGTTGGAGTCTCGTCGTTGCTGATGTTGTTTAGTTGGCACGGTTCGGCGCGGTTTCGGTCGTTCAACGACGAGACTCCAACTATTGCATCTCTACTCCATTCAGCCGACAACCACCATCCTTGGCGGCGCGTAGCGTTACACTCCACCGCTCCCGCTCAAGATGCCCGACCACCCGCTTGCCGCCCGCTTCACGGTGGCCCACCCCGAATGGGCGGCCCACGCCACCATCTACGAAGTCAACGTTCGCAATTTCACGCCGGAAGGCACTTTTCGGGCCTTTGAGACCCACCTGCCGCGCCTGCAAAAAATGGGCATCGGCATCGTGTGGCTGATGCCGGTGCACCCCATCGGCAAGGTCGGGCGCAAGGGCGCGCTGGGCTCGCCGTATGCCGTGCGCGACTACTTCGCCGTGAGCCCGGAGTTTGGCACGCTCGACGACCTGCGCCACCTGGTGCAGACGGCCCACGCGCTGGGAATGAAGGTGCTACTGGACTGGGTGGCCAACCACACCAGCCGCGACAACGCCCTCATCGCCGAGCATCCCGACTGGTACCAGCACGACACCGCCGGCCAGCTGGTGCCGCCCGTGCCCGACTGGACCGACGTGGTGGCGCTGGATTACACCAGCCGCGCAATGCGCCGCTACATGACCGACGCCCTGTCCTGGTGGCTGCGGGAAACCGACATCGACGGCTACCGCTGCGACGTGGCCGGCCTGGTACCCACCGATTTCTGGGACGAAACCCGGCCCGTGCTCGACGCCATTAAGCCAATATTTATGCTGGCCGAATGGGACGAGCTCTACCCTTCGGGCGGGCTGAGCTGGGAGGAATTCGACTCCGATACGCGACTGCTCGAAAAGGCCTTCGACATGAGCTTCGGCCTGCGCCTGCATTACCTGCTCGACCGCATTGCCGAGGGCCACGCCACCCTGGCCGACATAGACACTTACCTGGCCGCCGAGCGCGAAAAATACCCGCCCACGGTGTACCTCATGCACTTCACCAGCAACCACGACGTGAACAGCTGGGACGGCACCGAGTACGAGCGCCTGGGGCCGCTGGCGCAGCCCTTCGCCGTGCTCACGGCCCTGCTGCCGGGCATGCCCATGCTGTATTCGGGCCAGGAAGCAGGCCTGAACCGCCGGCTGGAATTTTTCGGCCACGATACCATCGAGTGGGGAGATTTCCCGCTCCAAGACTTCTACACGCGTCTTTTTCAGCTCAGGAAAACCCATGCGGCCCTGGCCAACGGCGACCCCGCCAGCCAGCTCCGCCGCCTGCCCGGCCCGGCCGATACCTACGCCTTCACCCGCTCCAAAGGCGACGCGGCCGTGCTCTGCGCCGTGAACATTGCCGCCGAGGCCCGGGCGGTGCCCGCCGTGGCCGGCCAGTGGCGGGATTTATTCAGCGATGAAGCCATGACGCTGAGCCCCGGCCAGCCGCTTGAAGTGCCGGCTCACGGCTGGCAGGTATTGGTGGCTGAGCCCGCTGCCAGCCAACCTTCGGCGTTGATTATCGGTTAGCAAAGCTTGTCTTTCACAATAATATCTCCTATGCAAACCCGTGAACTCGGCCGCTCCGGCCTCCAAATTTCGCCCCTCATGCTGGGCGGCAACGTCTTTGGCTGGACTATTGACGAAGCCACTTCCTTCGCCGTGCTCGATGCTTTCGTGGCCAACGGCGGCAATGCCATCGACACAGCCGACGCTTATTCCGTGTGGGTGCCCGGCCACGTCGGCGGCGAGTCCGAAACCATCATTGGCAAGTGGCTGCGGCGGCGCGGCCGGCGCGATGATGTCATCATCGCCACTAAAGTGGGCTGGGAGGTGAATGCCGACAACAAGGGCCTGAAAAAGGACTACATTCTGCGCGCCGTGGAAGGCTCGCTCCAGCGCCTGCAAACCGATTATATCGACCTGTACCAATCGCATAAGGACGACCCGACCACGCCCGTGGAGGAAACCCTCGAAGCCTACGCTCAGCTGGTGAAGGAAGGCAAGGTGCGCGTTATCGGCGCATCCAATTTCACTGCTGCCCGCCTGCAGGAGTCGCTGGCGGCCAGCACCAAACACGGTTTCCCGCGCTACGAGACGCTGCAAAACCTGTATAATCTGTATGACCGGGCAGATTTTGAGCAGAACCTGGCCACGCTCCTGCTGCAGGAAAACATCGGCGCGATTCCGTACTACGGCCTTGCCGCCGGCTTCCTCACCGGCAAGTACCGCGACCAGGTCGACCTGCAAAAAAGCGCGCGCGGCACCGGCGTCGGCCAGAAATATCTCAACGACAAGGGCCTGACCCTGCTCACCGCTCTCGATGCCGTGGCCGACCGCCAGCAGGCCACCCTTGCCCAGGTGGCCCTGGCCTGGCTGATGCAGGCGCCGGCCGTGACCGCGCCCATCGCCAGCGCCACCAGCGTGGGCCAGGTCACGGAGCTGCTCGAAGCCACCGAGCTGCGCCTCACGGCCGAGGATTTGGAAACGCTGGAAACGACGCAGGCGGTGCCGGCAGTAAAGTAGGTTGGTATAAGCACCTGTTGCACGTTTCAAAAGAACGTCATGCCTCGGCTGCGCTCGGCATGACGTTCTTTTTTTGCCGAAAATCCCTGAATTTCCTAACCTAGGTTAAGCCCCGGCCGGCGCAACTTGCACCCCTCCTACCCCCATCGCCTCCCACCCTCAAACCCTTAAATAAGCATGTCCCTCACCAACACCCGCGTCAAACTTGCCTCGCGCCCCGTGGGGCTGCCGCAGCCGGCCAATTTCGATATTGAAACCATTGAGGTGCCCTCGCTCGAAGACGGCCAAGTGCTGGTTAAAATCAGCTTTATCTCCCTCGACCCCGCCATGCGCGGCTGGATGAACGAGGGCCGCAGCTACATCAAGCCCATTGCCATTGGCGACGTGTTTCGGGCCGGCGTGGCCGGGCAGATAGCCGAGTCGAAAAGCCCCGCCTTCGCCGTGGGCGACTACGTGACCGGCAGCCTCGGGGTGCAGCAGTACGCCGTGGTGGGAGCCGGGGCCACCGACCCGCGCAGCCCCGAATACCTCGTGAAAGTTGACCCCAGCATCGTGCCGCTCGAAGCCTACCTGGCCACCCTCGGCATGCCGGGCATGACGGCCTACTTCGGCCTGCTCGACACAGGCCAGCCCAAGGCGGGCGAAACCGTGGTGGTATCCGGCGCGGCCGGGGCCGTGGGCAGTGTGGTGGGCCAGATTGCCAGGCTCAAAGGCTGCCGCGTAGTCGGCATCGCCGGCGACCAGGAAAAGTGCGACTACTGCGTGCAGACGCTCGGCTTCGATGCCTGCATCAACTACAAAACCGACAACGTGCGCCAGGCCCTGCGCGCCGCCTGCCCGCAAGGCATCGACGTGTATTTCGACAACGTGGGCGGCGAAATTCTCGACCTCGTGCTGGAGCAAATCAGGCTGAAGGCGCGCATAGTCATCTGCGGGGCCATTTCGCAGTACAACAGCACCACCGGCGTACGCGGCCCCGCCAACTACCTCTCGCTGCTGATGAACCGCGCCCGCATGGAAGGCATCGTGGTGTTCGACAACGCCGCCAACTACGGCACGGCCGCCCGCGAAATGGCCGGCTGGATTAAAGAAGGCAAGCTGCACTCGCCCAAAATCCAGGTCGAGCACGGCGTCAAAAATTTCCTCCCGGCGCTGCTGAAGCTGTTTTCGGGCGAGAATTTCGGCAAGCTGGTACTGGTTCCGTGAGGCCGACACCTGGCATAATAGTGACCGGCGCAACAGCAGTCACCAAACGCCAAAAATCCCCGTCAGCAGCTGCTGACGGGGATTTTTGGCGTTTGGTGACTCTGAACTATTCGCGCACGAAGCGGCGCGTAGCCGTGCCGTCGGCCGAGGTAGCGCGCAGCAGATACACTCCGCTGGGCAGGGCGCTCAGGTCGATGGGCTGCTGAGCGGCCGCAGTGGCGGGCAGCGCGGCGCGGTACACCACCTGCCCTACGGCGTTGAGCACCGTGAGCTGCGTCGGCTGGTGGGTGCCGCTCAGCTCGATGGTCAGTTTGCCGTCGGGCGTGGGGTTGGGGTACACTTGCAGCGCAGCGGCGGCCAACTGCCGGGCCGTGGCCGTGACCACGAGCGCAACCGACGGCAGCGAGGTGCAGCCCTGCGCCGAGGTGGTGGTAACGGTATAGGAACCCAGCTGGGCCGCCGAATTCACCACGTAAGTAAGACCGGCGGCCCCGGCAATGGCTACGCCATTGAAGTAGAACTGGTTGCCGATGGCCGCGCTGCTGGTGAGCGTGGTGGTGGGGCCATTGTACTGAGCCGTCAGCGTTGGGCGCGTGGGCAGCGCGTTGATGGTCAGCGTAGCCGTGGACGTGGCCCCGCCACAGGCTCCGGCGCTGCTCACCGTGTTGGTCACGGTGTAGGTGCCGGGCGTGCTGGCGTCCAGGTTGATGGCTCCTGTGCCGGCATTCAGGCTCAGGCCGGTAGTAGCGGAGAACGTACCGGCGATGGCCCCGGTGGCGAGCGCCGGAGTGGCCGTGCCAGTGGCGCACAGCGAGGCGCTGGCGTAGCTAAAGGCCGCCGAAGCCGGGGCCGAAATCGTGATGGTGGCCGTGCTGCTGCTGGGGCAGCTGCCACCCACGCTGTACGTCACGGTGTAGGTACCGGGCGTGGAGCTGGCCGGGGCAATGGTGCCCGTGCCGGCGTTCAGGCTCAGGCCGGCCGTCGAAGCAAAGGTGCCGCCCGTAGTGCCCGCGATGCTGGGCGTGGCGGTAGCGCTGCTAAGGCAATAGCCGGTAGCCGCGTAGCTAAACGTGGCCGAGGTGGCCGGGTTCACCGTCACGGCCGTGGCGGGCGAGGTAGCGGCGCAGCCGCTACCGCTGGAGATGACCACGGCATAGCTGCCGGCCGCGCTGGCCGAATACGTAGCCGTAGTGGCCCCGGCAATGGGCTGGCCATTGAGCAGGAACTGATACGTAGCCCCGGCCCCACCGCCGCCGGCCGTTAGCAGCACCGCGCTGCCCTGGCAGATGGCCGTCGGGCCGGCGGCTACAAGTGTGGCCACCGGCGCGGCGCTGATGGTAATCGGAGCCGTAGCCGTGGTGGCCGCGCACGAGCCCGACGCCGGAATGGTGTTGGTGACGGTGTAAGTGCCCGCCTGGCTGGCCGCCAGATTCACCACGCCGGAAGCCAGGTTCAGGCTCAGGCCGGTGGTGGAGGAGAACGTACCAGCGCTGGCTCCGCTGCCGAAGACCGGGGCCACGTTGCCCTGCGCCGCCGCGCAGTAGCTGGTGACGGGGTAGCTGAATGCCGCCGCCGGGGCCGTGGTGATGGTGACCGCAGTGGTGGCCATTGCCGTGCAGGTGCTGCCCACGGTGTAGGTCACGGTGTAGGTGCCGGCCGTGCTGGAAGCGGGGTCAATTGTCCCGGTGGTCGTGTTCAGGCTCAGGCCGGCGGGGGCCGCAAACGTGCCGCCCGAGGTACCCGCAAGCGTGGGCGAGGCGCTGCCGCCACTGGCGCAGAACGTGGACGATGCGTAGGCAAATGCCGCGCTCGGGGCTGCGTTGATGGTGATACTGGCCGTGGCCGTGCCCGGACAGGGGCTGCCCGCCGAGTAGCTCACGGTGTAAGTGCCGGGCGCGCTGGCGGCCAGATTAATCGCGCCGGTTGCGGCGTTCAGGCTCAGGCCGGTGGTTGAAGCGTACGTACCGCCAGCGATGGAAACCGTTGGTCCGGGGTTGTTGCCGCCGTTCTGACAGTAACTCGTGGCACCGTAGGCCAGGGTGGGCGTGGCCACAGGATTCACAGTGAGGGTGGTGCCAGCCGAGGTGGCCGTGCAGCTGCCGGGATTGGTGATGACCACGCTGTAGGTGCCGCCCTGCGTGGCGGCGTAGGTGGCCGAAACAGCGCCGGCAATAGCCTGGCCGTTCAGCAGAAACTGATAGGTGGCCCCGGTGCTGCCGCCGTTAGCCGTCAGCGTCACGCTATTGCCCTGACAAAAAGTGGTGGCGCCGCTCACGGCCAGCGCCGCCGCCGGTACCGCGCTGATGCTCACCTGCGTAGTAGCCGAGGCCGCTTGGCAGGCCCCGTTGGCAGATACGGTGTTGGTCACAGTGTAGGTACCGGGCTGGCTGGCCGCCAGGTTGATGGCCCCGGTGCTGGCGTTCAGGCTCAGACCCGTGGGCAAAGCCGTGAAGGCACCCGCCGCCGCGCCGGCTACGAGCGTGGCCGTGGGGTTGGCTCCGCTGGCGCAGTAGGCCGCGCTGGCGTAGCTGAAGCCGGCCGCGCCGGGCGTGGCCACCGTTACCTGCTGGGTGCTGGTGCTGGGGCAGGGCCCGCCCACGCTGTACGTCACGGCATAGGTACCAGCCGTGCTGGCGGCCAGGTTAAGCTGGCCGGTGGCGGCGTTTATAGTCAATCCGCTGGGAGCAGTAAACGTGCCCCCGGCGTTGCCGCTGATGGTAGGCGTAGGGTTGGCGCTGCTTTGGCAGTACGACGCCGCGTTGTAGGTGAAGGCGGCCGAAGTGGCCGGATTCACCGTCACGGCCACGGTGCTGGTGTTCGAGCAGCCGTTGCTGGAGGCGGTGAGGGTATAGGTAGTGGTGATGGCCGCGCCGGTCGCGTTGGTGAGCGAAACCGTGGTTTGGGCCGCGCTGGCATTGGCCAGGCCGGTGGCGGGGCTCCAGCTATAGGTGTAGCCAGCCACGGCCGCCGAGCCACCCAAGGAGGCCGAGCCGCCCGAGCAGAACGTCTGGGCCGTGCCGGCATTCACCGTTACCACCGGGTTCACCGTCACACGCACCGTGGAGCTGCCCACGCAGCCATTGGCCGAAACGGCCGTGAGGGTGTACACGGTAACGCGCGGGGCGGTGCCGGTGTTGGTGCCCGTGAGGGTAGGCTGCGCCGACGAGGTGCTGCTCAGGCCCGTACTGGGCGACCAGCTGTAAGTAAGGCCGGACACCGGCGCGGTGCCCAATTGGGCAGTCTGCCCCGAGCAGAGCACCCGGTCGGGACCGGCGCTGGGGGCGGGCAGCGGCTCCACGGTAATGGTCACGGTGGCCGTGGCCGAGCAGTTGCCGTTGTCGCCGGTGAGGGTGTAGGTAGTCGTGACGGTAGGCGAGGCGATGGGGTTGGCCACGCGGGGGTTGTTGAGGCCGGTGCTGGGGCTCCAGGTATAGTTCTGTGCACCCGAGGCCGTGAGCGTAGTCGAGCTACCGGCGCAGATGGTCTGGCTCGGCGACACGGTGAGCGACGGCGTGGCACGCACCGTCACCGTGGTCTGAGAGGTGCTGGCGCAGCCGGCGGCGTTGGTCACCGTCACCGTATAAATGGTCGATGCCGTGGGCGTTGCCGTGGGGCTGGCCACGGTGGTACTGCTCAGGCCGGCGGCCGGGCTCCACGAGTAGCTGGCGCCGCCGCTGGCATTCAGCGTAACGGACTGGCCGGCGCAGATGGCCACGGCCTGCGGCGTTACGCTGGCGTTGGGCAGCGCGTTCACAGTCACGCTCACCGATGATGTGGCCGAGCAGCCGTTGGCGCTGGCCGTCACGGTGTAGGTGCCCGAACGGTTCACGGCGACGTTCGAGAGCGTGGGATTCTGCAGCAGCGAGGTGAAGCCGGACGGGCCGGTCCAGGCGTAGCTGGCCCCCGGCACGGTCGTAGCCGTGAGCAGCAGGTTGCCGCCCACGCACAGGGGCGAGTTGCTGCCCGCCGTCACGGTGCCGATGTTAGTGATGGTGAGGTCCTGACCATTGTCCGGGCCGATGGTGGCCGGGCTGGAGGCCACTACCCGCACGCGGTAGCCCGAGCCCGTGACCACGCCCACCGGCAGCGCACCGTTGATGGTGCCGCCCGCCGTGCCCGACAGCGAACCAATAGCGACCGGCGCGGCAAACGAGCCCGTTTCGTCCGAAAGTTGGGCCGTGAACACATTAGTCGGGTCGAGGCTGCCACTCACCGTGTAGCTCACGCGCACCACGGTACTTTGGCAAAAATTCGGCCCGTTCAGCACCGAAGTAGTGATGATAGCGGCCTGGCCCGCGCGGGCCCCGATGATGCTGACCAGCAACAGCAAGTAAAAGAGTAAACGGTTTTTCATGGAGAATGATGTGAGAAAATGGACAGAACGATGGCGCAATGGCCGGCTAGTTAGCACCCCCACATGAGGGCCACATGATGAGCACGCCAAACCGCCGGTCCCGCCTTCGATGCCCCGCCGCCACGAAAGTTTAAGCCGGCATTAATCTTCTTAACTCCTTCATTTTCCGCTCATTTCCCCTTCATCTTTCTCCGCTCCTCCTTTGCCCCAATGCAACAGCCCGCCGGCACTCCCTGAGCATCGGCGGGCTGTATTATTCTCAATGCATAGTGGTCAGACAGCCTGACCATTGTAGAAAGCACGTCGTGCCAAACGCAGCCGAAGCATGACGTGCTTACTTGCTGCACAAAGGCCGGCTACTGCGCCGTGATATCCAAAAACTCGTATTTCCGGGCTACTTCCAGCGGCTGGCCATCGGCTTCAGCGTAGGGGTACACGAAGTAATTGAGGGGCGGACCAGCTTGCCGGGGCGTCAGCTGCACATCACGGCCCCGAGTGAACTCGACGCGGTTTTCGTCGTGGGCCCCGAAGAAGTAGGCGCGCTTGTCGGGGTTCTTAGCGGCTTCGGAGGCATCGACGGGCACCCAGCCAGTTTCCGGGGTGAAGAACTCGGCCCAGCAATGGTAGCCTTTGATTTCGCCGTGGCCGCGCTCGGCGGGCAGCGGCAGCCCAATGCTGAAGCGCGCCGGAATGCCCAGGCTGCGGCAGTAGCCGATGATAATGGCGTGGAAATCGGTGCAGTTGCCGTGCCGGGCGTCGCAGGCGTAGTAGATATCGCCGCGCCCCCAGCCCTGGCCGGTTTTGTCGTAGGTCACGGTACTCACCACGTGCTCGTAGATGGCGCGGGCTTTTTCGAGCGGCGTTTTGGCTCCGGCTTTGGCCACCACTTCTTCGGCCTGCTGATGAATGGTGGGGTCGAGCGGCACGAGGCGGTCGGGGGCCAGCCAGCGGGCCAGATTGGGGTCGGTTTTTTCCTTGACGAATTTGGCCGTGGGCGCATTGGCGCGCAGGTTGAGGTGCTCGCAGCGCGTGATTTGGGCGGTGAGCTTCACCACCAGCGGCGCGGTAGGCACGGTGGCGGCGCGCAGGTGCAGCATCTGGGTACCGTATTCGCCCTGCTCGATTTTGTAGGGCACCGGCGACTCAATTTTGAGGTCGCGCACCTCCTGCGAGGCATCGGTGTGGGGCACGGGTAGCCACAAATCCAGGGTTTTGGTGCCGGCCGGGGGCACGGGCACGGTGGCGGTGCTGGTGAGCACGAAGGTGCGGCTACGCGGCGCGGCGGCCGGCTGGCCCGGGGCACTCAGGCCCGGCAGGTGCACGGCCGCACCCAGCAGCCCCACCCAAATGGCGGGGGAAATCAACAACGAAACGTTCACGGCAACAAGGCAACTGGTTGCTGCTGGCGGGCGTCGGCCAAGCTGGAAGCCGGTTTCTTGTTACTGGCTGCTGGTTGCCGGGTTTTAATTCGTGGGCAGTCGACAACGAATTAAAACCCAGCAACGAGGAGCGCGAAACCAGAAACCTACTCTCGGCGGCCACCACTGCGTGCGATGCCCGCCAACGCGACGCTTACATAAGCGCCCGCCAGTCGGGGCCGACCAGACCCCAGCAGTAAGGCAAAGGTACGGCGCGGCCAACCACGAGCCGGACCGTGCGTACCAGCAGCAGCTTCATATCTTCTGCGTTTCCATGCTCTTCCTCGCCAAATCCATCACGCCTTTCGACTGGCAGCGCCTGCTCTGGACGGCCGACGCACCGCCTACTTTTCTTTTTGAAGTCGTGTTTCGGTGTGTGGTGACGTACTGCTGCTGCTGGCCACGCTCCGCGTGACGGGCCGGCGCGGCGTGCGGCAGCTCTCCATTTTCGAGCTGAGCATTATTCTGGCGCTGAGCTCGGCGGCGGGCGACACCATGTTTTACCACGACACGCCGCTGCTGCCCGTCATCATCGTGTTTGCGGTAGTCAGTGCCCTGTACTGGCTATTCAACCGCCTCACCGAGTGGTTCCCGGTCTTCGGCGACTGGCTGGAGGGCAAGCCCGTGCTACTCATCGAGAAAAGCCGCATCAACATGAAAAAACCCGACAGCCTGAACCTGACGCAAAAGGAGTTATTCGGTGAGCTACGCCAGCAGCAGGTGGAGCACCTCGGCCAAGTGCGCCGCGCCTACATGGAAGCGACCGGCAACCTCAGCGCCTATTTCTTCGCCCCCGATGCGGCCGCGCCCGGCCTGCCCATCTGGCCCGAGCTGCTGGCCCAATCGCAGCACCGCGTGGCGGCGGCCGGCGCGCACGCCTGCGGCAAGTGCGGCGAAGTGCGGGAACTGGCCCGGGGCGAGGCCGCGCTTTGCCCGGTGTGCCAGGGCGCGGACTGGGTGCCGGTGTGCAGTGCGAAAAGGGAGGCGTGAGGTTAAGCGGCTCGTTGAAGCGGGCCTACCGGTCAGCCCGCCCAGGGCGGGCTGACCAATTTTTGTGAGAACGACTATCGGTGGTGCTTCAACCGGTCAGACCGCCCGGGGCGGTCGGACCGGAGCAAACGAATCTGGTGTCACTTTAGGCCTGCGCGGCTCCGCGCTACCTTCGCGCCATGAAGCCCACTGCCCCGCCGGTTCTTGCGCTGGCCTCGTTTCCGGGGCCGCTGGCCCGCACGCCTTACTACTGCGACCGGCTGGAAAGCCACGTCGTCCGGTTTCCGCACGTGAATGCGCCACATGGGCACGACTTCTACCTGCTGCTCTACATCACCGAAGGTACCGGCACGCACACCGTCGATTTGGTAACGTATGAGCTGCGGCCGGGCAGCCTGTTTTTTCTGGCTCCGGGGCAGGTGCACCACTGGCACCCGGGGCTGGATGCGCGCGGCTTCGTGGTGTTTTTCAGCGCCGACTTCTACCTGTTTCGCTACCCCGGCAGCGGGCTCTACGACTTTCCGTTTTTCGACAGCGCGCACCCGCCGGTGCTGTACCTGCCGCCCACCGAAGCCGAAATCCGCCCGCTCATCGAGCACCTCTTTGCGGAGTTCACAGTTCCGCAGCCCAACCAGGCAGAGGTTTTCCGCGCCTACCTGCACCTGTGCCTGGAGCTGGCGGCGCGCCACTACGCCGCCCCGGCCCCGGCCGAAGTGGGCCTGGCCCAGCAGCAAATCCGGCAGTTTGGGGCGCTGCTCAACCAGCACTACCGCAGCCTGCGCGGCGTGCGCGACTATGCAGGGCTGCTCCACGTATCGGCCAACCATCTCAACGCCCAGTGCCGCCGGGTGCTCAACAAAACGGCCAGCGACCTCATTCACGAGCGCATCATCACCGAGGCGCGGCGGCTGCTGAGCCACTCGGCACTGGGCGTGGCGCAGGTGGCCTACGAGCTGGGTTTCGAGGATGCGTCGTACTTCGGGCGCTACTTTCGTAAGTACACCGGCCGCACGCCCGAGGCGTTTCGGCAGCAGCGTTGATTTGTCCGGTAAGTGCCCGCAAACGGGCTGCAAAGGCGAGCGCCGCACCGGGTAACTTTGGGCCACCAACACGACAAGTGCCGCGCCGGCGGCCGGCGCATGGGCGCGGGCCGCATTTTCCCGTATAGCTCAGCTACTGTTATGCACCCCTCCCCCACTCCGGTTATGGCCGACTCTACAACTGATACCTACGAACTCGTTGACTCCACCGCGCTGGCGCTGGCCCAGCTGCGCTGCCCACGCTGCCACCAAGGCAAGCTGTTCACCCACTCTGCCCTGAACCTCAGCAAATTTGCCCAGATGCCCGCGCAATGCCCCGTGTGCAGCCAGACGTTCGAGCCCGAGCCCGGCTTCTACTTCGGCTCGATGTACATCACCTTTGGCTTCAACGTGGCCACTACGCTGGTGCTGGGCGTGCTCATCTATTACCTGATGGGCAACCCCGATACCTGGGTGTATGTGAGCATCGTTACGGCCGTCACGGTGCTGCTTACACCAGTTATCCTGCGCTATTCACGGGCGATGATGCTGTATTTGTTTGGTGGCACCCGCTACAATCCCAACCTGGCCCGGCGGGGTGAATAGTTAAGAGTTAAGAGTTTAAAAAAAGCCCGCCTGAATCGTCAGGCGGGCTTTTTTTAAACTCTTAACTATTTCAACACCTGCGCCCGCCACACGTTATTGCCGGGGTTGGCATCGGGCAGCAGCTTGGTGGGGTTCAGCTTCACCAGCGTGAGGGGAGTGGTGGAGTTGTAGCGGAAGGTCCAGGTACCGCTGCGCTGCCACACTTCCACGGGCAGGCGCACGCGGGTGGTTTTGCCGCCGGTTTCGGTCACGTCGGCAATGATAGGCATGGCGGCCTGGCCCAGGTTTTCGACGGTGATGAGGGCGCCTTGGGCGGGGTCCTGATTCACGTAGGTGACGGTGGTTACGGCCTGGTCGAGGGTCCAGTTGTTGTACACCCACTCGCGCCAGAACCAGGTCAGGTCCTCGCCGCTGGCATCGTTCATGGTCCGGAAAAAATCTTTAGGCTGCGGGTGCTTGAAGGCCCAACGCTTGATGTAGGTGCGGAATGCGTAGTCGAACCGTTCCGGCCCCAGAATCTCGGCGCGCAGCAGAAACAGGCCATAGCCCATCTTGCTATAGGCCGCGTAGCCGAGGTAGTTGGAGGGCGTCACGTCGGGCACGGTGTAGGGCGGCACGGTGGCCGGGTCCATGATGTAGCGGATGTTGCCCTGCACCAGCCGGGCAGTATCATTTATCTGCTTGGCATATTCGCCGTTATTGAAATTGTTGCTCGACAAGATGTTGATAAAAGTGTTGAAGCCCTCGTCCATCCACGGGTACTTGCGCTCGTTCGAGCCCACAATCATCGGGAACCAGTTGTGGCCGAACTCGTGGTCCGTTACGCCCCACAGGCTGGCTTTGCGGGCCTTCGCGCCACAGAACACGATGCCCGGATACTCCATGCCGCCCACCACGCCGGCCACGTTAGTGGCCACCGGGTACGTGTATTCGTACCACTGCTTCGAGTTGTATTCGATGCTCTTCTTCACGTACTCCGTCGAGCGGTTCCAGGCCGTATCCTGGGCCGATTCGACCGGGTAGAGCGACTGCGCCAGCGACTTGCGGCCGCTGGGCAGGTTCATCTTCGCCGCATCCCACACGAAAGCCGCCGAGGCCGCCCAGGCCACATCGCGCGCCCGCTGGCACTTAAAATGCCAGGTGAGGCGGCCGTTTTTGCCACCGGGCCGCGAGCCAGCCTGCGTCACTTCGTCGGCCGAGCGCACCAGTACCGTCTGGTCCGAGCCGGCGGCTTTGGCCAGGCGGTTTTGCTGGGCCGAAGTCAGCACTTCGGTGGGGTTCACCAGCTCGCCCGAGCCGCCCACGAGGTAGTTGGCAGGCACGTTCAAAGTGTAGTCGAAATTGCCGTATTCGAGGTAAAACTCGGCCGTGAGGTAGGGCAGCGTGTTCCAGCCTTCCACGTCGTCGTACACGGCCATACGCGGGTACCACTGCGCCACTTCAAAGATTTCGCCGTTTTTGGTTTGCAGGCGGCCCAGCCGGTCGGAGCCGTATTCGGGGATGCTGAAGCCGTAGGCGATGTCGATTTTCAGCTTGTCGCCGTTGGGCTTCAGGGCCTCGGGCAGCATGATTTGCATGCGCGTATCGATTACGCGGTAGTTGGCTTTCAGCTTCTTGCCGTGCAGCTCGATGTTCACGGTCTGCAGTGAGTCGCCGCCCTGGAAGCCGCGCGAGTTGTTGCCGAAGCGCCCGCCGCCCACCGGCGTGATAGCCGCCCCGCGCGAGTCCTCGCGGTACAGGTTCTGGTCGACCTGCAGCCACACGAAGGCCAGCGCATCGGGCGAGTTGTTAGTGTAGGTGATGGTGGCGGTGGCCGTCACGCGGGCCGTTTTCTCGTCGAGGCGGGCGTCAATTTTGTAGTCGGCCGCGTTCTGCCAGTACTGCGCCCCGGGCTGGCCGCCGGCCGTGCGCGTGGGCGTGCTCAGCTGCTCAATAAAACTTGGGTTGAACAGCGTGCGCGAGTCGTAGGCCGGACCGGTATTGATGGTTTGGGCCAGGGCCGAGCCGGCCGTGAGCAGCGCCGCGCCCAGCAGGAATTGTAGTTTCATGTGAAGTATCAGGAGGAAAAGCGAAAATGAATCGCACAAAAGAACGTCATGCCGCGCGGAGCCGAGGCATCTCGCGTGGGGTAGTAATCAACTCCGCAGGACAAATGGATTAGTGGTGACACGCGAAATGCCTCGGCTCCGCGCGGCATGACATTGTTTATCAGCATTTCCCCGCCCTTACAGCCGCTCCCGCACCAGTTCCATCAGCCCGTTCAAATCCGCCGCGTCCATCTCCGACGCTTCGATGAAGGGCGTGAGCGCGCCGCCTTCGCCCACGGCGAAAGCGGCCGGCAGCGGGTGCCGCGCCCACTGCGGATAGTCGCGCACGAACTCGTCGCGGTGCAGAAAATCCACCGGCACGGGCAGCGCCTTGATAAACGCGCGCCACTCCGGCTGCATCGAAGTCGCGCCATAGGTAACCGCGCACAGCGAGCACTGGTAAGTGCTGGGCGAAAGTATTTTATGAAACAGGTCCTTGAGGCCGGCCAGGCGGCTGCCATCGGCATTGTACACGAAAACGAGGCGTTGGGGCATGAGCACGAATAGCCGGCAAAGGGCCGGGTCGCAAAGTAAGGCGCGGCCGGGGCAGGAGCTCCGACGCGGGCGTAGCGCCCGCAGCACCCGCAGCACCCGCAACCCCAACGCGCCCAGCCTTGGCAACTGGTAGTTTCAGCAGCAGCGTGAGCAGGAGCTTTATAAAAACTTGGGAGAGGAATGCCGTGCCAAGGTACTGCTGGGCGCATCTTTGCGTCAATTCCTCATTCCGTCAGCGCTCTAGCTTTATAATTCTCATGAAAGCCTACGATTTATCAGAGATTCTGCATAACCTACTGGCAATGCCTGGCGAGAATGAGTTGGTTGAGTTTAAAGAAGCCAAAAACAGCTTCCACTTCGATGAGCTAGGACAATATTTTAGCGCTCTGAGTAATGAGGCGAATCTGAAAGGCGCGGAAGAAGCATGGCTGGTTTTTGGAATTACTGATAGACAAAATGTTATTGGGACCAACTTTCGTCCTGCTCCCAACCATCTTCAGTCGCTGACTAGGGAAATTGCTATCCACTGTAACAATCGAATTACTTTCCGCAATATTCACGAGTTTGACCATTCCGGTAAGCGGGTCATTTTATTCGAGATTCCTCCTGCTACGCCCGGCCACCCGACCTCTTGGAAAGGCCATTTTTACGGCCGAGATGGCGAAAGCTTAGGCCCGCTGAACACCGACGAACGCCACCGGATTGAAGGCCGCTTTCAGCAGCAGATTGCGTTTGAACGAGGTGTAGCTTATGCTAATGCATCAGCTATCCAAGTTTTAGAGTTACTAGATTGGCAACGTTTTTCTGCCTTGTACCAATATTCTACACCCAGCGATAATCAAGAGGTTATTGCTAGGCTGATTACCAATAAGGCTGTTATTAGAACAAATAGCAGCCTGCATATTACTAATCTAGGAGCTATTTTATTCGCCCGCGACCTAAAACGGTTTGAACAACTTGAACTTAAAGGAATGCGCATTATCCTGTATAATGGCACCGGCCGAACTGAGGCCAAGAAAGAGGACCAAACTGGACAGATGGGTTACGCTATTGCTTTTCAGCGGGCTATCGACTGGCTGAATGCTCGACTTCCCACTGTAGAGGAAATTGGCAGTGTTCGTCGGGAGACAATTCCTACTTATCCGCTCAAAGCAGTGCGAGAGTTGGTAGCTAATGCACTAATACATCAAGACTTCACTGTTTCGGGCTCGTCACTGATGGTTGAAGTGTTTGATAACCGGATTGAGATAACAAATCCTGGTACACCATTAATTAATGTATCGGAGTTCTTGAATCATCCCCCAGTCAGCCGTAATGAGCTAATTGCTGCTGCAATGCAATTATTCGATTTCTGCGAGCGCCGGGGCAGTGGCATTGACCGGGTAGTAGAAGAATGCGAGAAGCACCAATTACCCGCGCCTAATTTTATTCGCGGCGATAATTCTACCCAAGTTATTCTCTACGCTCCGCGTCCTCTTCGCGAGATGGACCGTCGCGATAAAATTCGCGCCTGTTATCAGCACGCATGCCTGAAGCAGGCCAATGGGCAGCAAATGACTAATCAATCCTTTCGGGAACGCATGGGAATTGCGGAATCAAATTATCCGATGGCTTCTCGTATTATCGCCGATACGCTGGAAGCTGGCCAAATAAAAATCTATGACCCCGAAAATAAATCCAAGAAGCACACCAAATACGTCCCCTCTTGGGCCTGATTCTTATGTAACGGTTATGTAACTGCAGCTTTAAAAACCCTTATTGATTCGCTGTATTTGCCGTTTTCTTATGTAACGGTTATGTGATTCTACTCCAATCCTATGCCCGCCTCCCCCGCCCCCCTGCCCTACCTTGTTTTCGATTTCGACAGCACCTTCACCCAAGTCGAAGGCCTGGACGAGCTGGCCGATATTGCCCTGGCCGGCCGCCCCGACGCGGCCGAGCGCGTGGCCCAAATCCGGGCCCTCACCGACCAGGGTATGGCCGGCGAAATCGGTTTCCAAGAGTCGCTGGCGCGGCGGCTGGCGCTGCTGGGGGCCAATGAGCGCCACCTCGCGCCGCTGGTGGCCCGCCTCAAAACCAAGGTGAGCGAGAGCATCCGGCGCAACGGCGACTTCTTCCGGCGCTTCGCGGATAGGATTTACGTGGTGAGCAGCGGCTTTCGGGAGTTCATCGAGCCGGTAGTGGCCGAGTTCGGCATCACGCCCGGCCACGTGCTGGCCAACACCTTCACCTTCGATGCCGAGGGCGACATTACCGGCTGCGACCCGGCCAACGTGCTGAGCCGCGACGGCGGCAAAATCCGCCAGCTGGTGCTGCTCAATTTGGACGGGCCTGTGTACGTGCTCGGCGACGGCTACACCGACTACCAGATTCGCGAAGCAGGGCTGGCCCACCGCTTCTATGCTTACACCGAGAACGTTAGCCGCCCCACCGTGGTGGCCCAGGCCGACGAAGTGCTGCCCACGTTCGATGAGTTTTTGTACCAACTAAGACTTCCCATGACTTTATCATACCCCAAAAACCGCATCAAGGTGCTCCTGCTGGAGAATCCGGATGCCCGCGCCGCCGAGCTTTTCCGCCAGGAAGGCTACCAGGTGGAGGAGGTGAAAGGCGGCCTCGACGAGGATGAGCTCATTGCCCGCATCGAGGGCGTGAGCCTGCTCGGCATCCGCTCGAAAACGCAGGTAACCCAGCGCGTGCTCGACGCCGCCAACCGACTTGTCGGCATCGGCGCATTCTGCATCGGCACCAACCAGATTGACCTCACCGGGGCCATGAAAAAGGGCGTGGCCGTGTTCAACGCGCCGTTTTCGAACACCCGCTCAGTGGTTGAGCTCACCTTGGCCGAGCTGATTGTGCTGGCCCGCCGCATCCCCGAGAAGAATCCCAAAATGCACCGGGGCGAGTGGGATAAATCGGCCAGCGGCTCGTTCGAAATTCGGGGCAAAACGCTGGGCATCGTGGGGTACGGCAACATCGGCTCGCAGCTTTCGGTAGTGGCCGAAGCCGTGGGCATGAAGGTGCTGTACTACGACATGGCCGAAAAGCTCCAGCTCGGCAACGCCGTGAAGGCCCGCACGCTGGAAGAACTATTGGCCCAATCCGACGTGGTGACGCTGCACATCGACGGCCGCCCCGAGAACGAGAACTACTTCGGCGAGAAGGAATTTGCCCAAATGAAGCCGGGTGCCCTGTTCATCAACAACGCCCGCGGCCATGTGGTAGATGTGCCGGCCCTGGCGGCGGTGCTGCGCAGCGGCCACCTCGGCGGCGCGGCCGTGGATGTATTCCCCCACGAGCCCAAAACGAACAACGAGAGCTTCGAAAGTGAGCTGCGCGGGCTCACTAACGTGCTGCTCACGCCGCACATCGGCGGTAGCACGACCGAGGCCCAGCGCAACATTGCCGAGTTCGTGCCCGAGCGGCTGATGCAGTACATCAACACGGGCAACACGCAGCAGTCGGTCAATTTCCCCAATATTCAGCTGCCCACGCAGCAGGCCCACCGCCTCATCCACATTCACGCCAACGTACCCGGCGTGCTGGCCAACATCAACAACGTGCTGGCTGCCCACCAGGTCAACATCCTGGGCCAGTACCTGAAAACCAACGAGCACATCGGCTACGTGATTACCGACATCAACCGCGAATACGACCACGACGTGATTCAGGCCCTGCGTGCCGTAGAGCATACCATCAAGTTCCGGGTGCTATACTAGAAAGCAGGCATTCCGGTGCAGAACGAATCGGTGACACACGCTGAGCAATTCCCCTGGATTCCCCTATCCAACTGGTGCGTGGAATGCCGGAATGAAAACCCCTCAAAACGAACACGGCCCCGGCACTCCTTGCGGAGGCATGGGGCCGTAAGGCTACGCTACGCCGGGTTTTTCCGGATGATGTAAAAGCTCATCTCCCGGCGAGTCACAAACCCCAGGTGATGGTATAGCTTGATGGCCCGAACATTATCAGATTTTACGTGCAGAAACGGGATACCCGTTGCCGCCACAATGCGCTGTGCCTGAAGCAGAATGAGCTGGCCGGCATAGCCCCGGCCCAGGTGGCCAGGATGGGTGCACACGGCGCTGATTTCAGCATACGGCTCCGGATGCATGCGCTGCCCGGCCATCGCCACCAGCTCAGGGCCTTCAAAAACGCCTTCGTAATGCCCAAACGCAAGAGTATTGGGCAAAAACGGTCCGGGCTTGGTTTGTTTGGTGAGAGCCAGCATGGCGGGCACGTGCGCTGGCCCCAACCGGATGGGCGGCGGACCCGACAAAACGGCCGCTGCCGGCTGCTCCTGCACCATTTGCCCTACCTGTAGTTGCTGCACCACCTGCCATTGGACCGGAATAGCCATTGGAACCGGGCTCACCACGCCCAGCACGCGGCCGGCGGGCACCAGCGCGTGCAGCAACCCAAAAGCCTCCGGCGTGAAAACTTCGAACCCGACAAACGGCGACACATCTCCCGCAAAGCACTTCACCGATGCCGGACCCTGGGCCAGGGCGCTATTGCCCGAAATCAGCGCGTTCCAAACGGGGTTATCGAGTAGGTGGGCCATGGCAGTTACGCGTTTTGCGCGCAGCCAAAAGTAAGTACTGTGGCTATTTGCACGGCCGCAACTCGCAGGACTGGCACGGATGACAAAACCCAGGATGCGCTACTGCATAGCGAACAAAAAAGCGCTAATGTTTCCGAAAGAGTCCCGTTTACAGCCGCTCGCGCACCTGGCGCAGCACCCGTTCTACCTCGTTGCGCATGGGGCCGCTCTCCACTACATGGTTGTTGTTCATGAACGTGAAAGCCAGCAGCCGGCCGCTTTTAGTGCGCAGGTAGCCGCACACGTTCAGATTGTTGCTGAGGGTGCCGGTTTTGCCCCACACCCAGGGACCGGTGGCATCGTGGTAGCGCTTGCGCAAAGTGCCCTGGCCGCCGCCGGCCGCCAGCAGGCTCAGCAGGCGGCGCTCGGGCACTTCCTGGTGCAGCTTGAGGAGCAGGCCGGTGAGGGTGCGGGGCGTGACGAGGTTGAGGCGCGACAGGCCCGAGCCATCGACCCACAAAACCGGGTCGGACAGCGTGCTGAGCAGGCTTTTGCGGGCGTAGCGTATCACGCGGCCGGTGCTGAGCGAGTCGCGGTAGCCGATTTTGGTGCTGCACATCAGCAGCAGCTGCTCGGCCAGGAAATTATCGCTCACGCGCAGCATACGGCGGTAGAGGGAGTCCACGCGCAGCCCGTGGAGCGTGCGGATGGAGTCCTGCCCGGGCCGGGGCCGCCAGATGGCGCTACTAGTGGCCCGGCGCAGGGTGTCGCCCAGCAGCCGCAGCATCAGCCCGCGGCTCGTCATGAAGGGCGTTTCATCGACCCACCTGCGGGCGGTGGGCAGCACGTAGAAACGGTTTTCGTGCAGCGCGCGGATGATATGCGTGTCGGCATCGAGGCCGGGTGTGCGCAGGTCGGCCGGGGCTGGGGCCACCAGCGGCGCAAAGTAGCGCGGCAGCACCCGAATGCGCGACTGCGGCACCAGCCCCGGCCGCACGGCTGCCACGCCGCCGTGGCGAACCGGCGCGGGCGGCGTGGCGTAGAAGCGCACCGTATTGCCGTAAATCGGGAAGGCCGTGCGCTCGGCCTGGAAGTAGTAGCCGTAGTCGTCCCAGGTCCAGCCCGGGCCGAAGGGCGCCACGGTGGCTATGTCGCAGTAGGCCAGGGTGTGCTCCGGCCGGTTCAGCAGGAAGCTGAAGGCGCGGCGGCTGGGCACGTCGCCGTGCAGCAGGGTGGGGTCGCCGGTGCCCTGAAAAAACAGGGTGTCGCGGCGGCTGAAGTAGCGCAGGCTGGGCAGCGAATCGGTGAGGATGTGCAGACCGGCGTAGAGGCTGAACAGCTTCATGTTGCTGGCTGGGGTAAAGTATTTGGCCTCCTGATAGCCATAGAACGGCCGGGTGCTGTCGGCGTAGGCCAGGCTCATGCCCACCTGGTGCTGGCGCAGAATGGGCGAGGTGGCCAGCAGCGAATCGAGCCAGGGCAGCGGCTGGCCGACCCGCACCGCCAAAGGCACGGCAGCCGGCTTATCGGAGGCCGACTGGGCGCAGGCCGATAATTGGGTAATGCCCAAAGTGAGCAGCAGGAAATAGAATGGGCGTAGCATCGGCCGCAACTTACGCAGCAAATGGGGCTGGGGTGGCTTTTTGATTAGTGATTCAGGTTGGACGCATTTAAATGGAGTCATGGGCCTCCATTGTCTCACAGGGCATTTTAGGCTTTAAAAAAGCGTCAGGTCCAAAATGAAAAAGTGCCCTGGTAGGCTGGATTCAGTCCTCAAAATTTATATACGTTCAACCTGTTAGTAATTAGCGGTTTTAATATCACACAGCAAAAACGCCATGCCGAGCGCAGCCGAGGCATCTCGCGTGTGGCAGCAATTCAATCGTCAGGATTAATGGTGGCACGCGAGATGCCTCGGCTGCAATCGGCATGGCGTTCTGAAAAATCAAAATCTGCCCCCGCCCTGTTCTTGTCAACTTTTCCATCATACGAAGAAATCAACCCCCTGAATTATGTCCACCCACGCCTTATTCGCGCCCTTCGCGCTGAAATCCCTCCATCTCAAAAACCGCATTGTGATGGCTCCCATGACCCGCTCCTTCTCGCCTAACGGCGTGCCGGGCACCGATGTGGCGGCCTACTACCGCCGCCGCGCCGAGGGCCAGGTCGGCCTCATCCTCTCCGAGGGCACCGTGGTGGAGCGCCCGGCCTCGTCCAACGACCCCAACATTCCGCATTTCTACGGCGAGCAGGCGCTGGCCGGCTGGCAACATGTCATCAATGAAGTGCACGCTGGCGGGGGCAAGATGGGCCCGCAGCTCTGGCACATGGGCGTGATGAGCGAGCACCGCTCGGGCTGGAAGCCGTCGGAAAACTTCGAAGGCCCCTCCGGCCTGCTCAAGCCCGGCGAGGCCACGGGCAAGACCATGACCGAAAATGACATCGCCGACACCATTGCCGCCTTCGGCCGGGCCGCCGCCGATGCCCAGCGCCTGGGCTTCGACTGCCTGGAGCTGCACGGGGCGCACGGCTACCTCATCGACCAGTTTTTCTGGGCCGGCCTGAACCAGCGCACCGATGCCTACGGCGGCGATGCCCTGGCTGGCCGCAGCCGCATCGCCGTGGAGCTGGTGCAGGAAGTGCGCCGTCAGGTGGGCGAGGATTTCGTCATCAGCCTGCGCCTCTCGCAGTGGAAGCAGCAGGACTACGAGGTGAAGCTGGCCCACACACCCCAGGAAATGGAAGCCTGGCTGCAGCCCCTGGCCGAGGCCGGCGTGGATATTTTCCACTGCTCACAGCGCCGTTTCTGGGAGCCGGAATTCGAGAATGAAGGCTCCGATTTGAACTTTGCCGGCTGGGTGAAAAAGCTCACCGGCAAAACCACCATCACCGTGGGCTCGGTGGGCCTGTCGGGCGAATTTCTGGCCGGCTTCGCGGGCGAAGCCTCCGAGCCGCGCGCCCTCGATGAGCTGCTGCGCCGGCTGGACCGCAACGAATTCGACCTCGTGGCCGTGGGCCGCCAGCTGATTGTGGACCCGAACTGGGTGGAGAAGATTCAACAGGGCCGCTCCGAAGAGCTGAAAGGCTATAGCCGCGAGGCCCTGCGCACGCTGGTGTAAGCCCGGCAGTTTGTTTTTTTAGTAGCGCGGATGGCAAAGTCCGCGCTACTTTTTATCGCTCAATGTGCTTCACCTTGGCCTCGTCCAAATCGAGCTGGGCTTCCTGCTGGCGCAACACCTCGTCGTCGTACGAGTCGTGGTGGCGCAGGTTCGTCAGGGCCTCGCGCTCTACCCGCAGCACGTCGAGCAGCACGCGGTGGTACTGGCGCAGCGCATCGCGCCCCGATTGGTCGGCATCGAGCGAATTGAGGGTATGGCTCGTGAGGCTCACCTCGGTTTCCATGCGCTGATGGAGGCGGGCAACCAGCTCATTGCTCTGAATTTCAACTCCGTATTTTTTCTGCATGTACTTCACGGCGGCCGTGCGCAGGTGTAGGCGCACGCTGGCTTCCTGCTCTTCGAGCGGGTCACGGTCTTCCAGGGCTGCCACTTTGGTGAGGCGAACGATGAGCGGCAGCGTGAGGCCCTGCACCACCAGCGTGACCAGAATGACCACGAAGGTGATAAACAGGATGAGATTGCGCTGCGGGAAAGCCTGCCCGTTGGCCAGCAAAGGCACCGACAGGGCCGCCGCCAACGACACCACCCCGCGCATGCCGGCCCACCCCAGCACCAGCGGCCCCTGCCAGCCGGGGCTGGGCTCGCTCGCCCGCACGCTCCGGCTCAGCCAGCGCGGCAGGAAGGCCCCCGGATACACCCACAGCAGCCGCACACCGATAACGACGCCACTCATAATCAGCCCATAAATGATGGCCTGCCACAGGGAGTAGTTCCCTAGCCCATTCACCACAATGGGCAGCTGCAGGCCAATAAGCATGAATACCAGCGCATTAAGCATAAATATCAAGCTCGACCACGAGCTATTGGCCTGCAGGCGCGTGTTGGCATCGAATACCCGGTGCGAGAAATACGACATCAGCAGGCCCCCGCTCACCACGGCCAGCACCCCCGATACCTTTAGCTCCTCGGCCAGCAGATACATCACGTAGGGCGTCATAAACGTGAGCACCGTGTTGATGTTGGCCGTGGTGGGCAGGTACTTATGAACGAGGTAGAAGCCGCCCGCCACCAGCAGCCCCACGGCCAGCCCGCCCCCGGCCACCAGCAGGAAGCTCACCGCCGCCTGCTGCCACACAAACGTGCCCGACACCACCGCCGCCAGGGCAAACTGAAATACAATCAGGCTGCTGGCATCGTTCAGCAGCCCCTCTCCTTCTACGATGGAGGTGATGCGCTTGGGCACGCTCACGTCTTTGAGCACTGTGGCGGCGGCCACGGCATCGGGCGGCGAGATGATGCCGCCCAGCAGAAAGCCCAGCGCCAGCGTAAAGCCCGGAATGAGCCAATGGGCCACCATTGCCACAACGCCCGACGTGAAAACCACCAGCCCGAAGGCCAGCAGCATAATGGGCCGCCGCCAGCGCCAGAAGTCGTGCCAGGGAATGTACCAGGCCCCCTCGTAGAGCAGCGGCGGCAGGAAGACCAAAAAAATCACTTCGGGCGCAATCCGCACTTCCGGCAAGCCCGGCACAAAGCTGATGCCCAGCCCGCCCAGCACCAGGAAAATCGGATAAGAAATACCGAGCTTCTGCCCCAGCATCACCAGCAGAAACGTTGCAAAGAGCAGGGCAAGCAGGAGCAGGAGGCTGGAGTGCAGCATGGGCAGTGGGTTGGGTTTAACAACCCAAAGAAACGCCAGCCAGCTTGCGCCCGCGCAAAGTCGGGCCGGGCAAGCCCCTCATGCAGAGTTGCAGAACGTGCTTACCCAGCGATGCTCCTACCTGGTGCCAGAGCCGCCGGCCCACCGTCGGACGCTTGGGCCGGTCGAAAAGCACCACGTAGAGTACCCCGAGCAGGGGCGTGAGCAGCAGGGGCGTTAGCAGCCGCAGGTGCCAGTAGTGAACCGGGCTCAGCCCCCAGGCCTGGACGAGGTGATTGATAAAATGCGCCATTACTAAATATATACATTTTCCATAAATTCTGCAATCGTTCCCGAGCAATTCTGCAATCCTTTGTTCATACTGCCCCAATGTTTTTTCAAACGGCAGTATCTGCCCTGGCCCCATGAGCTTAGCGGGGCCCGGCAGGCTGCCGGGTCCTGTTTGCCAGACCCGCCCTGCGCAGATTTTTGGGCGTACCAAATTCGGCTGCCGTACTTTTGACCCCCGTCATGCCCGAACGCTCCAACCCCTCCCCCAGCGCGTCGGCAGCGAAATACATTTTCGTTACCGGCGGCGTCACTTCTTCACTCGGCAAAGGAATCATTTCCGCCTCGCTGGCCAAGCTTTTGCAGGCCCGCGGGTTCCGAGTCACCATCCAGAAGTTCGACCCCTACATCAACATCGACCCCGGCACCCTCAACCCGTACGAACACGGCGAGTGCTACGTGACCGACGACGGGGCCGAAACCGACCTCGACCTCGGCCACTACGAGCGGTTCCTGAACACGCCCACCTCGCAGGCCAACAACGTCACCACCGGCCGCATCTACGACCACGTCATCCGCCGCGAGCGCGAGGGTGCGTTCCTCGGTAAAACCGTGCAGGTGGTGCCCCACATCACCGACGAGATTAAGCGGCGTATGCTGCTACTGGGCCAGAACAGCCAGTTCGACGTGGTGATTACCGAAATCGGCGGCTGCATCGGCGACATCGAGAGCCTGCCCTTCGTGGAGGCCGTGCGCCAGCTCCGTTGGGAATTGCCCGATGCCGACTCGCTGGTTATTCACCTCACGCTGGTGCCGTATCTGAAGGCCGCCGGCGAGCTCAAAACCAAGCCCACCCAGCACTCAGTGCGCGACCTGCGCGAGGCCGGCCTCCAGCCCGACATCCTGGTGTGCCGCACCGAACACCCCATGCCGGCCGAGATGCGCCGCAAAATCGCGCTGTTCTGCAACGTGAAAATCAACTCGGTTATCGAAAGCCTCGATGCCGACAGCATCTACTCGGTGCCGCTGCTCATGCGCAAGGAGGGCCTCGATGAGCGGGTTATCAAGCGCCTGAAGCTGACCGGCGGCACGCTGCAGCCCGACCTGGAAGCCTGGAAAGATTTCCTCGGCAAGCTAAAAAACCCCACCGAGGAAGTGACTATTGCCCTGGTAGGCAAGTACGTGGAGCTACCCGACGCCTACAAATCCATCAACGAAGCCTTCGTGCATGCTGGCGCTCAAAACGAGTGCAAGGTGACGGTGCGCAGCATCCAGTCCGACAATATCACGCCCGAAAACATTGCCGGCCTGCTGCACGGCTGCGATGGCGTGCTGGTAGCGCCCGGCTTCGGCGAGCGCGGCTTCGAGGGCAAAATCGCCGCCGTGAAATACGTGCGGGAGAATAATATTCCTTTCTTCGGCATCTGCCTGGGCATGCAGGTGGCCGTGGTAGAATACGCCCGCAACGTGCTGGGCCTGCCCCATGCCAACTCGACCGAGATGGACGCTCTCACGCCCAACCCCGTGGTGGCCATGATGGAAGAGCAGAAAAACGTGACCCTGAAGGGCGGCACCATGCGCCTCGGGGCCTACGCCTGCGACCTGCGCCGGGGCTCAAAAGCCGCCAAAGCCTACGCCCGCAACCACATCAGCGAGCGCCACCGCCACCGCTACGAATTCAACAACCAGTATCTCAAGCAATTTGAGGATTCGGGCCTGCAAGCCACCGGCACCAACCCCGAAACGGGCCTGGTGGAGGTAATTGAGTTGCCCTCGCACCCCTGGTTTGTGGCCGGCCAGTTCCACCCCGAGCTGAAAAGCACCGTGGAAAATCCGCATCCGCTGTTCGTGCGTTTTGTGCGGGCCGCCATTCAGCATAGGAAAGGATAAGTGGCCGCGATTACAGGCAGTCGCCTGTAATCCTGAACGCAACGAAGGACCTTATCACCGCCAAGCAGTTTGCTGTAATGGGAAACCATGCAAACGCGATAAGGTCCTTCGCTGAGCGGACGCCAGATGAAGGATGACAGGCGACTTCATTCTTAATTCCTCATTCTTCCTTAAGCGCAGCGTCCCGCCGTACCTTTGCCCCTTCGCAACCTTTTTTACTAATGGATAGAAATTCAGCAACCGGCCTATTCCTTATCTCGGCCTTGCTCCTCGTGTACCTGTTCTTCTTCAGCCCGAAGAACCCCGACGAAAAAGCCACTGGCAAAACACCGCCCGGGACTACCGCCGCTACCAAGGCCCCGGCCATTCCGTCCGTAGCCGCCCTGGCTCCGGAAGCGGCTCTCGACACCATGGCCGGCGCAGCCAAGGACATGAGCCTGGCCAACGAAAACATCACCGTCACTTTTTCGACCCGTGGCGGCCGCGTCACGGCCGTGCGCCTGAACAAATACAAGACGTTCTTCGGCAAGCCGCTCGATTTGTTCGATGCCACGAGCGCCCGCATGGACACCAAATTTCGGACCGTAGATGGCAAAACCATCCGGTTTTCGGATTTGAATTTCCAGGCCGTTCCTTCGCAGTCGGCGGCCGGCTCGGTGCTCACGTTCAGCGCGCCGGTGGCGGGCGGCAGCATCGTGCAGACCTACTCACTGCCCGCCAACAGCTTCGAGCTGAAGTACGACCTGCGCCTGCTGGGCCTGGAGCGCACCGTGGCCCAGGAGCCGCTCACCTTCACCTTCGTGGACCAGGTGCGCCAGACCGAGCAGGACCTCAAACAGAACCGCAACCACACCACCATCAACCACTACCTGGCCGCCGGCGACCAGGGCGCGCTGGCCGAGGCCAGCGAGAAGCCCGAGGAATACAAGGCCGCCGGCCCCGTGAAATGGGCGGCTCACAAGCACGACTTCTTCGTGGCCGGCCTCATCGCCGACCAGCAGCCATTCGCGGGCGGCGCGTTCAACGCCGACGTGAACCTGGAAGACTCCACGACCATCAAAACCCTGAGCTCGACGCTGACCATTCCGGTGGCCGAAGTGGAGCAGGGCCGGGGCCAGTACCGCTTCTTCTTCGGCCCGAACGCGTTCAACCTGCTGAAGCAGGTAACGCCGGAGTTCGACCGCAACGTGTACCTCGGCTGGGGCCTCTTCCGCTGGGTGAACCGCTTCGTGGTGCTGCCGGTGTTCCACTTCCTGGAGCAGTTCATCTCGTCCTACGGCGTAATCATCGCGCTACTGGTGCTGCTTATCAAGCTGGTAACGTGGCCGCTCACCTACAAAACCTACGAGAGCCAGGCCCGCATGAAAGTGCTGAAGCCCGAGATTGACGAGCTGAAAGCCAAGCACGGCGACGACGCCACCAAGGTGCAGCAGGAAACGATGAAGCTCTACCAGACCTTCGGCGTGAGCCCCTTGAGCGGCTGCGTACCCACCCTGCTCACGCTGCCGATTCTGTTCGCCATGTTCCAGTTCTTCCCGAACGCCATCGAGCTACGTCAGCAAAGCTTCCTGTGGGCCAAGGACTTGAGCAGCTACGACGTATTCATCAAGCTGCCCTTCTACGTGAAGTGGTACGGCGACCACGTTTCGATGTTCACCCTCATGATGACGGCCTCCACCCTACTCATGACCTGGCAGAGCAACCAGACCAACACGGCCATGCAGGGCCCCATGAAGACCTACAGCTACCTGATGCCCATTATCTTCCTGTTCGTACTGAACAGCTTCGCGGCGGGCCTCACCTGGTACTACTTCGTGTCGAACGTCATCACCTTCGCCCAACAAGCCGCTACCAAGGCGTTCGTGGACGACACCAAAATCCGCGCCCAGCTCGACGCCAACAAAATCAAGAACAAAGACAAGAAGCCCGGCGGCATCCAGGGCCGCATTGCCGAGGCGATGAAGGCCGCGCAGGAGCGCGAGGCGCAAGCCAAGCGCAAATCGTAGCCAGCACTGCTACTATTTGAACGTCATGCTGAACTGCGTTCAGCATGACGTTTTTGGTTTAACTAATTCTAAAAGCCGGCAATCCGAAACCATAGGCACGGTTTTCGTATTGCCGGCTTTTTATTGCCATCTTTCACCCCAATCTTTCTGCACCCCAACCGCCATGCGCCATTTCTCGCTCCTGCTGCTGCTCAGTGTCTTTAGCCTCAGCTTCATGCTGCCCGCCTGTGCCCAGCGTGTGCCCACCAAAAAAGCAAAGGCGAAAACAGCCGGCCAAACGACCGTAGCTCCCGTTCAGGCGGCCACTCCTGCGGCCGAGGGCCCCGTTATCACCTTCGAGCGCACGCCCTGCTACGGCATCTGCCCGACCTACACCATGCAGGTGTATGCCGATGGCCGCGTGGCCTACGAAGGTCGCCGCGCCGTGCCAGTGCTGGGCAAGCACGACCTGAAACTGTCCGCCGCCGCCGTGGCCGATATGCTGCGCCAGGCCAAAGAAGCCCACTTCGATACATTCGATAAGCGATACTCGCGCAATACCTCCGACCTGCCCAGCACCGTCGTAGCCATCCGCCAGCCCAACGGCACGCTCAAAACCGTAACGGTTGAGGAAGGTGCCCCCGAAAACGTGAAAAACCTCTTCATTTATCTCGGCAACCAGTTCGACCAGCTGGCCCAGCTGAATGGCATAGAGAAGTAGTAATAGCGGCCCAGGCTGATAACGCCATGAAGCATCCGGTTACGTCTGAACCACTCGTTCGGACGTAACCGGATGCTTCATGGCGTTATCAGCCTGGGTGTTTGATTGGCGCGGCCACCAGTGCCATTACCGGAACACTGCTCGAAAAGCCCGCAGCGCCACCGGATGGTAAATGGTGGCGTGTATTTCCTGTGGCATGGCCTCGTAGTGCCAGTGGCCGGCGCAGGGGCCAGCGGCCTGCACCAGCTGGAGCGTGGCGGCCGTATCGCCCTAGCTGCTGGTAGCCAGGTAGGCGCTAACGGCCGGGCGGCCGGGTGCCTTCAGCCGGGTAGCAGCCTCTTTGGCCAACTGGCCATTGTTCCACCACAGACTGAGGTCGAAGGCGAGGTAGGCATTGAAAAGCTGGGGCTCCAGCAGCAGGGTTTCGACCACGAACAGGCCGGCCAGCGACTCGCCCACAATAGCCGTTTCAGCGGTGGTGCGGTAGCGCTGCCGCACCTGCGGCATCAGCTCCTCGCGGATGAACTGCCGGTAGGCGGCCGAGCCACCCACTTTGGGCGCAATTTTGCGGTCTTCGGCGCTGGTGGTGGGGCCGGTGAGGTCGCGGCGGCGCTGGGTATTTTCGATGCCAACCAGGATGAAGGGCCGCATGGTACCGTTGCCGGTCAGCACCTGCACCAGGCCCACGATGTGCAGAAAGTCCTCCCCGATTCCGCCATCGGGCATGTACAGCACGGACAGCCGGATGGTCGCGGAGTCGGTATAGGCCAGCGGCAGGTACACGTTGATGCGCCGGGTTTCGCCCAGCGCTTTCGATTCGAGGGTGAAGGTTTGGCCGATGGTCAGCGGGCTGGCGGCGGCAGTCGCCCTGGTGGCCTGCGCGCGCACGCCTTGCTCGCCGGCCACTGCCAACACCACTGTCGAGAGCAAAACCAGCAAATTCCGCATCGCCAACACCGTTTAATTTAATGTGAATGGTTACTCCTTACGCACCCGCTCCAGCAGCAGCTGGTTCATGGGATTCGGGGTGAGGCCACGCACGTTGTTCTGCGTCAGGCGTACTACCTCGTCGTAATAAAGGCTGATAACGGGCGATTCTTCTACCACAATGCGGTCCATGGCCTGGTACAGCGCCGTGCGTTTGGCCACGTCCTGGGTGCGGCGGGCTTCGTCGTAGAGCTTGTCGTAGGCGGCATTTTTGAAGTGGGTTTTGTCGGGGCCGGCGGGGCTGAAGTTGGGGCTGTAGAACAGCGCCAGGTAGTTTTCCGCGTCGGGATAGTCGCCCAGCCAGCTTTTAGCGAAGAAGGCCACCCGGCCGTTGTCCACCAGGTCCTGCTGCGCGGCCGATTGGTTGATGTCAATCTGCACCTGCACGCCCACGTTGGCCCATTGTTTCTGCATGTATTCGCCCAGCTCCTTACGTTCCAGCACGGTACTCAGGCGCAGTTTCAGGGGGCGCTGGGGGCCGTAGCCAGCGGCGCGCAGCAGCTGGCGGGCCTTCTGCGGCTGGTAGGTGTAGCCGGGCACCTCTTTTTCGGAGAACGAGGGCAGGGCGGTGGGCACGAAGCCCGAGGTGCCGGCGTGGCCCACCCGGTTCAGCAGGTAGGTCAGCATTTCGGGCTTGTTGAGGGCGTAGTTCAGGGCCTGGCGCACGCGCTTGTCGCGCAGGGCCCGGCCCTGAATGGCCTGCTCGCCAATCAGGTTGGCCGAATCTAGCTGAAAACCCAGGTACTCGGTATTCAGATACGGCGCTTTCTGCACCGTGAACTTGCCCTGAAAATCAGCCCGTATGGTGCCATCGGGGTGCATAATGAGGTCGCGCGAGCCCGCCCGGATGCCCGACAGGAAATCGAGCTTGCCCTGCATAAAGGTCAGAAACTCCGTTTTGCGGTCGGGCAGAAAGCTCACGGCCACGGCATCCAGATACGGCAGTTTGCGGCCCTGCTGGTCAGTGCGCCAATAGTTCGGGTTGCGCTCGTAGAGCAGGATATTGCCTTCGTCCCAGAGCTTAAAGCGGAACGGCCCCGTGCCCACCGGATGCTCGCGGAAGTCCTTGCCATACTTTTCCACGGCCTCGTGCGGCACTACGTAGGCATAGGGCATGGTGAGAATGCCCAGAAACGGGATGAAAGGCTCCTTTAAGTGAATGCGCAGCGTGGAGTCGTTCGCGGCCACAAAAGCCGTGTCGCTGATGCTGCCATCGGGTTTCTCCAGCACCTTGCCCCGAAAAATCCAGCCGCCCGAGCTGGCCGTGGCCGCATCTAAAATTCGTTTGAAGCTGTAGACGAAGTCGGCCGCCTTCACTTCCCGGCCCTTGCCGCTGGCAAAAACGTCGCTGTCGTGAAACCGCACGCCCGGCCGCAGCACGAAATTATACGTCCGCCCATCGGGCGAAATCGTGTAGCGACGGGCCAGCGCGGGCACCGGCAACAGCGTCGAATCCAGCTCCATCAACCCGTTGAACAGCTGCGACACCGCCCACGAGTTGGCCTGGTTGCGGGCAAAAGCGGGGTCGAGCGAGGACAGGGCTTCGGGCTGGTTGTAGCGGAACACGCGGCGCTCATCGGCGGCCGGGCGGGCCGCGTCGTGGCAGCCAGCCAGCACCAGCGTGCCCACCGAAAGTCCAAACAGTTTAGCCGAGCAGCCAGCCCAACGAACCAAAAAAGGGGCCATGCGAACAGGGAAAGAATGTATCTTTGTGCAATGCTACGGCAGGAAAGTTTCTCGTTTCTTGTTTCTGGTTTCTTGTTTAGTAGTGCGGGCTCAGTGGGCCAGCACCCAAAACGACCATTAACAAGCGACTAGAAACCAGAAACTAGAAACTAACTCCAATGGGAAAAATCATCGCGGTAGCCAATCAGAAAGGCGGCGTGGGCAAAACCACTACCTCCATTAACCTCGCGGCGTCCCTGGCCGCCCTGGACTACCGGACCCTGCTCGTCGACGCCGACCCCCAGGCCAACGCCACTTCGGGCGTGGGCTACGACCCCAAGGACATCCAGAACAGCATCTACGAGTGCATGGTGGACGGCATTAATGCCCGCGACATCATTGTGCCCACCAACATTCTGCCCCACCTCGACCTCATGCCCTCCCACATCGACCTGGTGGGGGCCGAGGTGGAGATGATAAACCTGCCCAACCGCGAGGAGAAAATGAAGGAGGCCCTGCGCCCCCTCGCCGACGAGTACGATTTCATCATCATCGACTGCTCGCCCTCGCTCGGCCTCATCACCGTCAACGCCCTTACGGCGGCGCATTCGGTTATCATCCCGGTGCAGTGCGAATATTTCGCCTTGGAGGGCTTGGGTAAGCTCCTGAATACCATCAAAATTATTCAGAGCCGCCTCAACACCGAACTCGAAATCGAAGGCATTCTGCTCACGATGTACGACGTCCGCCTGCGCCTCAGCAACCAGGTGGTGGAGGAAGTGCGCATGCACTTCCAGCAGTTGGCCTTCGATACCATCATTCCCCGCAACGTGAAGCTGAGCGAGTCGCCCAGCTTCGGTATCCCCGTCATCCTGCACGATGCCGAGAGTAAAGGCTCTATCAGCTACCTCAACCTGGCCCGCGAAATCGTGGAAAAGAACAGCGTGGAAGCCACCGAGGAAACGGCGGAGGACGAGCGGATTTAGGGTTTGATTTTCGGTTCAGATTATGATTGATAGACGAACCGACCCGGCTGCTTGGGCAACTTTTATGTACGAGTTAGAGGATGCGCAAGAGCATCTATCAAACTTGTGCAAAGAACTGTATAACAACTGTGAATACGGCGAGATTGAACTCCAAATTGATATCGCCCACGTCTATTCCCATCTGAATCGGGCTTGGAATGGAAGGAATGCCACAGATAAATAATCTGATGATGCATCACTTTGGCGCCAATGGAGCCGATTCCCAACTGATGTAGAACCTCTATAAAGATAATCTGAGCAGTTGAAAAGCCCCAGCGGGGCGACATATCGGTAGCAACTCCAGCTTCTCCAGATTCTTAAAGCCCCAGCGGGGCGGCATTCGTTGAACGAGTGTCGCCCCGCTGGGGCTTCGCCATTCTCACGCCCTGGTTTTGCTACCGATATGCCGCCCCGCTGGGGCTCAAATCTAACTGTATTAAAGCCTAATTTCAACCTCAACCGCTCGCCCCAAACTTATCGGCTTGCCCTTCGCCCAACAATCCGTAATTTTGACATCCGTTGCCGAGTGCCTTTTATGGGCCCGGCCGATGAACTATGGCTTTAGAGAAGAACGAAGAGAAATTGCAAGCTGCCCTGGCCGCCGCCGCCGCAGTGAAACGCAAGAGCGGGCTGGGCCGGGGCCTCAACGCCCTGATTGAAGGCAGCTACGAGAAAAAAGGCGACCGGCCCAACTCCGGCGACCGGCTCGTGTCGCACCCCGTCAATTCGGTGGGCTTCATTTCCGTCGAGCACATCGAGGCCAACCCCTACCAGCCCCGCACGCACTTCGATAAGGAAGCGCTGCAGGAACTGGCCGACAGTATTAAAATTCAGGGCATTATTCAGCCCGTAACGCTGCGCCAGCTCGGCACCAACTCCTACCAGCTCATCAGCGGCGAGCGCCGCCTGCAGGCCTCCAAACTGGCCGGCCTGGATACGATTCCCGCCTACATCCGCAAGGCCGACGACCAGCAGATGCTGGAAATGGCCCTGATTGAGAACATTCAGCGCGAAAACCTGAATGCCATCGAAATTGCCCTCAGCTACCAGCGCCTGCTGAGCGAGTGCAACCTGCGCCAGGAAGAGCTGGGCGACCGCGTAGGCAAGAACCGCACGACCGTGACCAACTACCTGCGCCTGCTGAAGCTGCCGCCCGATGTGCAGATTGGCCTGCGCGATGCCGAAATCAGCATGGGCCACGCCCGCGCCCTCATCGGCCTCGACGATGCCAAGCTGCAGGTCGAGCTGTTTCGCAAAACCGTGGCCGAGGAGCTCTCCGTGCGCCGCGTGGAGGAGCTGGTGCGCAACGGCTACGGCCGCAACGGCACCGAGGCCAAGCCCAAGACCGACGGCGATGCCACGCCCGCGCCGCCCGCCGTGCCGGTGGCCGAAATCCGCCGCGCCGAGCGCCACCTCACCGACCGGTTTGGCTCGCGCGTGCAGGTGCGCCCCACGCCCAAGGGCAACGGCGAAATCAAAATCGCCTTCGATTCGGTGGAGGATATGCAGCGCATTCTGCACATTCTGCAGCCATCGTAACCCGTCCGTATTGGTGCCCGCGCCCGTTAGGGGGCGCGGAGCACGCTAAATACCGGCCCTTGCCGTTAGCTGGTTTGTTATGAAAAAACGGATTTCCTTTCTGGCCTTTGCTGGGTTGCTTCTGGGTAGCCTGCTGGCCAGCCACGCTGGCTACGCGCAGGTATTCGACCCGAACCCGGCGCCCACTCGTACCCCGGCCGCCATTCTGGCCGACACCACCGAGCGCCGGGAAGTGGTGGTGACGCCCGCCGCCAAGAGGCAAAAAGCCGCCGCCGACTCGGCCAAGCGCACCGAGCACATGTTCCGCGCCTTTGGTTTCAAAGGCATCCGCCTTACGCGGCCCGGCAAGGCGGCCATGCTGGCCCTGGTGCTACCCGGCGCGGGCCAGATTTACAACCACCGCTACTGGAAGCTGCCGCTGGTGTACGGTGCGTTGGGCGGTGTGATTTACGGCGAATGGTATTACCAAAAGCACTACCATGATTTTGCCTACGCCTACAATGAGGTAACGTCCGGCCGAAAAAAAGTACTCGACCCGGAATTTAAAAGCGGTGCTGAACTAGTGCGTAGCAGAGAGGGTCTCAACAGCGGCGTGATATTCTACCGGGGCTACCGCGACATTTTCTACCTCTACATTGGCCTGGCCTACGGCCTGCAAATCGTGGATGCGCTGGTTGATGCCCACCTCCAGGATTTTGACGTGAGCGATGACCTGAGCCTGCACTGGGAACCCCGCATGCTAGCCGTGCCCGGGCAAACGAGCTTCCTGCCCACGGCCCCGGGCGTCATGTTTGCGCTGCGGGTGAAATAAGCATTCCGGCCACTTTCCCCTCTCCATCTGCCAGTTACTGCATTCCGACTACCTAAACAAATGAAAATCCTCCTCATCGGCTACGGCAAAATGGGCCAGACCATTGGCGCGCTGGCCGCCCAGCGCGGGCACGAAATTACGGGCATTGTGGACCCGCACGCCAGCCAGTCGAACATCCGCGATTTCACGCCGGAAACCGTCGACGTTGCCATCGAATTCACCCACCCTGACTCGGCTTTTGCCAACGTGATGACCTGCCTGGGGCAGGGTATTCCCGTGGTGTGCGGCTCTACAGGCTGGCTGCATCATTTTGAGGAAGCCCGCGCCCTTACCACCCAGCTGGATGGCAGCCTGTTCTACGCCTCCAACTACAGCGTGGGTGTGAACCTGTTCTTCCACTTCAACGAGTACATCGCGGCCAAAATGGCGCAGTACGGCAGCTATGACGTGGCCATGCGCGAAATTCACCACACCCAGAAAATCGACCAGCCCAGCGGCACCGCCCTCACGGCGGCCGAAGGTATCCTGCGCCACTTCCCCACCAAAACCACCTGGCGCAACGCCCCCACCGAACTGCCCGCCGAGCTGGCCATCATCAGCGAGCGCACCGGCGACGCGGTGGGTACGCACATCGTCACCTACACCTCCGACGTGGATACGCTGGAGCTGAAGCACGAGGCCCACAGCCGCGAAGGATTTGCCCTGGGGGCCCTGCTAGCGGCCGAGTGGCTGCCCGGCCGCCCGGGCGTTTTCGGAATGAAAGAGCTGCTGGATTTGTAGTCCTTCCGGCTTTAGAGGCTGGCGCTGCGCGGCCCCGGCATTCTGCTACGTTTCTTTGACTGATATTCATTGCCAAGCCCAAGCTTGCTCCCCCCATGTCCCTGCTCAAAACCGACCCCACCACTCCGCCCCAGCCGACCAAAACGAAAACCCGCGAATGGGCCGATTCGCTGATTTTTGCCATCGTGGCCGCCACGCTCATTCGCTGGGCCACGTTTGAGGCGTACACGATTCCCTCGCCCAGCATGGAATCGTCGCTGCTGGTGGGCGACTACCTGTTTGTGAGCAAGCTGCACTACGGCCCCATCACGCCCCAAACGCCCTTGCAGGTGCCCCTCACACACCAAACCCTTTGGGGCACGGGCATGAAAAGCTATTCCGACCTCATCCAGCTGCCCACGTTCCGGCTGCCGGGCTTCTCAGAAATCAAGCGCAACGACGTGGTGGTGTTCCATGTGCCCCACGAAACGCAATACCCCGCCGACCTGCGCACCAACTACATCAAGCGCTGCGTGGCCGTGGCCGGCGATACCCTCGAAATCAGAGACGGCAAGGTATTCCTCAACGGGAAGCCCGGCGTGACGCCTCTCGGCCTGCAAACCACGTACTTCATGCAGGTCGACAACCCCAACGATGAGGTGCTGGCCGCCCTGCGCGCCCAAGGCGTGGTCGACTACGACCAGCCCGGCGGCATGCCCCAGGCCGTGCCCGGCCCCACCCAGGGCACCTACGGCTACACCATCAGCTGCACGCAGACGGCGGCCGATTACTTCAAAAAGCAGCCCTACGTGAAGGACATGACGGTGCTCCAGCCGCAGGTTATGCTATTCCCCGACGTGGCCGATTTCCACGGCTCGATGGCCATAAGCGCCACCCCGCGCAACTGGAACCTCGACAACTACGGCCCGCTGCCCATCCCCAAAAAGGGCCAGACCATTGCCCTCTCCCCCGCCAACGCCGCCATCTACTTCAAGATAGTGGCCCGCTACGAGCATAACGAAGGCATTACCTGGCAGGATGGCATGATTTACCAGAACGGTAAAATGCTCACCAGCTACACCCTGAAGCAGAACTACTACATGATGATGGGCGACAACCGCCACAATTCGGAAGATTCGCGCTTCTGGGGCTTCGTACCCGAAGACCACGTCGTGGGCAAAGCCGTCCTCATCTGGCTCTCAACGGACCCCAACGCCGACTTCTGGCACAAAATCCGCTGGAGCCGCTTGTTCAATATCATTCATTAGGTCAGTTAAGAGTTAAAAGTGAGGAGTCAAGAGTTGCCAGGGCCATTCCTGCTAACTCTTAACTCCTCACTTTTAACTCTTAAGTAGGTAGTCAGTAATGAGTATTCAGTAGTCAGATTTCAGCTATTTAGGAATCAGTCAATTGATTTCTGTCTGACTACCGATTACTGATGACTGACTACTTAACTCCCTTTACCATTTCACCGGCGCCAACTTGTGCTCTACCAGCCAGGCATTGGCTTTGCTGAAAGGCTTGCTACCGAAGAAACCCTTATCGGCCGCATAGGGAGAAGGATGTACTGATTTTATAACCAAGTGCTTGCGCTCATCAATGAGCTCCAACTTCTTGCCCGCGTAAGCGCCCCAGAGGATGAACACGACGTGCTCCTTCTCGTTGGAAACCTTGCGAATAACCTCATCAGTAAATTCTTCCCAGCCTTTTTTCTGGTGCGAGGCCGGCTCGGTGGCGCGCACCGTGAGCGTGGCGTTCAGGAGCAGCACACCCTGCTCGGCCCAGCGGTCGAGGTTGCCGTTGGGCGCGGGGGCCGTGCCGGGGATATCGGCTTGCAGCTCCTTGAAAATATTGATGAGTGAGGGCGGCGTGCGCTGCCCCTCCTGCACCGAGAACGACAGGCCGTGCGCCTGATTTTTGCCGTGGTACGGGTCCTGCCCCAGAATTACGACCTTAACCTTATCGAACGGCGTGGCCTCGAAGGCGTGGAAAATATTGGAGCCCGCCGGGTAAACCGTGGCCGTGGCGTATTCGCCTTTCACAAACGCGATGAGGCGCTGAAAATAAGGCTTTTCGAACTCGGCGGCCAATACGGGCCGCCAGCTTTCGGCTATCTTTACCATTGAAGTTTTTGAGAAAATAAACGGGATTTGTGCGGCGTTCTGGAGCCAAATTTGCGTAAAACCAATTCTGGCGGGCGGCTGTTACGCCCGCAGCTACCTTTTAGCTCCGCCGATTATGCCCACCACCACTACGCAAGGCGTCACCGTTTCGGTTACGACCAATTACCTGCCCGACTACTCCAGCCCCGGCCAGGAGCATTTTGTATTCGCCTACAAAATCGATATTCGCAACGACAGCGAGTTCACCGTGAAGCTATTGCGCCGCCACTGGCACATCCACGATGCCAATGGGGTGGTGCGCGAAGTAGAGGGCGAAGGCGTGGTAGGCCGCCAGCCCGTGCTGGAGCCCGGCGAGTCGCACCAGTACGTGAGCGGCTGCAATCTAAAATCGGGCGTGGGTAAAATGTGCGGCACCTACCTCATGGAGCGCCTGGCCAACGGCCAGGAATTCACGGTAGAAATCCCGGAGTTCACCCTGATGGTTCCGTATCGTCTTAACTGAGCTATTAGCTGGCAGCCATTAGCTGTTAGCTTTGTCCTGCTGATGGCAGCAGTAGCTAACGGCTAGCAGCTGAAAGCTAACAGCTAAAATCAGGTTGTTTCAACTCCTCGCCTACCTCCGCTTCTGGCTTCGTTCGGGCAATGCCCATGGCCTACACTCGCCGTTCGTGTTCGGCCTATACACTTCGGCCGTTCGGCACGAGGGCACCTACGGGACCTACGGGGCCATTGAGGCGCGGCGGCAGCAATTACTCGGCAGCCCGACCAGCATCAGCGTTACCGATTTGGGGGCGGGCTCGCACACCGGCGCGGGCAGGCAGCGCCGCGTGGCCGACATTGCCCGCACGGCAGCAAAGCCGGCCCATCTGGCGCAGCTGCTGTTTCGGCTGGTCAATTATTTCCGGCCCACTACCATTCTGGAGTTGGGCACTTCCCTGGGCCTCACCACGGCCTACCTGGCCGCCGCCGACTCGCGCCATCCCGTCATCACCTTCGAGGGCTGCCCCAACGTAGCGGCCGTGGCCCGCGAAACCTTTGCGGCGCTCAGCATCGGCAATGTGCGCATTGTGGAGGGCAATATTGATGACACCCTCGCTCCCACCCTGGCGGCGTTGGGCAAACCCGTGGACTTTGCCTTTTTCGATGGCAACCACCGCTACGAGCCCACGCTACGCTACTTCGAGCTATGCCTGGCCCACCGCACCGATGAATCGGTGTTTGTGTTCGACGACATTCACTGGTCGGAGGAAATGGAGCGGGCCTGGGAGGCCATCAAAATCCACCCCGACGTGACGGTGACAGTGGATTTGTTTTACGTCGGATTGGTCTTTTTTCGGAAGAACCAGCCCAAGCAGCATTTCTCGCTGCGGGTATAATTGTACCGTGTGTACCGTGGACTCTGCGAGTCCGCGCGTGGACGAATATTCTGAACTGATGCCTGCGCAGACTGGCCCACGCGCGGACTCGCAGAGTCCACGGCACAAGGCTACGGCAGCTGGTTCAGCTCCACCTCGCCCCGGTCCTGAATGGCCTGGCGCACGCGCGTCAGCTTTTGCAGCAGGGCTTCGAGCTGGTCGAGCGGCAGCATGTTGGCCCCGTCGGAGAGCGCCGTGGCGGGCGTAGGGTGGGTTTCGATGAACAGGCCATCGGCTCCTACGGCAATGGCGGCTTTGGCAATGGTTTCGATGAGGGCGGGCTGGCCGCCGGTCACGCCGCTGGCCTGGTTGGGCTGTTGCAGCGAGTGCGTCACGTCCATCACCACGGGCACCTCGAAGCGGCGCATGGTGGGCAGGTTACGGAAATCAACCACCAGCTCGGAATAGCCGAAGGAATTACCGCGCTCGGTGAGGATGACGTTGGGATTACCGGCCTGGCGCACCTTGTCCACAGCCCATTTCATGGCCTCGCCGCTCAGAAACTGGCCTTTTTTGATGTTAACCACTTTGCCGGTTTGGGCGGCGGCTACCAGCAAATCAGTTTGCCGGCACAGGAAGGCCGGAATCTGGAGCATGTCCACGTACTCGGCGGCCAGCGCAGCCTCGGTCGATTCGTGAATGTCAGTGACCGTGGGCACGCCGATTTCACGCCCTACTTTTTGCAGAATGCGCAACGCCGTTTCATCGCCAATGCCGGTGAACGAGTCCAGCCGCGAGCGGTTGGCCTTGCGGTACGAGCCCTTGAAAATGAAGGGAATCTGCAACTTATCCGTCATGTGCTTGATGCGCTCGGCAATGCGCAGGGCCATGTCCTCGCCCTCGATGACGCAGGGGCCGGCCATGAGGAAGAACTGACCGGAGTTGGTGTGGCGGAAGTGCGGGAGGGTGTTGGCGAGGGCTTGGAGCATGGGTTTCGGGAGATGTAGCGCGAAACGGAAGCTTCGCGGAGCGTAGAACAAATTGGCAAGTGACGCGGTCGGACGCGAAGCTTCCGCTTCGCGCTACAACCTATTTCTTCTTCAGACAAATAAACAGCTCCCGCCCCTGCCGGGGCTTGAGCGAATTGGTAGCCGTTTCGAAATGGCGAAACGCAAAGTAGGGCGCGAAGTACGCCCGGTATTCTTCCCGGCTGCCACCGAACGGCGGCTCCTGCACGGGGCCGAAATCGGTATCGAATAGCAGGCCCATGAGCGTACCGCCGGGCCGTAGCAGGTGGGCGCACTGGCGGGCATAGGCTGGGCGCAGCGCGGGGTTGAGGGCGCAGAAAAACGTCTGCTCCACAATTAAATCGTAGGCCGGGGCGTTGGGCAGGGCAAAGAAGTCAGCCAGCAGCAGGTGTTCCCGGGGAAAATCGGGTACGCGGGCGACCAGCGCCGCCAGGGCTTCCGGGGCAATATCGGCCACGAATACCTGCTGGAAACCCAGCTGGTGCAGATATTCGGCCTCGTAGGCCCGGCCGGCTCCGGGAATGAGGATGCGCGGCTGCGCGGCCACATCGAGCTGGTCGAAATAATCGCGCAGCGGCGGGGTAATGGTATGGGCATCCCACCCGTCGCGGCCGGCAGCGTAACGTGCTTGCCAGTAGGCCGCATCGAAGTTCGCAGAAACCGTTTCCATGTGGCCGAAGTATAGAATAAACTTGCCAGGGCAATAAAGTCCCCTATTTTTACGCCAAAGGTACGCGGCGCACCGCGCCACCATCCTTGATTTTTTTCCCGCTACTCTCGCTTAACTATTCCCGCATGGACCCGAACGAAACCCCCGAACCCCGCTCCAACAACAGCCGCGTCCTCCTTTGGGTAGCCCTCGTGCTGGTGCTCCTAGGCATCAACGGCGTTCTGTTTTACCTCAACCAGCAGAAAGGCCAGCAGAACGAAGTACTGACTACCGAAGTAAAAGCCAAGGACAGCAAGCTTCAGGAGCAAATCAAGCAGTACGAAGCCCTGAAGGCTGATTTTGAGCGCCAAAGCTCAGAGCTGCAGGCACTGGGCCTGAGCAACGACTCGCTCGAATCCAAAATCGCCGGCGTGAATGCCGACCTGCTGAAGCTGCGCTCCTTTAAGGCCGGCAGCTTTTCTATTGCCCAGCAAAACCTGTTCAAGAAGCGCGCCCAGAACCTGGAAGGCCAGCTGCGCAAAAAGGACGACGACATTGCCCAACTGAAGAAGGACAACGAGTCGCTCTACACCGAAACCACCACCCTCAAGGAAAAGCAGAACCGCTTGACCGACACCATCAGCACGGTGGTGCGCAGCAATAAGGAGCTGGCCGAGAAAGTGGGCGTGGCCTCGCGCCTGCAGGCCGACAACATCCACGTCGCCATCATCACCTCCAAAAACAAGGAGAAGGAGGACGATAAGGAGGAGTTCAAAGCCAAGCGCGTGGAGAAAGTCAAAATCACTGCCAACCTGGCCCGCAACGACGTATCGCCCAAAGAAACCAAAGCAATCTACCTGCGCATTCTGGAGCCCGATGGCGCGGCCCTCTACAACCTGAGCACCGGCGGCGGCACCTTCACCGTGGACGGCCAAGAGGCTTTCTACACCCAAAAGCAGGACGTGGTGTACGACAACACCAAGCAGAAACTGGAATTTGTGTATGCCAAAGGGGCCGAGTACAAGAAGGGCCTGCACACGGTGGAGCTGTATGAAAGCGGCCAGCTGATGGGTAAGACGACGTTCACGCTCAAATAAGTCTGAACCGCAGATTCGTCGGATTTTGTTGCCGATTTTCAACGTATACCGAATACCCACAGTCATCAAAAAAGGCTGCCAATCGGCAGCCTTTTTTGATGACCTAAATCGGCCACAAAATCCGACGAATCCGATAAATCCGCGGTTCAGACAGCTCGCTCGAACTCATCCAGCTGAGCTGTAGCAGCGGCAATATCCTCAGCAAACAGCGTGATAACTGCGCCTTGCGGGGCCGTTTTTAGCACGTGGGCGATGGCATCGGGCTCCTTCTCGATGTAAGTAATTTTCAGGTCGGGCTTGTCGAGGCGCAGGCCGCGCTCCATGATTTCACGCAGGAATTCCTTCGTCTTACCGCGCAGGTCGCGGTCCTGGCGCAGAATAACTTCATCGAAGATGCGGCCCGCGATGCGGGCAAAGCCCAGCGTATCCTCGTCGCGGCGGTCGCCCAGGCCCGATACCACCCCGATTTTGTGCGTGGCCGGCGTAGCTTCCATGAACTCGGCGAATTTGGTAATGCCCGCCGTGTTATGGGCGTAGTCCACAATCACGTCGAACTTGGGGAATTTATAGACGTTCATGCGGCCCGGCGTTTTCGTGGCCGAGGGTACGAAGGTGCGCAACGCGGTTTTGATGTCATCGCTCTCAAACCCGGCCAGGTAGCCGGCCAGTGCCGCCGCCAGACAGTTCTCAATGTTGAAGCCCGCCCGGCCTTCAAACGTCACCGGAAACTCGGCGGCCCGGTCGATGCGCAGCTTGTAGCTGTTGCGGTAAATCGTGACATAGCCTTCCTCGTACACCGCCGCCACGCCGCCGGCCTCCACGTGCTCCAGAATACGCGGGTTGTGCTCGTTCATGCTGAACAGGGCCACGCGGCAATCTACAGTGCGGGCCATGGCGTACACCAGGTCGTCGTCGGCATTGAGCACAGCCCAACCGTTTTTGCGCACCGTGCGAGGCAGCACGCCCTTCACGGCGGCCATTTCCTCCACGGTGTAGATGTCGCGCATGCCGAGGTGGTCGGCCGCCACGTTGGTCACCACTGCAATGTCGCAGCTATGGAAGCCCAGGCCCGAGCGCAACATGCCGCCACGCGCCGTTTCGAGCACGGCGTAGTTCACCGTGGGGTCCTTTAGCACAAACTCGGCGCTCTGGCCGCCGGTGCAGTCGCCGGTTTGCAGCTGCACGCCCTGGATGTAGATGCCGTCGGTGGTGGTGAAGCCGACTTTATAGCCCTTGCTGGCCACAAGATGCGCAATTAGGCGCGTGGTGGTGGTTTTGCCGTTCGTGCCGGTCACGGCAATAATCGGAATACGGGCCGTGCTGCCGCGCGGAAACAGCATATCCACCACCGGCGCGGCCACGTTGCGGGGCAGGCCTTCAGTGGGCGCGATGTGCATGCGGAAGCCGGGCGCGGCATTCACCTCAATCACCGCACCCCGGCTCTCGTTCAGCGGAATAGCAATATCGGTGGCCATCAGGTCGATGCCGCAGATGTCGAGACCCACGATGCCGGCGGCGCGCTCGGCCATCAGCACGTTGTAAGGGTGCATCTGGTCGGTCACGTCGGTGGCAGTGCCCCCGGTGCTGATGTTGGCCGTACTTTTCAGGTACAGGATTTCGCCGGCGGGCAGCACCGATTTCAGCGTCAGCTTGCGGGCTTTGAGAATATCCAGCGTGTGCTTGTCGGCCTTGATGCTGGTGAGCACCTTTTCGTGGCCAATGCCCCGGCGCGGGTCCTTGTTTACCTCATCAATGAGCTTCTGAATGGTGCTTTTGCCATCGCCGGTCACGGCGGCCGGTGTGCGCTTGGCAGCAGCAATGAGCTTGCCGTTCACCACCAGCAGGCGGAAGTCGAAGCCTTCGATAAACTGCTCCACAATCACGGCCCGCGAGTACACCTGCGCAGCTTTCAGGCCCTCGGCGGCATCTTTCCAGTTCATGATGCGGATAGTGGCGCCCTTGCCGTGGTTGCCGTCGAGCGGCTTGGTCACGATGGGGAAGCCCAGTTCGTCGATGGCATCGCGCAGGCCCGCCTCCGAATACACGGTGGTGCCGCGCGGCACGGGCACGCCCGCGTCATTCAGCATTGCCTTGGTGCGGTTCTTATTGCCGGCCACTTCCACGCCCGCGTGCGAAGTCAGGCTGGTGGTGGTAGCCCAGATGCGGCGCTGGTTCACGCCGTAGCCCAGCTGAATGATGCTGGTGTTCTTGAGCTGGATATAGGGAATGTTGCGCGAAGCGGCCTCCGCCACGATGCTGTAGGTGCTCGGCCCGAAGAATTCATCTTCCCGGATTTCGTGCAGCTCGGTGATGATGGGCTTCAAATCCACCTTTTCCTTGCGACATACGGCTTCTACCACTTCCACGGCAGCCTCGGCGGCGCGGCGGCCAGCGCGCTCCTCCTGGTAGGCAAATACCACGTACTCCACCCCTTCCTCCTGCGCCGGGTAGCTCTTGCCCCAATACACGAGCATGGCGGCCTGCCGCTGCAGCTCCAGCGCTACATGCTGGATAACGTAGCCCAGCGGCTCGCCATCGTTCAGCGCCTCCAGGGTCAGGGGCTGGTGCTTGGCGGCCTGCTTACCGCTCATGCCGCCCGGCTGCACGGTCCCGATGTTGGGAAATAGCTTCATCAGCCGCCCGGCAAACCCCGGCACGGCATTCGACCACTGGCCGGCAAACTCCTGTAAATCAACTTTGGCAACGATGAGCTTATGGTGCTTCACAGACCAGTAGCTCGGCCCGCGCATGGTGCGGAGGTCAACAATCTTCATAAGGGATGGGGTGGTAAAAGTCGGAGTTCAGGCGCAAGTACGGCCAATGGCCCAGCTTGGCTACGAAATGTAGGCATAATGCGGACAAAACCCGCCACCCGCCCCATTATCCACGAAAAAAGCCCCATCGGCCGGGTGGCAAATGGGGCTTTTCGAAGCATTGCTGCTGAGGTGACGGGCGGATTCGAACCGCCGTAGGAGGTTTTGCAGACCTCTACCTAGCCACTCGGTCACGTCACCAGTAGTGGTCTTTTGGGAGAGCAAAGGTAAGCAGCCGGTTTGGGCTGGGCAAGGTTTCGGCACAAAAAAAGCCCCGGCGCATGCGCCGGGGCTCCTTTCTGCAACTAAGCTAGGCGGTTAGGCTTTGGCTTCGTCGTCTTTTTTGTCGGCAGCGTCGTCACCGGCAACCAGGCCTTTGGCCTTGTCCACCAGGTCACCGGCTACTTCCGAAGCCTTGTGGAAAGCTTCCGAGTGCGTCACAGCGTCTACAGCGTCGGCAGCGGCGTGCTTCACGGTGTCGAGGGCAGCAGCAGCAGCACCGGTGATACCGGCCAGCAGGCTACCTTCCTCAGCAGCTTCAGCGGCCGGAGCAGCTTCGGCGGCAGCAGGAGCAGTGCCTTCGATGGTGGCAGCAGCCTGAGCGGCAGCCTCGGGCGTGGCAGCATTCGTAGCGCCTTTGCCAGCGGCAGCACCATCCTCCAGCGCCTGGGCGTTGTCGGGGCCAGCGGCGGGAACGTCGGCAGGCTTGGTAGCAGCAGCAGCTTTCAGCTTCTGCTCACCAGCCTTTCGCTCGTTGCCCATCATCTGGTCGCGCAGGGCGCTCAGGGCGTCGAGGTCGCCGAGGGTCGACTTCTCTTCCGTCTTCTTCAAGTCGCTGATTTTGCCTTCACCCTGGGTTTCGCCCGCTTTGGTGTTGGTTTTCTTCTTGAACTTGGAGTTACGGCTATCGTCTTCAGCAGCGGCAGCCTTGTCAAACACAGCCGTGTGCGAAAGCACGATGCGGCGGTCATCCTTCGAGAACTCCGTTACGCGGAAGTCCAGCTGCTCGCCGTTCTCGGCGTTCGAGCCATCCTCTTTCACCAACGACTTGGGGTAAGCGAAGCCCTCGATGCCGTAAGGCAATTCGAGTACCGCGCCACGCTCCGACTTCTCGGTGATGGTAGCCTTGTGTACCGAGCCGGGGGTGAACACCGTCTGGAAAGTATCCCAGGGGTTTTCTTCCAGCTGCTTGTGGCCCAGGGCCAGGCGACGAGCGCCGAGGTCCAGCTCCAACACTACTACGTCCAGCTTATCGCCCACCTTCACCATTTCCGATGGGTGCTTGATTTTCTTGGTCCACGACAGGTCGGAAACGTGCACGAGGCCGTCCACACCCTCTTCCAGCTCAACGAACAGGCCGAAGTTGGTCAGGTTGCGCACGAGGCCGCTGTGCTTGCTGCCCACGGCGTACTTGTCGGCGAAATCGCCACGGGTCCACGGGTCTTCGGTCAATTGCTTGATGCCGAGGCTCATCTTGCGGTCTTCGCGGTCGAGCGTCAGAATCTGCGCTTCTACCGTGTCGCCCTGCTTGATGAAGTCCTGCGGGTTGCGCAGGTGCTGGCTCCAGCTCATTTCCGAAACGTGGATGAGGCCTTCCACACCGGGTACCACTTCCATGAAAGCGCCATAGTCGGCCACGTTCACGATGCGGCCCGATACTTTGGAGCCCGGCTGCAGGTCGGCCGGCAGCGAATCCCACGGGTGAGGAGTCAGCTGCTTCAGACCGAGGCTGATACGCTTCTTGGCTTCGTCGAAGTCCAATACTACGATGTTCAGTTTCTGGTCCAGGGTCAGCACTTCGCTCGGGTGAGCGATGCGGCCCCACGAAATGTCCGTGATGTGCAGCAGACCGTCGACACCGCCGAGGTCGATAAACACGCCGAAGTTGGTCATGTTCTTGATGTTGCCTTCCAAAATCTGGCCTTTCTCAAGGTTGTTCAGGATAGCCTCACGCTGCTTCTCGAGGTCTTTCTCGATGAGTACTTTGTGCGAAACCACTACGTTGTCGAAAGCGGAGTTGATTTTCACCACTTTCACTTCCATGCGACGACCAACATAAATGTCGAAGTCACGGATGGGCTTCACGTCGATTTGCGAGCCGGGCAGGAAGGCTTCTACGCCGTCGAGCTCCATGATGAGGCCGCCTTTGGTGCGACGCTTCACTACACCTTCGAGGATGGTATCCAGCTCGAGGGCATCGTAAATAGCCTTCCAGGCCTGCTTGATTTTAGCTTTCTTACGGCTCAGTATGAGCTGGCCGTTGATGTCTTCCTGGTCTTCGATGAATACCTCCACCGTGTCACCGATTTTCAAGTCGGGCAGGTCGCGGAATTCAGTAATCGACACCAGACCATCGGATTTGAAGCCGATGTTCAGGATTACGTCGCGGTCGGTGATGCCAACCACGGTACCCGTCACTACTTCTTCTTCCTGGACAGTGGTCAGCGTGTCGCCGTACATCTGCTCCATCTCGGCGCGCTGGTCGGCCGAGTAGTTTCCACCAAAACCGGTGGCTCCGACATTATCCCAGTCGAAATCGTCAATCAATTCTGCCATAATAGCTTTTGGGTACCGCTTAGATAAACGAGAAGGCCGGTACCCGGGCCAATTCGCGGTTCTTATTGAACACCTTGCCGTTGTGCAGCAAGGCCCGCCACCCTGGCGGGGGCGCAAAGGTACGGGTTTTCAGACGGTTTTGCTAACAACTTATTCGGCCAGCACCCTAGCTATTCCTACATTTACGCACCCTTTCAGCCGCTATGCGCTACTTCCATATCTTCTCATACTGCACTTGCTCTATTGCTGGGCTGACAGGTTGCAGTGCGTACAATAGTGCCGTTCGCAGTTTTTATAATCTTCACACTAATAGCTACCGACTTGCAGAGGCACGCATTATTCAATTATACCGGGAAGGCACATTTCGAACAAACGCTGACTCCCTGACGAACCTAATCGGCCGTAGCATCCCCAATTTTCCCCTCGACAGCGCTACAAATGGGTGGTCGAGCGATGGGTACCGGAAGTATCCGCTCGGAACTGCTGTTCAGCAGGACTTTGTGGTGTTTTCGCCCATCAGTCAGACCTACTATTTCTATGAAATAACGAACTGCGGGGTGCTTTCGGATGTGATATACACCTGTCTTCTATCATGCAGCGAGACCCGGATACCGGACGAAGGATAAGTGTTCAGTGGCAGGATGCGGGCCCAAGCCTGCAGGAATTTGAAAACAAGTTGTTGCTAATCATCCTTCAAAAATTTGAGCAGCGCAAACAAAGGAGCTACAGCTTATTATTGTCGGAAGCCACAATCTTACTCTTGTACCACGCAACCTAGCTCGATACCATAGAGTAGAGGAAGAAGTCAATTCACAAAAAACTTCTTCTAATGGCTTACATCAAAGCAGGCAACGACGCAGCTGGGCATCCGATCCAGATTTTTTACGAAGATTGGGGCCAAGGTGCACCGGTAGTGCTCATTCACGGCTGGCCGCTCGACCATACCATGTGGGAGCATCAGGCGGTGGCGCTGGCGAAGGCCGGCAAGCGCGTGATTGCCTACGACCGGCGCGGTTTCGGCCGTTCGTCGCGTCCGTGGGGCGGCTACGACTACGACACGCTGGCTTCGGACCTGAACGCGCTGCTGACCGAACTCGACCTAACCAGCGTGACGCTGGTGGGCTTCTCGATGGGCGGCGGCGAAATTGCCCGCTACATCGGCAACTACGGGCAGGAGCGGCTGGCCCGCGTGGCCTTCGTGAGCGCCGTGACGCCTTTCATGCTGCAAACCGGCGACAACCCCGACGGCGTGCCGCAGAAAGTATTCGACGGCATGCACGAGGGCATTCTCAAGGACCGGTTTGCTTTCCTGGAGAGCTTCGCCAAGGATTTTTACGGCCAGAGCATGATTAGCCACCCCGTGAGCCAGGCGGTACTGAACTGGAACCAGACGGTGACCACGCTGGCCGCGCCCAATGCAACGGACGACTGCGTAACCTCATTCTCGGGTACGGACTTCCGCGACGATTTGAAGAAAGTGACCGTGCCTACGCTCGTGATTCACGGCGACAAGGACCAGACGGTGCCCTTCGCGGTAAGCGGCGAGCGCACGGCCAAAATGGTGGCTGGCGCGGAGCTGAAGGTGTATGAAGGTGCACCTCACGGCCTGTTCTTCACCGAGAAGGACAAGCTGACGGCTGACCTGCTGGCCTTTATTGGTTAGCAAAAGCTGTTTCGCAACAATGCAAAAGGCCCCGACGCAATTGCGTCGGGGCCTTTTCTGTTCTTCTGTTATCGTTCAACGACGAGACGCAAATATGCGTCTCTACGCGGCGCGGCCCATCTGGCGCAGGAACATGACGTGCGACACGACGGCCGAGCGGGTACGGGCGTAGTTATTGTATTTCACATCGAACTCATCGCACACCTGCTTCACAATCTTGCTGATGGCGGGGTAGTGCACGTGCGAAATCTTGGGGAACAGGTGGTGCTCAATCTGGAAATTGAGGCCGCCTACCAGCCAGCTAACCACTTTGTTATCGGTAGCAAAGTTGGCCGTGGTGCGTACTTGATGGATGGCCCACTCGTCTTCGAGCTTGCCGGTGGTGGCGTGGGGCATGGGGAAAGCGGCATCTTCCACAGTGTGGGCCAGCTGGAATACCATACTCAGGACCAGGCCAGCAACGGCAGTGCTCAGCATGAAGCCGGCAAACCAGGGCAGGAAGCCAACCATGTAGATGGGCAGAGCCACATAGAGCAGGAGGTTCAGGACTTTAAAGCCCCAGAAGCTGACGTGCTCGCCGGTATTCATTGGTTTGAGGCCGATGGCGCCGATTTGACGGGTGAAGTATTTCTGGTAGTCCATGGCGAAAATCCAGGACGTGTAGAGCATGCAGTAAAGGGCCCAGAAGTAGAGGTGCTGGTAGCGGTGCAACGGGTGCTTGGGCTGGTCGGGGGTCATCCGCATCCAGGGCTGGATGTTGATGTCGTCGTCGTGGCCCTCAATGTTAGTGTAGGTGTGGTGGATGAGGTTGTGCTTGGAGTTCCACATGTAGGGGCTGCCGCCGAGCACGCCGAGCGTGTAAGCCGCGATGCGGTTCATCCAGGGGTAGCGCGAGAAGCTACCGTGGGCCCCGTCGTGCATCACGTTGAAGCCGATAGCCGCGATAACGCAGCCCAGCAAAGCGCATTCGAGCAAGGCCCAGCCGGTAGCAGGCGTGAAGAATACGAGATGCACGTAGAGCGCCACCATGATGCCGACCAGCAATATCGCCTTGAACAAGAGGCTGGCATTACCCGTCATTGGCCGGCCGGATTCTTCAAAGTATTGATTTATCCGGGTTTTCAGCTCGGTGTGAAACGAGCGGGTGGCAGCGAATTTGGGTAAGGCCATGGACAGGAATTGGGGGATGATGAAGGACAAATGTACTTCGCCTCAACCCTGCCCGACCAAACTTAGTTTAGATAGGCGTGCCAGTTCTGGTCGATAGTGCCGGCCGAGAGGCGGAGGAAGCCCGCCAAGGTCGGCTTTTTGGGCTGCTGCCGGATGGTCAAACCCGCTTCATTAGGCGTTTGGTGGCCTTTGGCGTGGTTGCAGCGGGCGCAGGCCGTGAGCAGGTTGGTCCACGAAGATTCTCCACCGCGCGAGCGGGGCACGACGTGGTCGAGCGTGAGATTCTTGGGCGAGCCGCAGTACTGGCACTCGAAATGGTCGCGCTTGAAGATGTTGTGGCGGCTCAGAGCAATGCCCTTGTAGGGCACGCGCACGTAGCGCTGCAAGCGGATGATGCTTGGCTTGGGGTAAGCCTGCGAAATCGTTCGGAGCGTGCCGTCGGACTTGGCTACCATTTCCGCTTTGTCGAGAAACAGGAGCACAAACGCCTTTTGCACGCTGCACAGGGTGATGGCGGTATAGTCGCCATTCAGCACTAACACTTTTTGGTCCATACACGCGTTGGGTTTCGGATAACCCGCCGAAAGCTAGCGGTTTCCGAGCAGATAAACAAGCGTGTGGGGGTTAAGTTCAGCTGGGCAATCAGGGACGAAGCAAGACCGTCATGCAGAGCGCAGCGAAGCATCTTGCTCGCAGCAGTAATCCAATCGAATGAATTAGTGGTGGCAGGCAAGATGCTTCGCTGCGCTCTGCATGACGGCCTTTTTACTCTTGCTCCCCCCTACTCCGGCAACAGGCGCTTTATCAGCCGCAGCTTGTGCGAATACTTTTGCCGGTCGCGGTTGTAGATGCCGTTGTGGTCGAGCGGGTCGAGGCGGACTTCGCCGTGGGCGTGTAGAATCTGGCCCTCGTCCATCACCATGCCGACGTGCACGATGCGGCCTTCGGCGTTATCAAAGAAGGCGAGGTCGCCGAATTTGGCCTGGGGCACGAAATGCACGGGGCGGCCGTGGTCGATTTGCTGGCGGGCATCGCGCGGGAGCTGGATGCCGAGCAGGCCATAAAGCTGCTGGCAGAGGCCGGAGCAGTCGAGGCCGAAGACACTCTTGCCGCCCCACACGTAAGGTGCCTTCAGGTACATGACGGCGATTTTGCGCAGCAGAGCCGCCTGGCGGGCGGTATCAGGCGCGGCGGCGGGGTTGGTGGCAGTGCCGTTGTAGAAGTAGTTGCGCTCGCCGATACGCACATTCATGCCATCGAAAAACGGCAGGCGGCAGCCCAGGGTGAGCGGGATTTTGGTGGTAGCGTCGCTCACGGCCTGCACTACGTCGAGGGCGCGGGGGTGGTCCTGGGCGCGCCAGGCGGCGTAGTACTCGGGCGAAACGGGCGTGTGCTGCTTGGCATCAATCCAACCTATGTAGTCGTCGGCGGCGAGCTGGACCTGCAGCCAGCTTTCCTGCTTCACCAAAATGTGGTAGCACTCGCCAAAAAGCAGTTGGGTAACGAGCTCGGCCCGGTCGTTGGGCTCGGCGCGGACGGGGACGGCGCTGAGCGCGCAGATGCCGGGATTCAAAATAATGTGAGAATGTGGGTGATGTGGAAATGTGAAAATTAATTTCTGTTCACGCTTTCACAGACTGCAAAGATGCTACTATCGCCTCAAACAGAGTCATTCAATTATCACATTTCCACATCACCCACATTCATCACATTCTTTCCATGTCGCGCTTCTGGGCTTTTTCCTTGAGGTCGTTGCGCTTGTCGTAGAGCTTTTTGCCCTGGGCGAGGGCGATTTCGATTTTAGCAAAGCCGCGGTCTGTCACGAACAGGCGCAGGGGGATGATGGTGAGGCCCTGGTCTACAGCTTTGCCAGCCAGCTGCTTGAGCTCGCGCTTGTTGAGCAGGAGCTTGCGGGTGCGCATGGCGTCGTGGTTGTTGTAAGTACCTAAGGAATAGGGCGCGATGCGGATGCTGTGAATCCAGAGGTCGCCGCGCTGGTCGAAGGTGCAGTAGCCATCGGTGAGGTTCACGTTGCCTTCGCGGATGCTTTTTATTTCGGTGCCTTGCAACATCACGCCCGCGTCGTACTTGGCCAGGAAGGTATATTCGTGGCCGGCGCGGCGGTTTTTGATGTTGATGATAACAGGTTTATCGTCTTTGGCCATGATGGGAATTCGGTAGTCAGTGTGGCATAAGCTTCAGCTTGTGCGTTTTATCGTTGAACGTTCGTCCGCACAAGCTGAAGCTTATGCCACAAACCTACGTCAGCTTCAGGCGCGGGTTGGGGCTGCTGAGCTGGGTGGCGAAGTCGCCGGCTTCATACTGAAAATGCGCGGTCATGGCGACCATGGCGGCATTATCGGTGCAAAAGGCGAAATCGGGAATGAAAACCTGCCAGTTTTGGGCCACGGCTTCGGCCTCCAGGGCGGTGCGCAGGCCGGAATTGGCGGCCACGCCGCCGGCCAGCGCCACCTGCGTCAGGCCGGTATCGGCGGCGGCGCGGCGGAGCTGGCGCAGCAGCGTAGCCACAATGGTGTGCTGGATGCTGGCGCAGAGGTCGGGCAGGTTTTCGGCCACGAAATCGGGGTTGGCGGCTACTTCCTTTTTCAGGAAGTACATCACCGACGTTTTCAGGCCGCTGAAAGAAAAATCGTAGCCGGGCATGGCACCTACCGGGAAGGCGAAGCGCAGCGGGTTGCCCTGGCGGGCCAGCTTGTCGAGGTGCGGGCCGCCGGGGTACGGCAGGCCGAGCAGCTTGGCGGTTTTGTCGAAGGCTTCGCCGGCGGCATCGTCGATGGTCTGGCCGATGACTTCCATTTCCAGGGCCGATTTCACTACCACCAGCTGCGTGTGGCCGCCGCTCACGGTGAGGCAGAGGAAGGGGAAATCCGGCTTGGGGTCGCGCAGGAAATGGGCCAGGATGTGGGCGCGCATGTGGTTCACGGCCAACAGCGGCTTGTCGAGGGCCAGGGCTAAGGTCTTGGCGAACATACCACCTACCAATAAGGAACCCAGCAGGCCGGGACCCTGGGTAACGGCCACAGCATCGAGGTCGTCTTTGGTGATGCCGGCTTCTTTGAGGGCGGCCGTGACGACGGGCAGCAGGTGCTGCTGGTGCGCGCGCGAGGCCAGCTCGGGTACTACGCCGCCGTACTGCTCGTGGACTTTTTGGGTGGCCACGACGTTGCTCAGCAGCTGGCCGCCGGCCAGGACGGCCGCGCCGGTGTCGTCGCACGACGATTCGATGGCGAGGATAATGGGGTAAGCGGGCATGGGTTTAATCGAAGTTGGGTGCGCAAAGGTCGCACTACGGCGCAATAGCGTTGAACCACGGCCCAATGGTGGCCGTTCCATTGGCCTGATAGTTGGCTACGCCGACCTTTGATTGCCGGTAACGACTAAAAAACCGCAACTTTGCGGATTAACCCGCGTTTCCCGCGTTCATTCCTCCTGCCCCGGTGCGTCGTTTCCTCTTCATTCTGCTAAAAATACTACTGGGCATGGGCCTGCTGCTGGTATTGGCTATTGTGGGGGCGCTGGTGGCGTTGCGCATTCCAAGCGTGCAAACACGGCTGGCCCACGAGGCGGCCGACATGCTGACGCGAAAACTGGGCCAGCAGGTGACGATTGGCGGGGTTGATATCCGGCCCTTCTCCCGCGTGCTGCTCGATGGGGTGAGCGTGAAGGACCGGCGCGGCGGCGAGCTATTCAGCATTGGCCGGGCCGATGCGGATATTTCGTTGTTTTCGGTATTCGACCCGAGGCATTTGCACATTGCCACGCTCACGCTGAATGAGCCGCGCTTCGAGCTGAAAAACCTACCCGGCCAGCCCGACTCCACCACCTTCAGCCAGTTTATGGCCTCGGTGAAGCGGCTGATTGGGCCCTCGACAGACACCAGTAAGTCGGCCCCGTTCGATTTTCAGATTGCCAACGTAGCCCTGCGCAACGGCCATTTCGCCATTGAAAAAGGCGACCTGCCGCACGCCAAAACCTACGGCCAGAGCATCGACTACGACCATTTGCTGGTGGACAGCATCTACGCCGACATCTCCAAAATTCGACTCGAAGACACGCTGCGCATGCGCATCAGCCAGCTGCACGCCGTGGAAACGCCCTCCCGGACGCCGCTGCGCGAAATCACGGCGGATATGACGTATGGGCCGCATTTCTGGGAATTCAAGGACTTAAGCCTGCGCGTGGGCCGCAGCCAGATTAAGGATTATGTGCGGTTTGAGTTTCGGGTATTTGGCAACTTTACCGATTATAATGACTCGATGAAGACCATTGCGCACCTGCGCAACTCAAAGGTTTATTCGGATGATATTGCCAAGTTTGCGCCGCAGCTGAGCGAAATGCACGAGTCGGTAGCCATTTCGGGCGATGCCTCAGGCTACGTGCGCGATTTCAAGGTGAACAACCTGGACGTGCGCTACGGCACCGGCACCCACATTGTGGCCAAGCGCGCCCACGCCGACGGCCTGCCCAACTACAAGGAGAGCTTTATCGACCTACGCCTGCTGCCCTCGGTGGTGGTGGCCAATGACCTGAAAAAGTGGCTGCCGGCGGCGGCCAACACGATTGTGCAGCGCCTGGGCAAAGTAAAATTACAGGGCCAGGTGCTGGGATTCTACAACGATTTCGTGGCCAATGCCTCGTTTGATACCGCCCTGGGCTTCGTGGCGACGGACGTGAACCTCAAGACTAAAACCGACCTGACGCACGCTACTTACGAGGGCACGGTGCGCTCCAATGCGTTCGAGCTGGGCACGTTTCTGGGCGATGAAAGTGTAATCCGGGACGTGACGCTGAATGGCCGTGTGGCGGGCACGGGCTTCCTGCCGGCTTTCGCGCAGGGCAAGGCCAAGCTCACGGTGCCGGCCATCTGGCTGAATGGTTACCGCTACCACAATATTGCATTTGATGGCGACTTCCGGCCGCTGCACTTCAACGGCCACGCGAGTGTGAACGACCCGGCCGTGCGCCTGGTGGCCGATGGCCACATCGACCTGGAGCGCAAGCACGAAAGCGTTGACCTCAAGACCAAAATCGACTTCGCCAACCTGCGCACCCTCGGCCTGATGAGCCAGCCGCTAACCGTGAGCACCACGGCCGACGTGAAGTTTAAGGGCGTGCAGCTCGATTCGCTCATTGGCTACGCCTACCTGCGCCACTCGCGCTTCACGTTCGATGGCCGCAAGCTCGACCTCGATACGCTGGACGTGGTGAGCACCCGCAGCCGGCTGAACCAGCGCCGCGTAACGCTGCGCTCGGAGGCGCTGAACGCCAGCCTGGCCGGCACCTTCAATACCTCCGACGTGGTGCGCGACGTGCAGACGCTCATCACCGAGTACCGCCTCAATTTTGAGAGCAATGCCGCCGCTACGGCCGATTATTACCGGCGCAAGCGCCAGCGCACACTGCCGGTGTACCAGGTTGACTTACTGCTGAATCTGAAAAAAGCCAACCCGCTCCTGACGCTGTTTGTGCCCGATTTGCGGGTGGCCGATGGCAGCCGCATCGACGGCTCGTTCCGGAACGGGGCCACGTCGATTTTCCAGCTCGGCGGCCACCTCGACAGCCTGCGCTACGGCCCGGTGCAAACGGTGAACGACGACTTCGACTTCCTCACCTCGAAGCTGCCTTACAAATCCGATATTCTGGCCCAGGCCAGCATCACGAGCGACCGACAGGTACTGCCGGGGCTGGGCCGCACCGAGAAATTTATTATGGAAGGCGTGTGGGACCAGCAGCGCATCAACTTCTCGACCTCGCTGGCTCAGACGGGCACTACCAACAAGGCCACCATTAACGGTTCGCTGGGTTTCCTGGCCCGGGCGGTGGAGGTGATTTTTCGGCAATCCGACGTGCACCTGCTGGATGAGAACTGGACCATCGCGGAGAACAACTCGGTGCGGATTTCGAACTACGGCAAGGAATTCGACATCAAGAACCTGACTTTCAGCAACGGCGAGCAGTTTGTGGGCGCGCAGGGCATCATCTCGCCCGATGCCAGCCAGCCGCCATTGCAGCTGCAAATCAAGGATTTCGAGTTGGCCACGCTCAAAACGCTGACCGGCCAGAACCTCTCGGGCCGCGTGAATGCCCAGGGCACCGTGAGCGGCGTGTACGGCCCGCTGGCCATCAGCAGCACGCTGGGCGTGGACTCGCTGAAATACGACGGCACGCTGATTGGGCAGGTGGCAGGGCGCGGCGACTGGGACAACGCCGCCGGCAAGTTGCGCGTGAACATGGACGTGGCCCGCGCCGGCCAGTCGGTACTGACCGTGCTGGGCGAAATTGCACCGCGAGACCAGACCAACCAGTTCAACCTCACCGGCACCCTGAACGATGCGCCCATTGTGCTGGCGCAGCCTTTTCTGGGGTCGCTGTTCAAAAACCTGGGCGGCACCGGGCGCGGCGAGCTGCGCCTCACGGGCCTGTTTGGCGCGCCCAATCTGCTGGGCTACGTGGATGTGAGCAACGGCCGCCTCACCTTCGGCTACCTGGGCACCACATACACTTTTGCCGACCGCATCAGCTTTACTGACAAGTCGATAGAGTTCCACAACATCAGGCTGCGCGATGTGCTGGGCAACACCGGCACCGTAGACGGCATTGTGAACCACCGCGGCTTCAAGGATATGAGCCTCGACATTGCGGCTAATTTCCGCAAGATGCAGGTACTCAACACCACGCGCAAGGATAATGAGCTTTATTTCGGCACCGCCTATGCCACCGGCACTGCCCGCATAACCGGCCCCACCGATGACCTGGACGTGACCGTACGGGCCAGCAGCGAGGCCGGCACCCGCGTCAGCCTGCCCCTCGACAACACGGCCAAGGCCGAGAAGGCCGGCTACATTAAGTTCGTGAATAACAATCCGGTGGGCGATACCGTCATCACGAAAAAGGCCATAGTGGTAGCCGCGCAGGACAAAGTGGACCTGTCGGGCATCAAGCTCAACATGAACCTGACCATCACCCCCGAGGCTTATGTTGAGATTCTGCTCGATGAAAGCACGGGGGATGTGATTCGCGGCTCGGCCGCCGGGCAGTTGCGCATGGCCATTGATACGCGCGGCGAATTCAACATGTACGGGCAGGTTGAGATTGTGCGGGGCGCGTACAATTTCACGCTGCAAGGCCTTATCAACAAGGAGTTTGTGGTGCGGCCCGGCGGCATTATTTCCTGGAACGGCGACCCGCTGGCCGGCGAGATGAACGTGACGGCAACCTACACGCAGCGTACCTCGCTAGCCCCGGTGCTGGGCGCGGGCTCGTCGGGCAGCGTGGCCGTGGTGCCCGTGACGGCCGTGATGAACCTGACCGGGCCGCTGCTGCTGCCGGCCATCAAGCTCAACCTGGAGTTCAACGACACGCCGGGCACGCTCCAGGGCGACCTGGCGGCCTTCACCACTTCGCTACGCAACGACGAGCAGGAGCTCAACCGTCAGGTTTTTAGCTTATTGGTTTTCAAGCAGCTGTCGCCGCCGGGCTCATTTGGCAACACCATTTCCATTCGGGGGCAGGACAACACGGCCTTCAAAAGCCTGGGCCAGGTGCTGAGTACCCAGCTCGGCCTGCTCACTTCGCAAATCGACCAGAACCTGGAAATTGACTTCAACATCAACGGCATCACCCCCGAGCAGCTGCAGGCCCTGCAAGTGCGCCTCAGCTACTCGTTCTTGAATGGGCGCCTGCGCGTGACGCGGGAAGGCGGCTTTACCAACAACCCCAACCTGGTGAACAGCGCCACGGGCGGCACTTCCACCATCCCCACCAGCACCGGCAACACGGCCGGCCAGGCCTCCCTGCTCGGCGACCTCAGCCTGGAATATTACCTGCGGCCCGATGGCAAGTTTCGGGCGAAGCTGCGCTACGAAACCACCCCCCGCGACCTGGAAACCATCAACCAGCCCCGGGCGGGCCTTTCGCTGCTGCACACCGAGCAGTTCAACTCGTTCGGGGAGCTGTTCACCCGCAAAAACCCCGGAAAGAAGGAGCGCAACACCCAGAAAGCCCGCGAAAGCAAAGAAGTGATGACGGTAGACGAGGACCCGCGCACGAACTTGTGAGGAGTTGGGGGATAAGGAATAGGGGATAAAAGAATACTGCCCGTATTCCTTTATCCCCTATTCCTTATCCCCTGCTACCTTTGCCGGATATGGCTGCCCCAACCACCTCACATTCCCGCAAGAAAAAGCTCGGCTCCTACCCTACTTTGCTCGTGGTGTTCAGCATTACGCTGGCCTTGGTGGTGATTGGCCTGTTCGGTCTGCTGCTGGTACACGCCCAGAAGCTGAGTGAAGTGGTGCGCGAAAACCTGGAAGTGCAGGTGTACCTCGACCGCGACCTGCCCGAAACGGAATTGCTGCGCCTGCAGCAGGACCTGGGCCAGCAGCCCTTCGTGGCCGAGCGCAACGGCAAGCCCCAGATTCGCTTTGTGAGCAAGGAGGAAGGGGCCCGCCAGCTGCTGCAAAGCACCGGCGAGGATTTCCGCCAGTTCCTCGGCGACAACCCGCTGCGCGATGCTTACGTGCTCAAAATCAAGCCCGAATTCACCGACACTACGCATCTGGGCCAGCTCAACCGCAACATTTCGGCCCAACGCGGCGTGTTTGAGGTGCAGTATCCGCAGGATTTGTTCGCCAGCATCAACAACAACCTGACGCGGGTGAGCCTCGTGCTGCTGGGCTTTGCGGCGGTGCTGGTGCTGGTGGTGGTCATCCTGATTAACAATACGATTAAGCTGGCGCTGTTTTCGCAGCGCTTTCTCATCCGGTCCATGCAACTGGTGGGCGCGACGCGGCTCTTTATCCAGCAGCCGTTTTTGCGGCGGGCTACCTGGCAGGGCCTTGCCAGTGGCCTGCTGGCGGCCCTGATTCTGGTGGCGCTGCTGCAATACGCCTACCTCGAAGTAGAGCCGCTGCGCCTGTTGCGCGACGACCTGCGCCTGGGCTTGCTCCTGCTCGGCGTTATCGGGCTGGGCGTGGTGATTGGCTTCTTCAGCTCGGCCCGCGCTGTGCACAAGTACCTCAAAATGTCGCTCGACGACTTGTATTAAATCAATTACCATTTAACAGCCGTTCGACGGGACTAATAGCGCCAATTGAACGACTGTTAAATGATAAATGATAAATGAAAAGATTGTTAAACGATAAATGTTAATTGTTAAATGAATCCTTCTCCCGCTTTCCGCTTCGCCTTTGGTCCCCGCAACTACCGCCTGATGTGGGCGGGCCTGGCCCTGCTGGCCGCCGGCTTCATCACCATGATGTTTGGCGACAAGGCCAATTACGGCGAGGATTTCGTGGGCATCACGCTTGGGCCGTTGCTGCTCATCGCCGGGTTTGCCGTGGAGTTTGCCGCCATTATGGTGCGCGATAAGTCGCTGGTTGCCTCCCCCACCGCCTCGGTGGTCACGCCGGCCTTCACGACCGATGCTCCCGGCGCGACCACTACGCCCGCTGCCGCGCCGGCTTACAAGCGCCCTTACTAGCGCCTGGCAGCGAGCGGTTGGCCTCTTCCATTTGCATTGGCCACGACTCGTTATTAGTTGCTTACCGTTAACCGACCACCTGTTTAAATGACTTATTGGCACGCGCTGCTCCTCGCCATCGTGGAGGGCATTACCGAGTTTTTGCCCGTTTCCAGCACCGGGCACATGATTATTGCTTCGGCCCTGCTGGGTATTCCGCCCACGCCGTTTTTCAAGCTCTACCTGGTGGTTATTCAGCTGGGCGCGATTCTATCGGTGTTTGTGGTGTATTACAAGCGCTTTTTTCAGAATATTGACTTCTATCTGAAGCTGTTGGTGGCTTTTTTACCCATTGTGGTGGTGGGGCTGCTGTTCAAAAAGCACATCGACGCGCTGCTCGAATCCGTGACCACCGTGGCCATGATGCTCGTGGTGGGCGGTGTGGTGCTGCTGTTTATCGACCGCTGGTTTCCGCAGGAAGACCCGCAGGAAGGCGGCCACCCCGTCACCAATCCCAGCTTTAAGGAAGCGCTGATTATCGGCCTGTTCCAGTGTTTGGCCGTGGTACCGGGCACCAGCCGCTCGGCGGCCACCATCATCGGCGGCCTCACCCAGAAGCTCACGCGCCGGGCAGCGGCGGAGTTTGCCTTCTTCCTGGCCATGCCCACCATGGCAGCGGCGGCGGTGAAAGACATTTACGATTACTACAAAGACGCCAGGGCGGCCGGGGCCGATGTATCGCACCTGTTCTCGGCCACGGAGCTGAAGCAGCTGGCACTAGGCAACGCAGTGGCGTTTGTGGTGGCGCTGCTGGCCATCCGGCTGTTTGTGGGCTTTGTAGCGAAGTATGGCTTCCGGGCCTTTGGTATCTACCGCATTATCGCAGGCGGTATTCTGTTGATTATGTTGGCATTGAAGCTGCCCTTAAACCTGGTATGATGACGAAGACCCTGGCCGATTACGACTTTGAAACGGGCGAAGTATTACTCCTCGACAAGCCCCTGACGTGGACTTCCTTCGACGTGGTGCGCAAGGTGAAGAACACGCTGCGCATCAGGAAAATCGGCCACGCCGGCACGCTCGACCCCTTGGCTACCGGCCTGCTCATCCTCTGCACGGGCAAGAAAACCAAGGAAATCGACCTCATTCAGGCCCAGGAAAAAGAATACACCGGCACCTTCCGCCTCGGCGAAACCACCCCCAGCTTCGACCTGGAAACCGCCGTGGACATGGCCCGGCCCTACGCCCACCTCACCGATGAGGAGATTATGGCCGCCACCGCTCAGTTCATGGGCCTTATCCAGCAAACGCCGCCCATTTTCTCGGCTGTGAAAATCGACGGCAAGCGTGCCTATGAGCTGGCCCGCACCGGCCAGGAGGCTGAAATAAAAGCCAAATCGGTCGAAATCAAGACCTTCGAGCTCACGCGCATCGCGCTGCCCGAAGTCGATTTTCGGGTGGTGTGTTCCAAGGGCACCTACGTCCGCAGCCTGGCCCGCGACTTGGGCGTGGCCCTGGGCTGCGGCGCGCACCTCACGCGGCTGGTGCGTACCCGCATCGGCGAGTATCGGGTAGAGGATGCCTTTACGCTCGAAGCCATTGAAGCCCTGCGCCCGCCCCGGCCCGAGGGCGAAACGCCCGCCCGGCCCCGCCGCGAGCGGCCCCACACTGCCCCCAACCGCGCTGGCCTGCAATATTTTGCCGCGCTCCAGGCCGATGCCCTGGCGGCCAAGGAGCACGAGGCCGCAAAAGATGCCACTGACGCACCCGAAACGCCAACGGAGTAGGTTGTAGAGGCGCAGGATTGTGCGGCTCGTTGTTGAACGACCGGAACCGCACCGTTCGCACCGCATAAAGCGCATAAAGCGCGTAAACAACATCAGCAACGACGAGACGCCAAATAGGGCGTCTCTACCCTCGTACAACGCCATAACCGCTACCTTCGTGGCGCTCTATTTACCTTCCATTTGCATCCCCGGCGCCTTATGCACGTCATCCGCGACCCGGCTTATTTTCCGTTTCTTGGCAATGCTGTTGTTACCAGCGGCACGTTTGATGGCGTGCACGTGGGGCACCAGCGCATTCTGGCGCGGCTGTGCGAGGTGGCGCAGGCCAGCGGCGGACCGTCGGTGGTGATTACCTACTGGCCGCACCCGCGCCTGGTGCTGGGCCCGCCCCCCTCCCACCCCGAACTGCTGGATTTGCAGCTGTTGAACACGCTGGATGAGCGCATTGCCAGGCTGGCCGCACGCGGCGTGGACTACCTGCTCATCGTGCCGTTTACCAGGGAGTTTGCGCAGTGGACTTCGGAAGAATACATTCAGAATCTGCTGCTGAAAACCGTGGGCACCAAGCAGCTGGTGATTGGCTATGACCACCGATTCGGCAAAAACCGCGAAGGCGGCTTCGACTACCTTAGTCAGAACGCCGACCGCTACGGCCTGACCGTGGAGGAAATCCCGCGCGAGGACGTGGACGCCGTGGGCGTGAGCAGCACCCGCATCCGGCAGGCGCTACGCGAGGGCGACATTGCCACCGCCAACCGCTACCTGGGCTACCACTATCCGCTCACGGGCCTGGTGGTGCATGGCCAGAAGCTCGGCCGTACCATTGGCTATCCCACAGCTAATCTGGCCATTCTGGAACCATTGAAGCTGGTGCCGGCTTTGGGCATTTATGCGGTGTGGGCCACTACGGCAGCGGGCACGCGGCATCAGGCCATGCTCAGTATTGGGGTGCGGCCCACAATTGGCACCGATTTGGCTCAGACAATTGAGGTGAATCTCCTGGATTTCGGCGGTGACTTATACGACCAGCAGCTGACGCTGGAGTTTGTGGCCTGGCTGCGGGGCGAAGAAAAATACAACGGCCTGGACGCGCTAACTGCCCAATTGGCGTTGGATGCGCAGAACACGCGGGCCGCGCTGGCTTAGCCGGCCGCTATTATTATACCTTATTGTTTCGTAATGAGATATTTGCGTTTATTATTGATTTGCTGCTGCTGGTTGGGAACGTGGAACGCGGCGCACGCCCAAGGCAAGCTGACCGGCGTAGTCCTGGATTCGGTGACGCACGAGCCGCTGGCGTTTTCCAGCGTATTCCTGGCCAACACCACGCTGGGTGCGACGACTACCGAGCAGGGCCAGTTCACGTTCCCGAAAGTGCCGGCCGGCACTTACGACGTGGTGGGCTCCTACGTGGGCTACCGCCTGGCCAAGCAGTCGGTGACCATGACGGCCGCCGCTCAGCAAATCACGCTGCAGCTGGCCCCCACCGGCAACCAGCTGGGCGAAGTGGTAGTGAAACCGGAGCCCAACAAGCCGGAGGAGTATCAGAAATTCGCAAAACTATTCATCGGCGGCAGCACGTTTTCGGCGCAGTGCCGCATCAGCAACCCCGACGATGTGCGGGTATTCTACGACGACTCGACCAAAACCCTGACCGCCCAGGCCAAGGAATTTGTGCAGATTGACAACGAGGCCCTGGGCTACCGCCTGAAATACTACGGCCTGTACTTCGCGGCCGACGACGACGACGGCTCGATTTCTTACTACGGCCAGCCCGTATTTGAGGAGCTGAAGCCGCGCGATGAGCGCCAGCGCAAGCAGTGGGCGGCCAATCGCCTCACGGCCTACACGGGCTCATTTATGCACTTTCTGCGCAGCGTGTACAACAACCGCGTGCAGGCCGAGGGCTTCCTGACGCAGCAAATCATCGTGGGCGCGAACCCACGCTTCGAGCGCGCCGAAGAGAAGCGCCTCGCCCTGCTGACCAGCCGGCCCGATAATAAATTCACGGCCGCCGAGCAGGACTCGCTCGATAAGTGGGAGGACATGGCCCCGGTTATCGCCACGCTCAACCAGAAGCCGCTGCCCATCGACAGCATCCGGCGGGTGGAAACCAACGGGCGGCGCACGTTCCTACGCTTCACGGGCGAGCTGCAGGTGGCGCACTTCGGCGAGGCCCCCGACCCGCTGTACCGGCGGCCGATGTCGCCGTTGGGCTACCCCAAAATCCCGTATCCGGCCAAGCGGCAGGTGTCGCGCCTCAAGCTGCAGGGCCGCGAGGCCGCCATTCAGGCCAACGGCTCGCTGCTAAACCCGCTCGACGTGTACAACGGCGAATACTGGGGCTTCGAGAAAATTGGCGAGTTTTTGCCGTTCGACTACATGCCGCCCACGGTATCTTCGGCCGCGCCGCGCCGGTAGGGGCCGGGCCGGTTTTTCCGTTTACTACTATTCCTGGTCTGCCCGAATGCGCTTCTCCCCGGTGCTTCTGCTGTTGTTGCTGCTGCTGATGCGGCCCGATGGTGCCAGGGCGCAGGGTAGCCTGAGCGGCGTGGCGCTCGATTCGGTGACGCAGCAGCCGCTGGCCTTTGCCAGCGTGTTTCTGGCCAACACCACGCTGGGCGTGACCACCACCGAGCAGGGCCAGTTTAGTTTCCCGAGGGTGCCGGCCGGAAACTACGACGTGGTGGGCTCCTACGTGGGCTACCGCCTGGCCAAGCGAAAAATCACCATGGGTGCCTCGCCCCAGCAGCTCACCTTGCAGCTCGCGCCCATCCCCAACCAATTGGGCGAGGTGGTCGTGCGTGCCAAACCCCGACGCAACCCCGACCGGGCGGCAAACTACCAGAAGTTCGTGACGTTATTTCTGGGCCAGACCACGTTTTCGCGCCAGTGCCGCATCCGCAACCCCGACGAGGTGCTGGTGGACTTCGACGCCGACAAAAACGTGCTCACGGCGTCGTCGCCCACCTATGTGCAGGTCGATAACCAAGCCCTTGGGTATCGTATCAAATACTATGGATTGCAGTTCGACTACTATTTCAGCAAAAACCTGGTCAAATTTTACGGGCAGCCAGCATTTGAGGAAATGTCCCCGCGCAACGAGCAAGAGCAGCTCCAGTGGGAACAAAACCGCGCGAAAGCCTATCGGGGCTCGCTCACGCACTTCCTCAAAAGCGTGCATGACAATCAGGTATCGGCCGAAGGCTTTTTGGTGCAGCGGCTGCGCATGGTGCTCAACTCCCGCTACGCCCGTGCCGACAGTCTGCGCTGGTCGCTGTTTCGTGCGCGCCGCAATACCGGCCTCTCACGCGCCGACAACGACTCGCTGGCGCGCTGGGGCAAGGAGGCGGAAATCTATTCCACGCTTTATACCGCGGCCCGGCCCATCGACAGCCTTCGCCGGGTGAGTGCACCTGCGGCACAGGTTTTCCTGCGGTTTACCGATTATTTGCAGGTGACTTATTCCCGCGAGTCGCCTGACCCGCATTACCTGCGGTCTGCGGTCAGCAACGTGCGGATTGCGATGAACCCGCCCACCGAGCAGGTGTCGCAACTGAAGCTGCTGGAGCCCGAAGTGGAGATTCAACCCAACGGCCAATTGACGAACCCGATGGCCGTATTTACCGACGAATACTGGGGGTTCGAAAAAATGGGTGAATTTTTACCCGTGAATTACCTGCCGCCGGCTTCGGCCGCCCCAATCCCAACCCACCCATGATAGACAAAACCGTTCCCAACGTGCAGGCCGCCCTGCAAGGCCTCGCCGATGGCATGACCCTGATGCTCGGCGGCTTCGGCCTATGCGGCATCCCCGAAAACTCGATTCAGGAAATCCTCCGCCTCGGCGTAAAAGACCTCACCTGCATCTCCAACAATGCCGGCGTCGATGACTTTGGCATTGGCCTGCTGCTGCAAACCAAGCAGGTGCGCAAGATGATTTCGAGCTACGTGGGCGAAAATGCCGAGTTTGAGCGCCAGCTGCTGAGCGGCGAGCTGGAAGTGGATTTGATTCCGCAGGGCACCCTGGCCGAGCGCATCCGGGCGGGCGGGGCGGGCATTCCGGCCTTCTTCACCCCCGCCGGCTACGGCACCGAGGTGGGCGAAAACAAGGAAAGCCGCGAGTTCAACAGCAAAATGTACCTGCTGGAAATGGGCCTCACGGCCGATTTTGCCTTCGTGAAAGCCTGGAAGGGCGACACAGCCGGCAACCTCATCTACAAAGGCACGGCCCGCAATTTCAACCCGATGATGGCCACGGCCGGCAAAATCACCGTGGCCGAGGTGGAAGAGCTGGTGCCCGCCGGCGAGCTCGACCCCAACCAGATTCACACGCCGGGCATTTTCGTGCAGCGCATCTATCAGGGTGAGCAGTATGAGAAGCGCATCGAGCAGCGCACGGTGCGGGAGGAAGCGAAGCGTCAGTAGTCGTTGATGAGTAAGCGTATGCTCCGGTCTGACCACCTAGAGCGGTCAGACCGGAGCATACGCTTATCTTTAAAAGTTACCATAACCTACTACTACAACTGCGCAGTCCCCCTTTCAACCCTTCCCTTTTAATTTTTAACTGACTCATGCTAGACAAACACGGCATCGCCCGGCGCATCGCCCAGGAAGTGAAAGACGGCTCCTACGTCAACCTCGGCATCGGCATTCCCACGCTGGTGGCTAACTACATTCCGGCCGGCATCAACGTGGAGCTGCAGTCCGAAAACGGCCTACTCGGCATGGGCCCCTTCCCCACCGAAGACCAGGTCGACCCCGACCTCATCAACGCCGGCAAGCAGACCGTGACCACCCTACCCGGCTCCAGCATCTTCTCCTCAGCCGATTCGTTCGGCATGATTCGCGGCGAGCACGTCGACCTCACCATTCTCGGCGCAATGGAGGTATCCGAGCGCGGCGACATTGCCAACTGGAAAATTCCCGGCAAGATGGTGAAGGGCATGGGCGGCGCGATGGACCTCGTGGCATCGGCCAAGAACATTATTGTAGCCATGCAGCACGTGGCCCGCGACGGCTCCAGCAAGCTGCTATCTGACTGCACCTTGCCCATTACGGGCCTGCGCTGCGTGAAGAAAATAGTGACCGAGCTGGCCGTAATCGACGTGACGCCCGACGGCTTCGTGCTGCGCGAGCGCGCCCCCGGCGTGAGCGTAGCGCAGATTATTGCTGCCACCGCCGGTAAGCTGGTAGTGCCCGAAGGCGAAGTACCCGAGATGACGCTGTAGCATAACTACCTGTATCATAATCTTCAGCTTGTGATGAGCGCGGCGAGTTATGGCAACCGCGCCGCCTGACGATACTACTCGCGGCGCTCGTCACAAGCGAAAGCTTATAGCACTTGGGCTCAGGCCTATTACCGGCCGTATCTTCGTGACCACCCATTTGCCCCGACAATATGCGCCAACTCCTACCCTTACTGCTACTTACTACTGTTCCCACGCTGGCCCTGGCCCAGGTTTCGCCCATAATTGACCGGTCCGATATGCCGGCCACCACGACTACTGTGGATAGCCTGCGGCTGAGCGTGGCCAGCCTGGTGCTGCCCAACACGGTGCCGCCCCTGAGCCGGCGCGGGGCCAACCAAACCTGGAACTACAGCACCCTCACCCCCACCTCGCAACGGGTCGAATCGTTCGTATCGGTGAGCAGCGTGACGGCTACCTCGCTCACGTATTCCTTCATATTCGGGCCGTTTGGCGGGGCCAACCGGGCCACCGTGGCTTCGCCGCAGGCGCTGCCGCTGCCCGTGGCCCTGCCCATTCCCCTCACCGATTCTTACCAGTTCTACGCTACTTCGGCGGCGGCGGCAGCGCAGCAGAACTTCCGCTCGGTGGGCTTCGGGGCTTCGCTGAATGGCACGGCCATTCCGGTTACGTATGCCAGTGCGGCCCAGCAGGACGTGATTTACCGCTTCCCCCTGAGCTTTGCCAGCCTGCCCGATTCCAGCAACTCCTACTTTTCGACGCCAACGGCCATTGCTACGGTCGGCTACCTGAGCCAGAAGCGCAAGCGCGTGAACAAGCCCGATGCCTGGGGCACGCTCACCACGCCCTTTGGCCAGTTCCAGACGGTGCGCGTGGTCACCAAACTCATCGACCACGACAGTGTAGCCATTGGCGGCACGCCCGGCCAGGGTTTCGATGTGCCCCTGACCCGCGAGTATAAGTGGCTGGCCAAGAGCCAGCACGTACCACTGCTCACCATTACCACCCGCACCATAGGCGGCACCGAAACCGTGACCGGCGTGGAGTACCGCGACAGCTACCGCCGCATTATCCGCACAGCCAACCGCGACGCGGCCACCAACGCCGTGCTCACCGCCTCCCCCAATCCCTCGGCCAGCGGCACGTCCCTTACCCTGACGGTGCCCGCCGGCAGCGGGCCGCTCACGGTTTCGGCCACCGACGTGGTGGGCCGGCAGCTGTTTCAGCGCGACTTTAGCAGCAATTCGGGCACCCTTCGCATTGAGGCCGAAGCTTTTGGCACCTTCCGGGGCGTGCTGCTGCTAACGGTGCAAACGGCGCGTGGCACGGCTACCCGCCGACTGGTGCGCGAGTAGTATTGGGCGAACATTGCACCGTTTTGGCAGTTTTTCCGTTGAAGTACCCGTTGGCGAACGCCGCCAGCGGGTTTTTTTACGGGTAAATTTGTTGCGCCGGGCCCCGCCCGGCCACCGGGCCCATTGGCGGCCCGGCTTTTTACACAGCGCTTTTTCGATATTATGGCAACTTCTTCTAACGGCAAACCGGCCGCTTCCAATGGCCACGCCGCCCCCGGCGGCTCACACGCCAAAAAGGTAGGCAAGGCAAGCCTGGCCCTCACTGCCGAGCGCCTCACGCCTACCGCCGTGCCGGCCCACAAGCTGGTGCTGCGCACGCTGCGCCGCTCCGATTTCAAGGCCATCAAGGAAATTATGGACCAGGTGTATTCCAACATGGAAGGCGCGTGGTCGGCCGACGAGTTCAGCGCCCTGATTCGCAAGTTCCCCGAGGGCCAGATTGGCATCGAGGACAACGGCCAGCTGGTAGCTGCTGCGCTGGCCATCATCGTGGATTACAGCAAGTACGGCGACAAGCACACTTACGCCAAAATTACCGGCAACGGTAAGTTCGATACCCACGACGATGCTGGCGATACGCTTTACGGCGTCGATGTATTTGTGGACCCTGCCTACCGCTCGCTACGCCTGGGCCGCCGCCTCTACGATGCCCGCAAGGAGCTGTGCGAAAACCTGAACCTGCGCGCCATGGTGGCAGGCGGCCGCATTCCCGGTTACGCCGCCTACGCCAACGAAATGACACCTGCCAAGTACGTGGAAAAGGTGCGCAACAAGGAGCTGACCGACCCCATTCTCACGTTCCAGCTCTCGAACGATTTCTATGTACGGAAAATCATCCGCGGCTATCTGCCCTACGACTCCGAATCGAAAGCCCACGCCACGCTGCTGGAGTGGATTAACGTGTACTACGAGGAAACGGAAAAGCTCATCGGCAACGAGAAAACCAACGTCCGCATCGGCATTGTGCAGTGGCAGATGCGCGCCACCAGCAGCCTGGAGGATTTGCTCCAGCAAATCGAGTTTTTCGTGGATACCGTGAGCGGCTATAAGGCTGACTGCGTGATGTTTCCGGAATTCTTCAATGCCCCGCTCATGGCTCTCACCAACGAGGATTCGCCGGCGGTGGCCATCCGGGCCATGGCGGCGTTTACGGAGCCCATCACGGTTAAGATGATGGAGCTGGCCGTGAGCTACAACATCAACATCGTGGCCGGCTCGATGCCCGTGTACCGCGATGAGAAGCTGCACAACGTGGCCTTCCTCTGCCGCCGCGACGGCACCGTGGACGAGCAGTACAAGCTGCACGTCACACCCGATGAGGCCAGCTACTGGGGTATGCGCGGCGGCGATAAGCTGAAATGCTTCGACACGGATTTTGGCAAAATCGGTATTCTGGTGTGCTACGACGTGGAATTCCCCGAGCTTTCGCGCATGCTGAGCGACGAGGGCATGAAAATCCTGTTCGTGCCCTTCTGGACCGATACCAAGAATGCCTACCAGCGCGTGCGCCTCTGCGCCCAGGCCCGCGCCATCGAAAACGAGTGCTACGTGGCCATCACCGGCTCGGTGGGCAACCTGCCCCGCGTCGAGAACATGGACATTCAGTATTCGCAAAGCGCGGTATTCAGCCCTTCGGACTTCGCCTTCCCGCACGATGCCATCGTGGCCGAAGCCACCCCGAACACGGAAATGACCCTCATCGCCGACCTCGACCTTGACTTGCTCAAAGACCTGAACAGCAGCGGAGCCGTGCGCAACCTGCGCGACCGCCGCAAGGACCTGTACTCGGTGAGCTGGGTAAAGAAAACCGAGCGCGACGACGAGCTACTGGCCCAGGGCGAGGAGCGGCTGCCCAAAACCAGCTCGCGCCGCAAGGCCATTGCGGCGGGGTAAGCCCGCTGTCTCTCCATCTTTTAAAAGGGGCCCCGCACTTGCACGTGTGGGGCCCCTTTTTATTTCCCAACAGTACGGCTCGTTGACAAAACCCGAATTATTTTTGGCCTCCTGATTTTCTTCCTTTCCTTATTCACACTGCCTTCTTTATGAAAGCTATTCTACTGGTTGGCTTGGTTGTTCTGAGCGCGGGGCCAATTCATGCTCAAAAAAAGCAGGAAAACGCGGCTACCTCCCGGCCAAAGCTGGAGCAAGGCACCACGACGGCCGAAGGCAAGCGCACCGGCAAATGGAACTTCTACAACAACAAACAAGCGCTGGAGCTAACGTTTGATTACGATTCGAGCCGCATCAATTTCCTGCTGCCCGATACCACCCGCTACCTGGTGCGCATCGGCGAGGAATGGACGCCGCGGCGGATGGCCCGTGCGCCGCGTCTGCTGGGCAGTACCGACCAGCGGCTGGATGACCTGCTTCGCAGCCTGCGCTACCCGATAAGTGCCCTGCGCCAGCAGCTGCAAGGCACGGTGGTGATGGGGTACACGGTGGACGTAACCGGCCACACCCGGGACTTTACCGTGGAAAGCAGCCTGAGCCCCGACTGTGACCAGGAAGTGTGGCGAGCTATAAAAACCCTGCCTGACAATTGGATACCAGCCGTTTATACCGGCCGGCCAACCCCCAGCCGCTTCTACTTATCGGTAAAATTTCAGATGATAAACGAAGCTGAACACGAACGCCAGCAACGCGAGCTAAAGCGGCTGGCTCAGCAATCGGCCGATGGAGCTAGCCCTTCCGTGGCACCCGTACGGGCCAGGTATGCCCATGAAATTATCGTCACGGCGCTCGGCATCGAGCGAGGCACCCGCTGAGCGAGCTGGCCCTTCATTACCGCCGCGTGGCAGGGTTTTACGCAGTAGCAAGGCTGAAATCTGACAATGAAGCTGTTTGGAAAGTCAGCCCAAAGTCGTTGCTCCGGTCCGACCGCCTAGGGCGGTCGGACCGGAGCATACGCTTACTTCTGCACCAGCACTTAAGATTGATGCGAACGGCGCGGGGACGCGGACTACAAAGTCCGCGCTACATCCCCAACGACACTTTGACAATAGCCCTGCTTTACATCAGCTTATAATAAACCGCCGTGGCGTGCGGCCTCCCGTCGAAGTTGATGAAATACGCCGGAATAGCGCCCACAAAAACATAGCCCAGGCTTTGATACAGCTGCTCGGCAATGTCGCCCTGGCGGGTATCGAGCACCAGCGTGGTGCGGCCCAGGGCGCGGGCGTGGGCTTCCAGGGCCAGGAGCAACTGCCGGGCCAGACCCTGGCGGCGCGCCTGCCGGTGCACCAGCAGCTTCGATACTTCGGCGCGGAGCAGGGAGTTGGGGCGGGTGGCCAGGTCGAGCTGCACGGTGGCCAGTAGCGCACCGGTACTAGGCTGGCGGGCAATGAGGAGCAGGCGATGGCCGGCTTCCATCGCGCCGAATACGCTGTGCCAGTAGTCCCGGGCTTCGGCAGCGGCTAGTGGAGGCAGGAAACCGACGGCCGCACCGGAGTCGACGGCATCGTGCAGCAGGGCATGGAGCTGGGGCAGCAGCGCCCGAGCTTCGGCGGCGCTGAGGGCAGTGATGAGAGGAGTCATACGGAGCGCAAGAAAACCATCCGGCTGCTAATTGGCTTGCACAAACGGCTTGCCCGCGCGGCGAGCCGGGCTTTTGTGTGTAAACTTCGGCCCCGATACTTCCCGTTATTTTTTCATCACACCAAACACGTATGCGCGCTTTCATCACCGGAGCCAACCGGGGCCTGGGCCTCGAACTTACCCGCCAGTACCTGGAGCGCGGCGACCAGGTATTTGCCGCCAGCCGGCAGCCCGCCCAGGCCGCCGAGCTGCAAACCCTGAGGCAGCAATACGCCGACCGCCTCGTGCTGCTGTCCCTCGACGTGACCGACGCGGCCTCCATCGCGGCGGCCGTGCAAGGCGTGCAGGCCGTAACCGACGCCCTCGATGTGCTGATTAACAACGCCGGCGTATACCCGCACGCGGGCTCCGGCGATGCGCACCAGCGCCTGGGCCAGCTCACCCACGACGATGCCATGGAAACCATGCAGGTGAATGCCATTGGGCCGCTGCTGGTGTCGCAGGCACTGCTGCCGCTGCTGCGCGTCGGCCATAAAGGCCGCATTCTCAGCATCTCCTCGGGCCAGGGCTCGCTGACCTGGAAAGCCACCGGCGACCCCTACCACTACAGCGCCAGCAAGGCCGCCCTGAACATGTACATGCGCAGCCTGGCGGCCGAAATCGGCCATATGGGCCTGATTTCGGTACTGGTAGACCCCGGCTGGATGCGCACTGAGATGGGCGGCGACCATGCCACCCAGGAGCCGGCCGATTCGGCCCGCGGCATTATCCGCATGGCCGAGCAGCTGCACACTGAGGAAAACGGCAGCTTCGTGACCTGGCAGGGCCAGCCCGTGCCGTGGTAGCAGCCGGGCGCGCCGGCCTTGTTCTTACCCACACCCGGGGCCGTTGCACTGGTTGGACCGCCCTGGGCAGTCCGACGGGTTGTCGTACGGGCGAAACTGTGCTTGCTTCAACCGGTCGGACCGCTTAGGCCGGTCAGACCGAGGCAACGGCTCGCCATTAAACAGCCTTCAAATAGCTGTGGGCAAGGACAGGGACGCCAGGCGGAAGCCGCAAGGCACCAATTAAAAGGACCCGTTCCGTTGAAAATCAACGGAACGGGTCCTTTTAATTTTCCGGGCAGGGCAGTTGGCTGATTACCTGGGCATCAGCATATCTCAATAGTATATATAAAAGCACTCACAAAATATTTTGAATAGTAATTCCTTTAAATATCTGCCTGTTTATTGGCCTGAAACACGCAATTCTTATTTTCATTTAGCGACCAGCGTGCATTAATCAACAATTCGCAATTACATTCGACAATTCACTTGCTCAACTTTTCACTTAATCACTCACATGAGAAAACGCTTACTCTTATTCCTGTTCATGGTTCTGGGCTTCGCGGCGCACGACCTCAGGGCCCAAGACCGAACCATTGCCGGCACGGTAGCGGGCTCGGATGGGGCTTCCATCCCGGGCGTGACGGTGCTCGTGAAAGGCACCAAAATAGGTACCTCTACCGATGCGGACGGCAAATTTTCCCTGGCAGCCCCCGCCACGGCTAGCACCATGGTGTTTTCCTATGTGGGCTATGCCACGCAGGAAGTAGCCATCGGCAACAAAACGTCCTTCAACATCTCCTTGGCAACCGACACCAAGAGCCTCGAAGAGGTGGTGGTGGTGGGCTACGGCACCCAGAGCCGGCGCGACCTGACGGGCAACGTGGCCTCCATCAGCGGCAAGGAGATTGCGACCTCACCGGTGCAGAGCTTCGACCAGGCCTTGCAGGGCCGCGCTTCGGGCGTGAACATCACTACGCCCAACGGGGTGTTGAACAACCCGCCCGTCATTCGTATCCGGGGCACGAACTCCATTAACCTGAGCTCGGCCCCGCTGGTGGTCATTGACGGCATTCCGGCCTACAGCGGCAATACCTCGGCCGTGGGCAGCGTGCCCAACAACCCGCTCAGCAACCTGAACCCGGCCGACATTGAAAGCATGGAAGTGCTGAAGGATGCCTCGTCTACGGCCATCTACGGCTCGCGGGCCGCCGGTGGGGTTATTCTGGTAACGACCAAGAAGGGCAAAAAAGGCCAGAGCCATCTCACCTATGATACCTGGGTGGGCTGGTCGAAACCGGTACGCCTCTACGACGTCCTCAACGCCCCCGACTACATCAGCATCAAGAATGAGGCCGTGCGCAACCTGAATGCCAACCGCACGTCGGTGGGCGGCACGCCCAACAACGTGGAAGGCTTTAAGGCCACTGATGCCAACGGCGTCACGGCCGATACCCGCTGGTATGACTACATCTACCGCACGGGCTTCTCGCAGTCGCACAACCTGAACTTTTCGGGCGGTACCGACAAAACCACCTTCTACTCGTCGTTGGGCTATACCAACCAGAAGGGCATGCTGGAGCGCAACGAGTTCCAGCGCATTTCGGCCCGCGTGAACGTTGACCACAAGCTCTTTAGCCAGGTCACGGTAGGCATGCGCGTGGCTTACTCGAACACCCACAACGCTTCGCCCAACTCGGGCTCGGTGGCCGACGGGGCCTTTGGCACGGGCGGGCTGGGCCGGCTGCCGCTGGTGCTGCCGCCCAACGTTTCACCCTACAACCCCGACGGCACCTTCAACGTGAGCGGGGCCGGCGTGGGCCCGGGACCCAACACCAACCCCAGCTCGACGACCGGCGCGCCCCTACTGCCGGGCTACTACAACCCGCTGGTGGATTTGGCCTATAACTACTTCAACTCCGACGGCAATGAAGTGCAGGGCAGCGTGTATGCCAACCTGGAAGTGGCGAAGGGCCTGAACCTGCGCACCACCTACGGCCTGAATCGCATTTCCTTCGAAGACAAATCGTTTTACACGGCCCTGGCCGGCGATGGCCAGTCGACGGGCGGCTCGGCCAGCAACTACTACCGCACCAACAACCGCTGGAACTGGCAGAACACGCTGCAATACGACCACACCTTTGGCGAGAAGCATAACCTGTCGCTGCTGGTGGGCAACGAGCAGCAAGCCACCGACATCCAGCGCTGGGGCGCCACCCGCACCTCGGTAGCCGACCCGTACTTCACCACCTTCCAGGGCAACTTCACCAACATTGCCGAATCGGGCCGCTTCCAGGGCGTCAACTACCTGGTATCGTTCTTCGGCCGCCTCAACTACAGCTTCAACCGCAAGTACCTGGCCACGCTGAACGTGCGCCGCGACGGCTACTCGGCCTTCGCCAAGAAATTCGGCAACTTCTACGGGGCATCGCTCGGCTACGTGGTATCGGAGGAAGACTTCTGGAAAAACTCCTCTTTCTCGCAGACCTTTTCGTTCCTGAAGTTTACGGGCAGCTACGGCAGCGTGGGCAACAACCAGGGCATCGGCGATTTCGTGACGCAGCAAACCTACGGCTCGGGCCTGTACGCCTCGAACGCAACGCTGTTCTTCGGCAACGCCGGCAATCCGAACCTGACCTGGGAAACCAGCAAGAAAACGGACCTGGGCGTGTCGTTCGGCTTTTTGCAGGACCGCCTGACGGGCGATTTCTCCTACTACCGCAACCTGGTGGACGGCCTGATTCTGGACGTGCCCCAGGCACCTTCCAAAGGCATTCCGAACAGCGCGGGCCAGGGCAACCTGGGCAACTCCTACCTGCTAAACGTGGGCTCGATGGAGAACACAGGCGTTGAGCTCAACCTGCGCTACAATGTGCTCCAGGGTGGCAAATTCACCTGGTCCGTTAATGGCAACCTGACCACGCTCAAAAACCGCGTGCAGGCCCTGGCTTTTGAAGGCCAACGCATTGGCACGGCTACTTCGAACCTCGAAACCGCGAACTACACCAAAGTGGGCCAGTCGGTGGGCGAAATCCTGGCTGTGCCTTCGCTGGGCGTGAACCCGGCCAACGGCCGCCGCATGCTGCAAAAGGCCGACGGCACCGTGGTGCAGTACGAGCACCTGGGCTCGGGCTGGACTACCCTCGACGGCAAGCCCACCACGGCCCCCAGCCAGCTGGTGGATGGCGTTTATTACGGCCCGGTATTGCCCACCTGGTATGGCGGCCTCGACAACACGTTCCGCTACCGCTTCCTCGATTTGGGCGTATTTGTGCAGTTTTCGGGCGGCAACTACATCTACAACGGCACCAAGGCCGGCCTGCATGACCAGCGCTTCTGGAACAACCAGACCGACATCAAAAACCACTGGACGACGGAGAACACCAACGCCGAGTGGCCGCGCGTGGTTTACGGCGACAACGTGTCGAACGGCTCGGCACTGGTGATGTCGTCGAACGTAGAAAAAGGCGACTTTGCCCGCCTGCGGCAGGTATCGCTGGGCTATACCTTCACCCCCGCCTTCCTTACCCGCATCAACGTGGCCAACGCCCGCCTCTACGTGCAGGTGCAGAATGCCTTCCTGCTCACCAAATACTCGGGCATCGACCCGGAAATCTCGACCAATGGTGGTAGCAACACCGGAGCTGGCGTCGACCGCAACTCCGTGGGACAGGCCCGCACCTACACCGTGGGCTTCAACATTGGCTTTTAATTGATTCTTCTGATGAAACGATATTTACATCATCCCCTCGCCCTGGCTGCCTGCGCGGCCCTGCTGGCCCTCGGTTCGGTTTCCTGCCAGGACCATCGCCTCAATCCCATTCCCGAAACAACGGTGTCTGACCAGGCGGTCTTCACCACTCCCTCGCGCATCACCGCGCAGGCCAACAACCTGTATAGCTACATCAAAACCGGCGGTTTTCTCGGTGGCCGCTTTCAGATTTTCAGCGATATCCGGGCCAACGACTTCATCAACCGCACGTCCAACGGGGTTACGGGCGTGGGCGTGTGGAACCACACCCTCACGGAAGCTTCGCAGAACGACGTTATCAATACCTGGGGCTTTGGCTACGCGGCCATCAACCAAATCAACGTTTTTCTGGATGGCCTCGATGCTAACGCGGCGAGCATGGTGGCTCCGGCTTTTCCGGCCAACTACACCACCACCACGGCCAATAACTACCGCGGCGAGGCCCGCCTGCTGCGAGCGCTGAGCTACTACTCGCTGCTCCAGCTGTACGCCCGCCCTTTCGTCGACGGCAACGGCAGCAAACCCGGCCTGCCCCTGCGGCTGAAAGGCGAAACCAACGACGCTAACAATAACCTGGTTCGCAGCACCGTGGCGCAGGTGTACGACCAGATTCTGCAGGACCTCAACTTTGCCGAGCTCAACCTGCCCCTGTCCTACACGGGCTCGACGGCGGCCACACTGAATACGACGCGGGCCCAGCGCAACACGGCCATCGCCCTGAAAACCCGGGTATACCTGAGCATGGGCCGCTACGCCGATGTTATCACGGAGGCCAATAAGCTGGTGCCTGCCGTGGCCCCGTTTGTGGCTCCGACCGGCGTGGCCAACGCGCTTAATCCGTCGATTGCCGCCGTATTTGCACCACCGCAGGAAACGACCGAAACCATTCTGGCTTTTCCCTTCACCGCGCAGGATGCGCCCGGCACCCAAAACCAGCTGGCGTATTATTACCTGCCCGCCTCGCAGGGTGGCAACGGCGAATACAGCCTGAACTCTTCTGCCGGCGGTATCCTCACCGACCCGGGCTTTACGGCCACCGATGCCCGGCGCACGGCCCTGGTGACGACTTCGGGCACGGAGTCGTTTCTGAAAAAATACCCTACCGGCACGCCCTACACCGACAAAGCTCCCGTTATCCGCTATGCCGAAGTGCTGCTGAACCTGGCCGAAGCCCGCGTACGCAGCACCAACACGGTTGACCCGCAAGCCCTGGCCCTGCTCAACGCCGTGCGTGGGCGCTCGAACCCGAGCGGTGTGTACACGGCAGCCAGCTTCGCCTCGGCCAACGCGATGATTGATGCCTTGTTGCTGGAGCGGCGCATCGAGTTTCTGGGCGAAGGCCTGCGCAACTTCGACATCATGCGCCTGAATGCCACCATTCCGGGCAAAGGTTCGGTACCGGCCATTCCCAATACCAGCACCAACTACGTGTGGCCCATCCCTTCCACCGAATTGGCGGTGAATACGCTCATGACCCGCAACTAACCATTAATCACTAGGTTAGCCACCTGCACGAAACTGGACTTGTCCAGCCGCAGCGGTTTTTTTTCGCACCCCTTATTGTCCGCCAGGCGGGCCGTAAGGGGTGCTTTGGTTTGGGGGCGGATACTGGCCTGACCAACAGGGCAGTAGCCGCTTTTGTGCCTCGCCGATTATTTGAATTAAAACCAGATTAAAGTAAATCTGCTTTGGCGCCTCCCTCGCAGCTAAATACTCTTCACCATCTCTTCACAAAATACCTGATTGTCATGCAACACCTTTCCACTTCGCTAAAGCTGGCCGCTGCAACGGCCGGACTGTTTCTGCTGAATGCCGCGCCGGGCCACACCCAAACGGTTTACGGCCTCCAGACTTCTGCCACTGCCACCAGCCTGCCTGGTCACGTTTCAGGCCACGACTCCGGGCACGCTCACGGCCACGACGGCCATCACCGGCCTGGGGGACCGGCCAAACGCTGGTAGGGCCCGACAGCCGCCCCAACACCGGCCAGTTGTTTGCCCTGGGCTACGTTGCGGCTACCACGCAGGTGCAGCTCTATATTCTGAACGCCACTACTGGCGCGCTTACTACCGTAGGCACGGCCCTCACCCTGAACCTGGGCACCAACACGACCCGCATCGGCTTCGATTTTAACCCGACCTTAGACCGCATCCGCCTCACGGACAACAACAAAAGCAACTTCCGCCTAAACCCCACCAACGGCGCGCTGGCCGCCACCGACGGCAACCTAGCCTACGCCACCACCGATGCCAACGCCGCTGCTACGCCCAACATTGGGGCCGTGGCCTATACCAACAGCATGGCCGGCCCCCTGGCCACCGCCACCACCCTCTACAACTACGACCTGAGCCTGAACATCCTCACCACTCAGAACCCGCCCAACAACGGCACTCTAAATGCGGTGGGCGCTTCGGGCATTACGGCCAACGCCACGGCTTCGAGCCTGGACATGGATATTTACTCGTCGGTGGCCGGTACCAACACGGCCTGCTCACTTCAAAAGCAGAGCCTTTAGCGTATTTAATACATTGGTATGCTTGCCATTATTGGGTAACTCCGTTGAATGTTGTACATTTAGTTTTCAGAGTCCAAACCATTTCATCACTCCATTTTTTGCCCGTGAGTAAACCTTTTACTTTTCAAAAGCTGAGCCTGGCCCTGCTCGGCCTGCTACCGCTGTCTGCGCTACACGCGCAGTCCATACCCTCCCAGCAGGCCATGGAAAAAGTGCTGGCCGTGCGCAGCCAGTGGGCCGGCCCCGGCTTCGCGCCTGCCGACCTGCGCCTGAGCAGTGCCTACGCCGACGCCAACGGCCTGGAGCACATGTATGTGCAGCAATTGTACCAGGGCATTCCGGTATTTAATAAGGTGCAGTCGCTGGCCTTTATGGGCGGGCGACTGGCCTCCCACGCCGGGGCGTTTGTGCCGGCTAAGCAGCTGGCCGCCGTGCCCGCCACGCCGGCCATCACGGCTACTGTGGCCGTGAGCCGCGCCCTGCAGCACCTGGACCAGCCCTTTGCCGCTACCCCGATGCGCCTCACGGAAGCGAACGGACCCGAAGCCCGCCAGACGTTCGCCGCCAGCGGCGTGGCCCGGCACGACATCGTGGCCAGCCTGACCTGGGCGTTTGATGAGGCCGGCAAGCCCCACCTGACCTGGAACGTGAATATCGACCTGCTGGGCTCGCCCGACTGGTGGAACGTACGGATAGATGCCGCCACGGGTACCTTCGTGAGCCAGGACAACTGGACGGTGAGCGAAGCCGCTGCCCACCGCGCCCAGCCAGCCGCCACGGCCGCCAAAGGCACGATGAGTGCCGCCGCGCAGTTTTTGCCACCGCCCCCGCCGCCCACCACCACTGCATCATCGTACCTGGTGGTGCCCTTCCCCCGGGAGCGGCCCGCTGCTACAGGTCTTCAGACCGAAACCGACCCGTGGCTGAAGGCTGGTGCCACCAACAATGCCACCACCCACGGCTGGAACTTCGACGGCACCACCAACTATGCCTTCACGCGGGGCAACAACGTGGCGGCTTACGACGATGCGGCCAACGTTAACGCGCCCGGCAACTACGCCAACTCGCAAACGGCGGCTCCGAGCCTCAGCTTCAACTACACGCCTGACTTTACGACTACGCCCGGCGGTGCTATCAACCGCAACGCGGCCGTGGTGAACCTGTTCTACTGGAACAACATCATTCACGACATCACCTATCAGTACGGCTTCACGGAGGCCGCCGGCAACTTCCAGGCCGATAACCTGGGCCGGGGCGGCAGCGGCAACGACTACGTGAAGGCCGAAGCCCAGGACGGCGCCGGCACCAACAACGCCAACTTCAGCACGCCGGCCGATGGCAGCAGCGGCCGCATGCAGATGTACCTCTGGACTGCCCCTGCCCAGGCTTACGCTCTGACCGTGACGGCCCCCAGCACCGTGGCCGGCAGCTACACGGCCGTGGAGGGCGGTTTCAGCACCGCCAATGGCCTGGCCACGCTGGGTCCCATCTCGGGGCAGCTGGCACTGTATGGCGATGCGGGTAACCTGGGCTGCGTGGCCGCTACCGGCACCGCGCTCACCGGCAAAATCGCGCTGATTTACCGGGGTACCTGCAGCTTTGCTCCCAAGGTGAAAAACGCCCAGCTGGCCGGTGCCATTGCCGCCATTGTGGTGAATAACGTGGCCAACGCCCCCACGGTAATGGGCGGCACCGACAACACCGTTACCATTCCTTCGGTGATGATTTCGCAAGCCGACGGCGCGGCCCTGGCCGCCCAGATTGCCAACAACGTGCAAGTGACCCTGCCCCGCGCTCCAGCTCCCAACCCCATGCTGGACGGCGACCTCGACAACGGCATTGTGGTGCACGAATATGGCCACGGCGTATCGACCCGCCTCACGGGCGGCCCCTCCAACAGCAGCTGCCTCAACAACGCTGAGCAAGGCAGCGAAGGCTGGAGCGACTACCTGGCCCTGATGATGACCACCGACTGGGCCACCGCTGCCCTCGCCGACGGCCCCAACGCCCGCCCCGTGGGCACCTACGCCAGCGGCCAGGCCGCTACGGCCAGGGGCATCCGCCGCTACCCCTACTCTACCAGCCTCACGGTGAACCCACTGACCTACGCCAACGTGGCCACCAACCCCGAGGTGCACGCCATTGGCGAAATCTGGTGCGCGGTGCTGTGGGACATGACCTGGAACGTGATTCAGCAGCGCGGCCGCATCGAGCCCAACCTGTATAACGGCGCTGCCAACGGCGGCAACAATGTTGCCATGCAGCTCGTGATGCAAGGCCTGAAGCTGCAGCCCTGCCAGCCCGGCTTCCTCGATTCGCGCGATGCCATTCTGGCCGCCGACTCCCTGCTCTATCAGGGCCAGTACCACTGCACCATCTGGAACGCCTTTGCGCGCCGGGGCATGGGCTACAGTGCCGTGCAGGGCTCTTCGGGCAGTGCTACCGACCAAACGGCGGCTTTCGACATGCCGCCGCCCGTCACGCTGCAAAAGGTAACGCCGCTGGTTTCCGGCAACACGTTCAGCAACGAGTACAAGCTGACCTGCAACTGCAGCCTGCCCACCGCTCCCTACACCCTCACCACCGAGCTGCCCACGGGCATGCAGTTTGTAAGCAGCACCACCGGCGGCACGCTGATAGGCAACAAAGTGACGTTCAGCAATCTCAACTTCACCGCACTGGGCCAGACGCGCACGCTGCGCTTCCAGAGCCAGGCCACGACGGCCGGGGCCTGCGCCCCGGTTACGCCCGTGAACGACAACCGCGAGGCCAATACGGCAGGCGGCTTTGCAGCTACGCCCATCACCGGCACGGCTACCTGGGCCACCAGCACGGCCCACGCCAACAGCGGCACCACCTCGTGGTGGGCCACGGCCCCGGCCACGCCCACCGATTTCGTGCTGACGTCGGCCCCGTTCACGCCCACGGGCCTGTCGGTACTCTCCATCTATCACTACTTCGACTTTGAGGGCAGCTACGATGGCGGCACGGTGGAAATTTCCACCAACAACGGCACCACCTGGCAGAACCCGGCCACCCTCTGGCTGCAGAATGGCTATAACAGCACTTTCGATGCCAGCACCACCGCCCCCGGCCAGAAGTGCTTCTCGGGCCGGAGCGTAACGGGCACCGCCGGTTTCATCCGCTCGGCGCTCGACCTGCGCTCCTTCGCCGGCATGCCCATGCTCGTCCGTTTCCGCACCCGCACCGACGATGGCAGCCCTGGCACGTTTGAGGGCTGGTTTATCGATGACATCCAGGTTATCAATGGCTGCGGTGGCAACCAGATTGTGGAGCTGCGCAACGGTGCCAACACCCTGCAAAGCACGCAAACGGTGACCACCTACCTGCTGCCCGCCGCCGTAACGGCCCAGAAAGCCGGTTTGGCGCAGGCCAGCGAGTTCACGGCCCAGCCCAACCCCTTCGGCTCGCAGGGCCTGCAGCTGCGCCTGAACCTGCCTTCGGCCCAGCCCCAAATGGAGCTCACCCTCTATGACGTGGCCGGCCGCCAGCTGCTGCACCGCACCGTGGAGCGCGTGGCCGCCGGCACCAGCAACCTCACCTGGAACGAAGCCGCCAGTCTGCGCGCCGGCCTCTACCTGGTGCGCCTGCAGCTGCCCGACGGCAGCAGCACCATGCTGCGCGTAGAGCGGGAATAACCGCTGATTAACCAGTTATTAAAAAGGCCCGCTGAGTTTCAGCGGGCCTTTTTCGTAGGAAGTAAGTCACCTGCCGGTCTGACCGCCTGGGGCGGTCAGACCGGCAGGTGAGATTTGCATACGATTGATTTTAACAGTCCGCTCAGCCCTCAGCCGTGCACGGCCAGATGCGCGTGGTCGCGCAGAATGGTTTTCAGAAACGGGCCATCCTGCAGGCTGGTCTGGATGCCGGTGATGGACTTCACCTTGTTGGCCACCTCGTTCAGCAGCAAATAGTTTTCCTGCTTGCTGCCGTGGTGAAGCAGCTTGCGGATGAGCGCCACATCGTGGTCGGACAGGGCGGCGGCCTGGGCAAATACCGGCTGGTAGCCCGCAATGGTCGTTACCTCGGCCGCCAACGGCGTGGCGTAGCCGGACCGCTTTTTGAGGCTGATGACGGTGGTACCGGCCGCGAGGTCGCCCAGGCGCTGGCCCCGGCCGTTGAGCAGGATGGTAACCAGGGCCACCACGCCCGCAGTGGCCACAATTTCGATGGGCCGCAGCAGCCAGCGCAGCAGGTAGTCGCCGAGGCCGGCACGGGTGCCATCCATCCGCACCACGCGCAGGCTAAGGGCTTTTTTGCCCAGCGTCTGGCCGTTGAGGAACACCTCGCAGGCCAGCATGTAGAAGGTGGTGGGCAGCAGGGGTATCACCTGGCCGGCGCGCCCGCCGGGGCTCAGGTGGTACTGGCCATTGAGCACGCTCCAGGCAATGAACCACACGAAATACAGGCCATAGTCGATAATTGACGCCACGATGCGGTCGCCAATGCTGGCAATCTCATATTCGAGGGAAACGTTCTGGGTCGTCTGAATGCGGATGGTACTCATGAGCGGGCAGGCAGTAGTGGGGTAAGTAGCGGCCAGGATTTGGCCGCGAAAAGTACGCCAGCGCCGGGCATATAACTAGCTGGGCAACACTCTCAGCCCACCATCTTTTTTTCTAACATTCTGCGACTACAGCCGCTTGTGCTACCTTTAAGGTCCTATCCCACGCCCCATGCGCGAAGCCCTTTTTCTGCGGCAAAACCAGGCCCGGTGGCAGCAATACGAAACCCAGTCCGCCGCCAATCCCGACGAGCTGGCCGCCCGCTTCGTAGCCCTGACCGACGACCTGGCCTACGCCCAAACCTTCTACCCGGAGTCGCCCACCACGGCCTACCTCAACGGCCTCACCGGCAAGCTGCACCAAGCCATTTATAAGAACAAAGCCGAGGGCCGGGGCCGTTTCGGGCATTTCTGGGTGCGCGAGCTGCCCTTGGTGGTGAGCCGCCACCAGGGCGTGCTGGCCTGGACGCTGCTGTTTTTTGTGCTGTGCACGGCCCTGGGCGCGCTTTCGGCGGCGTACGACGACACCTTTGTGCGCAGCATTCTGGGCGATGGCTACGTGAACCAAACGCTGGAAAACATCCGCCGGGGCGACCCGATGGCCATTTACAAGAGCGACGAGGAAACGTCGATGTTTCTCTTTATCACCTTCAACAACATCAAGGTGGCGCTCACGGCCTTTGCAATGGGCATCACGGCGGGGCTGGGCACGGGCGCGGCGCTGTTCTACAACGGCCTGATGCTGGGCTCGTTCCAGTATTTTTTCTACAAGCAGCACGTCTTGGCGGCCTCGGTGCTTACCATCTGGATTCACGGCACGCTGGAGATTTCGGCCATTGTGCTGGCCGGCGGCGCGGGGTTTGTGATGGCGAAGGGCATCCTGTTTCCGGGCACTCACGGCCGGGCCGAGTCGTTCCGGCACGCGGCCCGCGAGGGCGGTAAGCTGGCGCTGGGGCTGGTGCCCATTTTCATCCTGGCCGGCTTTCTGGAGAGCTTCGTGACGCGCCACACCGAGATGCCGGTGGCGGCCAGCGTGGCCATTATCGGCGGCTCAGCGGCATTCATTCTGTGGTATTTCGGGTGGTACCCGTGGCGGCTGCGGCAGCAGGGCGCGGCGCTGGCCGCACCTAAATCCTGATTTTTTGCCTTCCTTTTTTCGGTTATGATTCCACGTACTACCACGCGCTTCACCCAGGAGTCGGATTTTCGCCAGCTGCGGGATTTCGGCCAGAAGTTTTCGGCCACCTTCGAATTTATCGGCGCTCATTGGCGGGGGCTGGGCCAGGCCATGCTTTACCTGGTGCTGCCAACGGCCATCTTGCAGGGCATATTGACAGCCCTGCTCCAAAATCAGATACTAACCCAGGCCCTGCACGTAGCTGGCACCGGCGCGAGCAAGCTGCAACAGCTGACGATGCTCAACGGCATGTACCAATCGCCCATTTACTGGATAAACGTGGCCATCAGCGGCATTTTCATTATGTTTCTGGTGCTCACCGTGTACGGCTACGTGCGCTGCTGCCTGCGGCCCGTGCCCTCGCCCGCGCCCATCGCTGTGGGGGAAGTGTGGGAGGTGGTGAAACGCGAATTCATCGGCTCCTACCTGTCGTATTTCGGCTTGCTGATAGTGATAATTGTTGGCTTTTTTCTACTTGGTTTCCCCGGTATCTACCTTTCGGTGGCCTTCAGCTTGTTTTATATTACAAAAGTGGTGGAGGGCACGGGTTTTATGGGCACCTGCCGGCGCTGCCTGCAGCTGGTGCGGGGCAAGTGGTGGTCTACGTTCGGGCTGATAATGGTGATGTCGTTTGCGCTGGGCATTGTGCTAGCCGTGGTGGGCAGCGTAGTGGGCGGCGTGTCGTATTTCGCGGCCAAGCAGGTTGGCTTTCTTCAGACCACTGACCCCAGCAGCTCATTGGGTTTGTTCACCGTTATCACGTCGGCTCTTACCGGCCTGATAAACCTGCTCATTTACCCGCCTATCTTACTGGCCATTGCCTTCCAATATTTTAACCTGGTAGAGCGCCGCGATGGCGTGGGCCTGCGCAACATGGTGAACCAGCTGGGCCAGGCCCCGGCCGCCGTGCACAATACCGACTACCGCCCCGACGACGAAGGCGAATACTAGCATTACTTTCGGCAGTGGCCATACCAGCCAACTTGCTGAAAACCTGAACTTATACCTTCTCCCCGCTTTATTCGTGTCTGCTTTCTCATCCTGGTTTCGGGTCTTGCTGCTGCTGTTGGTGCTGACTGCGCCGGCCCGGGCCGCCCTGCCCGATGCTCCGGAACGGCCCGCTGCCGCCCAGCCGCTGCCACCCGATACCGGCCCGGCCCCGCGCCTGCGCCGCCCCGATGCCGCCCGCCTGCAGGAGCTGCGCGGGCAGCGCGAGTTTCAGTACCTTGAGCCCACGACCCGCGCCGAGCAAAGCGCCTGGAGCCTGTTTTGGGCGCGGGTGTGGCAGACGATTATTGAGTGGCTGAACAGCCGTAGCTACGGCCACTTCTGGCGCTGGGTGTTTTATGCGCTGTTTTTAGGGGCGGGCGTATTTGTGGTACTCAAGCTTTTGCAAATCGACTTCACGGCCATGTTGGGCCGCTCGCCCCGCCGCGTGCCGCTGGCCTACGACACCGCCGCCGAAAATATTCACGAAGTGGACTTTACCACCCGACTGGCCGAGGCGGAGGCGGCCGGCAACTGGCGGCTGGCCGTGCGCCTGAGCTACCTGCAGCTGCTGAAAACCATGTCGGACCGTGGCCTCATCAACTGGCAGCCCGATAAAACCAACCACACCTACCTGGCCGAATTGCCACCGACCGGAACGCTACGGGCCGATTTCCGGGAAATAACCCGGCAGTTTGAGTTTGTGTGGTACGGCGAGCTGGCCCTGTCGGCACTCCTATACGAGCGGGTGCGGGCCGGGCACCGCGCCTTCCAAACGCTGGTGGCCGGCGGCAGTGCCGCCCGGCGCGCCGCCTGAGTTAATTTTCCTGTCTCATGACCTCGAATTTCCGCTGGTATCTGCTGGGTTTGCTGGCCCTGTTTGGGGCCTACGTGGCGCTGGAATACTACCGGCCCAAACCGGTGGACTGGCGCCCCACGCTCATCAACAAGGACAAAATCCCCTACGGCACCTATGTGCTGTACGACCAGCTGCCACGCCTGCTCGGCACCGATTCCGTTGAAGCCACGCGCCTGCCCATCTACAACCAACTCACCGGCGTGGCCCTGGAAGTGACCGATGCGCTGGCCGAAACACAGTCGCGCACCATTACCACCGAAGCCCGCCCGGAGCCCGCGCCCGACTCGGCCACAACTACTGAATCCGATTCAACCACTTCCGAATCAGATTCTTCTACATCAGATTCAACTTCTGAAAATGATTCCGGCGATACGGCAACGGCCTCGGCCGACACGCCGGCTACTTCGGAGGAAGTCACGGATGCCGACGAAACCACGCCACCGGATAGCCCCGCCCAAACCGAGAACTCAGCCGATGAGGACGAGGATATACCGCAACACGATTTGGTGGCCAAACACCTGCGCCACGTCCGCGCCAACTACCTGTTTGTGAACACTGAATTCGCAGCGGAAAAGGCCGACGCGTACGCCCTGCTGCGCTTCATCGCCAGCGGCAACGACTTGTTCATCGTGGCCGAGAACTTTGGCGATTCCACCAGCGCGCTACTCGATACGCTGGGCATCCGCACGCGCGTGGTGAAGCTGCCCACCCACGCCGGCCCGCATGGCCTACCCGTGCCCGACTCGGTAACGGTGCGCTTTACCAACCCCGCCCTGGCCGGGCCGCGCTACCGCCTGCCCGGCGGCGATGCCAACGTGCGCTTCGTGGTGGATTCAGGCCGCGTGGGCCGCGCCCTGGCCACCGATGCGCAGGGCCGCCCCGTGTTCGTGCGCCTCGACTACGGCCGGGGCCATGTGTACCTGTGCACGGTGCCCATTGCCTTCACCAACCAGTTTGTGCTGCGGCCGGCCACCAGCCAGTTCGCGGCCACGGCCCTCTCCTACCTGACCGCCCGCCTCACGTGGTGGGACGAGTACCAGAAGCAGGGCCGCTTGGGCAACCAGTCGTTGCTGCGCCTCGTGAGCAGCCACGAAGCGCTGAACACGGCCTGGTACCTGCTCATTATCGGCGGGCTACTGTTTGTACTGGTGGAGGCGCGGCGCCGGCAGCGTATCATCCCCACCATCAAGCCTTTGCCCAATACCACGCTGCTGTTTACGCGCACGGTGGCCAGCCTCTACCGTCAGGGCAGTAGCCATGCGCTGATTGCGGAAAAAAAAGTGGGACTGTTTATGGATTACCTACGTACCCGCTTCCAGGAATCGAGCCCGGATTTTGGCGATGAGAATTTTCGGGAGCGGCTCAGCCAGAAATCCGGCCTCACCCGGCCCCGCGTCGATGAGCTGCTACGGCTGGTGAACTTCGCCCGCACAGCCCCGCGGATGAACGACCAGCAGCTGCTGCAATTGAGCCGGGCACTGACTGACTTTAAGCGCGAAGCCCGCCGCTAACCCCTGTTCGCCATGCTCACCGTAGCCAAGCTCGCCATCCTCATCAAGTACCACTGGGATTACCGCCGGTTCAATAAGCAGGGCCTGCCCGAGGAGAAAGAGCTGCTGGCCGACCTCGACCTGCACGCCCTGGCCGAGCTCCTGCAGGACCTCACGCTTTATCAAAAAAACCTCGTTTCCAACGAGTAATCCGTTAAAATTCACGCCACCCTGCGCACCGTTTGCGCCGATTACGAAACCGCTCAGACCTTACTTGGCTACGCCAGCACTTTGTAGATGGAACCCGAAAACCTCGACCTGACGCCCCTGTTGCCCGCCCCGGCACCCTTCGAACTGACTCCGGCTCCCGAACCGGAAAACGTCTTTGCCCCGCGCACCGACTTCGCCCGCCTCACGGCCCAGACGGTCGCCATTCGCGATGAAATCGGCAAAATCATCGTCGGCCAGACCGACTTGTTGGAACTGCTGCTCACCGCCGTACTGGCCGACGGCCACGTATTGCTCGAAGGCGTACCGGGCGTAGCCAAAACCCTAATGGCCAAGCTACTGGCCCGCACGCTGGCCGTGCCATTCAGCCGCATCCAGTTCACCCCCGATTTGATGCCTTCCGACGTGCTCGGCACCTCGGTGTTCCGGCAGAACAAGGCCGATTTCGAGTTTCGCCCCGGTCCCATTTTCGCCAGCGTAGTGCTGATTGACGAAATCAACCGCGCGCCCGCTAAGACGCAATCCGCTCTGTTTGAGGTGATGGAGGAGCGTACCGTGACACAGGACGGCACCACCTACGCCATGCAGGAGCCCTTCCTGGTGCTGGCCACCCAAAACCCCATCGAGCAGGAAGGCACTTACCGCCTGCCCGAAGCCCAACTCGACCGCTTCCTCTTCAAGCTGCACGTGGACTACCCCACGCTGGCCGAAGAAGTGCAGATTCTGACCGGCCACCACGGCGGCCAGGGCAGCACCAACCTGGAGGCCGTGCAGCCAATCCTCTCGGCCGCCGACCTGGCCCAGCTGCGCCAGCAAGTGCGCCAGCAGCGCGTGGAGGCCAATATTCTGGAGTACATCGCCAAACTAGTGGGCCAGACGCGGGCGCACAAGTCGCTGTACCTGGGTGCCTCGCCCCGCGCTTCGCTGGCCCTGCTCAACGGCGCGAAAGCCCTGGCCGCCCTGCGCGGCCGCGACTTTGTGACGCCCGAAGACGTGCAGTTTCTGGCCCCCAGCGTGTTGCGCCACCGCATCATGCTCACGCCCGAGCGCGAGATGGAAGGCGGCACGCCCGATGAAGTGGTGAAGCAGATTATCCAGAGCGTGGAAGTTCCACGGTAGGTGCATCTGTCATTGCAAGGCCGTAGGCCGTGGCAATCCTTCCTCTCGATGCGACCATCCTTGAGATTTGACCAAACGCTTAAAATATCCTTTGCGATGACTTACTCTACCGAGTGGCTGCTTAACCAGCTGGAGCAGGATGCCCGAGTCAAGTACCTGTTTTTCTGGGGCAACCAGCCCAGTAAGGACGACACCATCACCAAAGCCTGCCTGAGCCAATGGTGGCTGGCCGATTTTGTGGTGGCCGGCATCACCTACCGCTCAACCGAGCATTGGATGATGGCCGAAAAGGCGCGGCTGTTTAATGATGACAACATACTAGCCGAAATTCTGGCCGCCAAAAGCCCGGCCGAAGCCAAGAAGCTGGGCCGTGAAATTCAGGATTTCGAGCCCGAAACATGGGAAGCGCACAAGGTTGAAATCGTGCTGGCCGGCAACCTGCACAAGTTTGGGCAGCATCCGAATCTGGCGAAATTCTTACTCTCCACCAACGACCGTGTGCTGGTTGAAGCCAGCCCGGTGGATAATATCTGGGGCATCGGGCTGTCGGCCGACGCCGCCGATGCCAAAAACCCCGCCCGCTGGCAAGGCCCTAATCTGCTGGGCTTTGCACTTATGGAAGTCCGGGACCAACTGCGTAACTCATGAGCCTTTTTCTTACGTCGCGCTTCTTTCAAACCCTGGCGGCCCTCACGGCCGGCTTCACAGCGGCCTTCTTCCTGCCCTGGCTGCTGGGGCCGATGAAAATCGCCCTCGGCCTCTTCGTGGTGCTGGCGCTGCTTGATGCGCTATTGCTTTACGCGCCCGCCAGGGGCCAGACCGCGCCGGTATTTGGGCGGCGGGTGCTGGGCGATAAGCTGGCCAACGGCTCGGACAACGACGTGCAGATTTACCTCGAAAACCGCTACCGCTTTGCCATCCAAACCGAGACGATTGACGAGATTCCGCACCAGTTTCAGCGGCGCGACGTGCTGTTTAAAACGGCCATCCGGCCCGGCGAAACCCAGATTATCGACTACCAGCTGCGGCCCACCAAGCGCGGCGAATACGCGTTTGGGGCGCTGAATATTTACGCGGCCTCACCGCTGGGGCTGGTGCGGCGGCGGTTCCGCTACGCGCAGGGCAAGGTGGTGCCCGTGTATCCCTCCTTCCTGCAAATGCGGCAGTACGAGTTGCTGGCCATCCACAACCGCCTCACGGAGGTGGGCGTGAAGCGCATCCGGCGGGTGGGCCACAGCATGGAGTTTGAGCAAATCCGGCCCTACGTGCCCGGCGACGACCCACGCAGCATGAACTGGAAAGCCACTGCCCGCCGCGCCGGCACCGGCGCCGCTGATGCACTGGTAGTAAATCACTTCCAGGACGAGCGCGCCCAGCAAGTATACTGCCTCATTGACAAAGGCCGGGTGATGCGAATGCCGTTCGACGGCCTGAGTCTGCTCGACTATGCCATTAATGCTACGCTGGTAGTCAGCAACATTGCCCTGCTCAAGCACGACAAGGCCGGCCTGCTCACCTTCTCGAACCGCCCTGGAGCCGCCTTGGCCGCCGACCGCCGCCCCGGCCACCTGCTGAAGCTGCTCGAAATCCTCTACCGCCAGAAAACCAAGTACCTCGAAACCGATTTCGAGCTGCTGTACGCCACGGTGCGGGCGCGCATCAAGCAACGCAGCCTGCTCATTCTGTTTACCAATTTCGAGACGCTGCACGGCATGCAGCGCCAGCTGCCCTACCTGCGCCGACTGGCCAAAGACCACTTGCTGCTGGTGGTGTTCTTCGAAAACACCGAGCTGCGCGCCTTCCTCGAAACCCCGGCCGCCACTGCGGAGGACGTTTACAACCAGACCATCGCCGAGAAATTTGCCCAGGAGAAGCGCCAGATTGTGCTCGAATTGCAGCGCTATGGCATCTATTCGCTGCTCACCGCGCCCAAGGATTTGACGGCGAACACCATCAATAAATACCTGGAATTCAAAGCCCGGGGACTGATATAGACCCGCGGCCTAATCATCGAAACCGGTAAGCTGAGCATCATCGAACCGCACGGTGGCCTGCCCATAATGCAGAAACACCACCGCGATGTGGTCGAACTCGTCTCGCGGGGCTTTGATGTAGAAATGCAGCTCCTGTGGCCAGTTGGGTTGCAGGGCGCGCTGGAACTGCACCGTGCGCTCACGGACAATGCGCGAGCCCTGGCAAAACCGCACCACAAACTGCGTCATTTTGCCTTCCGGCTGTTCGCCCTCGGTGCTGCTGGCCAACGCGCTGCCCTGCAACCACTTAAACTGCCCAGACCGGGCCGCAATCGTGTATTCGGAGCTGTGCGGGTGGTCATTATCGAGCAGCAGCGAGCATTTACCTTTCAGCGCCGGCTGTCCGCAGGCGCCGTCGTCGCTGGTTTCAAAGTCCTGCTGCCAAAGCAGCCGGGAGTTGCGCGGCGTGCCCGTGAAATCGTAGTCCGTATCGAGTAGCAGCCGGGCCTCGGCCGGCACGGTGTTGTGCCCGAGTATGCGCCACCAGTACGCGCGCGACATTTGCCCCACCACCAGCATGCCGCCATGAGCCTGGTAAGTCAGCCAGAGATTGTAGTAGCAAGTAAAAGCGGCAAACCCGATGTAGGCCAGCAGCCACGGCCGCCGCGTCAGCAGCCAGCAATGGGCCGCCGCAAAGGGCCAGGCCAGTACGGCGTAGCTCTGCACCATGGCCCGCTGGCCCAGCGAGCCGCCATACAGCCATTCGTCCCAGGCGAAGGTGACGTATATAAACAGCGCGATAAGTACCAGCATGGGCCAGAACGCGGCCGCCTGCTGCCGTCGCAGCGCCCAAAACCCCACCAAAGCCACCACCAGTATGGGAGAATACACCAACCAGCCACTCTTGAAGCTGAAAAGACCCAGCAACAGGTGCGGATGAAACCAGCTAAAGCCCTGGCCCTGGTAGCTATACACCACCCAATCGCCGCTCACGTAGTGCCAGTACAGCGGCTGAATGCTGAGCACGGCCCCGCCCACCAACCCCGCTGCCAGCAGCAGCCCCGCGTGCTGCCGCCAGAACGCCAGCCGCTCGCGCACCACCGGCCAGGCGGGGCGCAGGCCCCACAGCAGCGGAATCAGACTAGCCAGGATTTCGCTGGGACGCGTGAGGACCATAATGCCCACCGTGGCCCCAATGGCTAGGGCCCGTCCCAGAGTGGGCCGCTCGTAGAAATCCGGCGTGAGCAACAGCAGCACCGCGTACCAGGTAAACAGCCAGTTATGCGTCATGGCTCCGCCCAGGGCCGTGTAGTTCAGGTAATTGGTTCCCAGCACGATGGCCAGCAGCGTGAGGGCCGTGGGCCACTCGCCGAAGCGCGGCAGCAGCGCCCGCCGCACCAGCGCCAGCCCCACTGCCACCAGCAGGCTGGCCAGCAGCAGGGCAATTTGGTAAGGCGGCGAAAATCCATCGGCGGGGTAGCCCAGCGGCGCGGCCAGCGCGTGCGCCACCAGGAAAAAAGGCAGGTATTGCACGGCCATGCCCGCCGAATATTTCATGACGTAATGCCCGCTGCCCGGATGCTGAAAGGCCTGCTGAAAGTCGGGGGTGGGCGCGTAGTCGTGCAGCATTTGCTCGTGAAAACGAAGCTCTTTCAGGTCGTGATGAATGAAAATGGCGGGTAGGTAGAGGTAGTAGCCCGACACGTCCCACGCTATTACCCGGACGGGGCCACGGTCACTGGAGCCGGGCACGAGGTGGTTTCCCACCAGCCCCACGCTCACAATGAAAAGGCTGCAAAACAGCCACGCCAGCCAGGAAGGTGATTTCATAAAAGGGCAAATCGGTCTAATCTTCGGCAAATTGGGAAGAAATGGCCGTTCCAGAATGGGCGAACCCCGTACTTTGTCGAAATGATGAGATTCTGGAGTTGTCTTGGTGCCTTGCTGGCACTTTTTAGCCATATTTCGCGGGCCCAGTCCCGCCCCAGCCTCCTGCCCCTACCGGCCGAGATGCACTGGGGCCAGGGCCGCCTGAACCTGAGAACACCGCTAAAATTGCAGCTCAATACCTCGCCCGACCCGGCGGTAGCGGCGGCGGCCCGCCGCATGCTGGCCCGGCTGCAAGGCCCGGCCGAACCAGCCAAAGGGCCGGTGCTGCAAATCCGCTACGGCCGCACGGGCCTGCCCGAGAAGCTTGATGAAGAGCGGTATAGCCTGCGCGTGACCCCGGTGGGCGTAAGCATCGACGCCCCCACCAGCCTGGGTGTGCTGCGGGCACTGGCCACGCTGGAGCAGCTGCCCATTACCGAGAAAAAGCAGCGCTACCTGCCCGAAGTAGATATTCAGGACCAGCCACGCTTTGCCTGGCGCGGCCTGCTGATTGACGCGGCGCGGCACTTCATGCCGGTGGCCGTCATCAAGCGCAACCTCGACGGCATGGCCGCCGTTAAGCTAAACGTGCTGCACTGGCATCTCACGGACGACCAGGGCTTTCGCATCGAGAGCAAAGTTTTTCCGCGCCTGCAGACCGTGGGGAGTACCGACGGGCTGTACTACACCCAGGCCGAGGTGCGCGAGGTGGTGGCCTACGCGGCAGCGCGGGGCATCCGGGTGGTGCCGGAGCTCGACATGCCCAGCCACACCACCAGCTGGATTGTGGCCTACCCGCGCCTGGCCTCCAACGACTCGGTTTATGCCCCTTACCAGAAGTGGCGCACCACCAACGTGGCCATCGACCCCACCCGCGAAACCACCTATACCTTCCTCGATTCGCTGCTGACCGAGATGACGGGCCTCTTTCCGGACCCCTACTTCCACGCCGGCGGCGACGAGAACGATGGCCGCAACTGGCGGCGTACCCCGCACATCGTGGCGTACATGAAGGCGAACAAAATGGTGAAGGACGACGGCAAAACCGTGGACAAGCATCAGCTGCAAACCTATTTCAACCGCCGGGTGCTGGCCCTGCTGCAACAGCGCGGCAAAACCATGATTGGCTGGGATGAAATCCTGGGGCCCGACTTGCCCAAAGAAGTCGTCATCCAGAGCTGGCGCGGCAAAAAAGGCCTGAGCGATGCCGCCAGGCTGGGCCATCCAGTGCTGCTTTCAAACGGCTATTATCTCGACCTGAACTACAGCGCGGCCAGCTCCTACCTCACCGACCCGCTGCCGGCCGACACGCCCCTCACGCCCGCCGAGCAGAGGCTGGTGCTGGGCGGCGAGGCCGCCATGTGGGCCGAATTCGCCGACTCGACGGTGCTCGACTCGCGCATCTGGCCCCGGGCGGCAGCCGTGGCCGAGCGGCTGTGGTCGGCCCAGGCAGCCACCCAGGACGTAGCCGATATGTACCGCCGGCTCAACCTGCTTTCGCCGCAGCTTGAAACGCTGGGCCTGCGCCACCGCCGCGCGCCCGAGCTGCTGCTCAGGCAAATGGCCGGCACTACCAGCATGTTACCGTTGCGCACCCTGGCCGAGGTAATTGAGCCGGTGAAGGAATACAAGCGCCATTTTCAGGGCTATGACTACACCACCGCCAGCGTTCTGAACCGCCTGGCCGATGCCGCCCCGGCCGAGTCGGAAGTAGCCCGCCAGTTTGCCGTGCTGGTAGATAGCGTGGTGGCTTTCAAGCCCACTTCCCCCAACTGGCTACCTGCCTCGCTGCGCCAGTTGGCTCGATTACAGACCCAGGCCGTGCGCTGGCAGGCCAACGACATCCTGCTCCAACCCCTGCTGGCCACCAATCCCAGCCTGACCGAATACGGCCCGCTCTCCACCCGCCTCGCCGCCGTGGCGACGGTGGTGCTGGAGCGCCTCACGCAGCTACAAACCGACCAGTCGCCCTCGCTGGCCTGGCTGGCCGCCACCCGCGCCACCCTTGATGCCGCGCAGGCCCCCGCCGGCCAGGCCGAGTTGGCCGTGGTGAAGGCGGCCCGCAAGCTGGCGGGACTGTAGAGGCGCGCGCACGGCCGCCAGCTTATTCTTTCACTCACTCTTCGTTTCTCGGCCTTTATGACAACGTTTCGCATCCGGCCCGGCAGTTTCCGGGAGCTGCGCAGCAAGCTTATTGTTCGCAGTGGCCTGGATGCCCGCCCAAGTGGAGCACCCCGACGAGCTAGCGCAAGCACTGCGCCGCTTTGGGCCGGTACTGGCTCTGCCCGCGCCTACCTGGTACAAGACCTACGCCTCACTGTTGGGTCTGCCGACGCTGCCCCTGATGTATTTTCTCTACACCAGCCCCAGCAAAACAGTCACGGCTGGCACGGGGTTGGTGCTGATAGGTGGACTGGGCTACGCGCAATGGGTTATCCGGCGGAGCCAAGATATTGACCGCCTCACCAAGCGCTATAGCTTGGCAGGGTGGCTGGTAATACTTTCGCTGCTGGCCACCTTGGTTTTCAAACTCAGCATGTAGCGGGCCGGGCGGTTACTTTGCGGGCTCATTCCTGCCTGCTCCTTGAACCGTTCCCGGCTGTACCTGTCATTACTGCGCGTGGGCCTGCTGCTGGCCCTGGCCCCTTTTCTGCTACTCACCTCCTTCAACCAGCCGTTTTTCGACGACTTCCGCAACGCCTATTGGATGCGGGAGCACGGCACTTGGGGCGTGCAGCTGTGGCTGTTTCAAACCTGGACCGGCCGCTTCACCACCACCTTCATCATGACAGTGCTCAACCCCGTGGCCTACGACTGGCTGGCTGGGGTGAAATTGGTGGCGGCCACCGCATTTGTTGCGCAGTGGGCCAGTCTGGCGCATTTGCTACGAGTGCTGGGGCACACGGCTTTGCGCCGCGCCTGCTCCTGGAGCCAAGCCCTGTGGGCGGCGGGGTTGCTGCTGGCGCTATTCTGCAATGCCGCGCCCTCGCCGTTTTCGTTCCTGTACTGGTTCAGCGGCATCGTGGCCTATCAGCTGCCGCTGATGGGGCTATTGAATTTCACGGCCCTGGCCCTGCGGGCTGGCTGGGGGCCTACCCCGACGCAGTGGCGCAACGCGGGACTGGCCTGCCTTCCCTTAGTGCTGGCCCTCACCGGCAACGAGCTGACGCTGGTGCAGGCTGTGCCCGTACTCGGGCTGCTGGGCTTCGCGCTGCCCAAAGATGCCCGCCCCAAATTGCTGCTGTGGCTGGCCATCGGATTAGCGGCTGTCGCGCTGGCGGCGGCGGCTCCCGGCAACTGGGCCCGCGTAGCCGCCATGGCCCCGCCCTCCGACCCTTACCACGCCTACCGCTGGCTGGTACTCGCCCCCCGCGCTTTGTATTCGATGGTGCTATTTTTAAGCAAGCCGCTGATTGCGCTGAGCGTGCTGGCGGCCGGAGTAGCGGGGCTTCTAATTGGGCGGCAACAATTAATTAAAGACCAAGCCGCTAGTGCTCTTTCGCATCGGCAATGGTGGGCGGTGGCATTGGCGTTTGGGCTGCTGAATTTCATTGGTTTCCTGCTCTTCCGGCACTTAGTAGTAGGTACGCCATTGCCCCGCGCGCAGAACGAGATTCTGCTTGTGCTCCTGCTTTCCACGGCCGGGCTGGGGTGGCTGGTGGGGCAGCAGCCGCTGCGCTCCGGTGGCGGGGGCAAGGCGCGGCAATGGCAGTTTCGACTGTTGCTTGTACTGCTGTTCATGAGTGCGTTCGGGGCGGGCCATGTGCCCGAAGCCTGGCGGGAGCTGGTCACCAGCGCTGCCCCGTTCGATGCCCAGATGCAGGCCCGTTTTGCCGCGTTGCGGGCGGCGCACAGCATCGGTACGGTTCAGGTTACGCTGCCTCCATTACGCCTGCGCTACGGCCGGGTACTGGCGCCACTGCATCAATTCAGCTCGGATATTGAGTTTGATATCGACCTCACGCCGGGCTGCGCGGGCACGATTAACGGCGTGATGGAGCGCTACTTCGAGGTACCCGACGTGTGCTGCGACGCGGCCGCCCCGCCTCTGCCCGCCCCTCAATCGCCCTGATGCAATAGCGCAGATTAGCCCCGCAGCGGCTAACTTGCTTATTATGCAAGCTGACATTACCCGGGCCCTGGCCAACCTCGACTTCACGGCCATCGACTTCGAAACCGCCAACGAGCGCCGCGACAGCGCCTGCGCCGTGGGCGTGGTGCGGGTGCGCGGCGGCCAGATTGTGGAAACCTACGCCACCCTGCTGCGCCCCCGCGTGCTGCGCATGGACTGGCGCAACCAGCAGGTGCACGGCATTTCGGAAGCCGAGCTGCACCACGCCCCCAGCCTGGCCGACGTGTGGCCCCAGCTCCTGCCCTACCTGCACCAGCAGCCCGTAGCGGCCCACAACTCGGCCTTCGACGTGAGCGTGCTCGAATACAGCTGCCGCGATTTCGGCCTGCCCATTCCCGCCTTCCACGCCCTATGCTCGGTGAAGCTGGCCAAACTGTGCTGGCCCCATTTCGAGCGCCACAAGCTCGACCATGTAGCCGGGCAGTTTGGCATCGCCCTCAACCACCACGATGCGCTGAGTGACGCCCGCGCCTGCGCCGAAATCACGGTGCGCGCCTTCCGCTCGGGCACGGCCTTGCCGCTGTGCTTCAAGCAGCGCGAGCTCACCGCCGGGCTGGCGGCCCGGGCGGCCAAACAGGTAGCGAAAGCAGGGGTTGAAGGACGTTGGTAAACCAGAAATAATGGGACAGCGTTATGCACTGGAGTTGTTTAGAAAGTCACAAAAGGTACTCAAACGGTCATGCAGCGCGCAGCGCAACATCTTGCTCGCATCGTTGAACGGGCCTGACGATGCGAGCAAGATGCTGCGCTCTGCATGACCGTTCGGGGACTTTCTAAACAGCTTCAATGGTTGTGGTTGGCGAACTCGAAGCCTTTGCGCTAAAAGCTGATTGGGGCTACCAGAAAGTCAATTTCATGCAAAGCCTGTTTGCTTACCATCCGCTATTGGAAATATCGCGCATTTTCACAACCGCTTACGCCCGCATCGATGCCTATAGCCAGGGCAAGCTGGAGTTGGAACCGCTGCCCGCCGGCATGTCGGCCCGCAACATGGGCAAAAATGACCTTTGGATTGCCGCCACGGCCCTTTATTTTGGCGTGGAACTACACACTACGGATAAGGATTTTGACCACCTCGGCCCGCTGGGCCTGAAGGTGGTGCGCGGCTAACCGCTGTTAAAACAGCACCGCCACCTGCATGCGGCCAGTGTGCACGGTGTTGAGGTTGCTGGCTTTGCGGCCGTCGTAAGCCAGCGTGATATTGAGGCCGTTGCTAAGGCGCTGCTCCACGTTCAGGTTCCAGGTGAAGTTACTGCCGGGGCGCAGGGCGTTAAGGATTTCAATGGCCACCACGGAGTTAAGGGCGGCGGGGTCCACGTCGAACTGCACGCGGGTGAAGTGAGTGGCGGCCGAAATGGTACGCTTGCTTACCTGGCTCAGGCGGGCTTCCAGGCCCAAATCATCGAAGAAGCCGGGGTGGGTTTCGGCTGGGGTGGGCGTGGGCAGCGTGGCCAAGGGCGCATCGAGCGTGTTTTGCTTGAAGGTGTGGGCGTAGGTGCCCGTCAGGCGTAGGGAAGGCGTGGGCTGGTAACTGATTTCGGGCTGAATGGCGTAAATCAGCAGGCGGTAGTTACGGGCCAGCAGGTAGCTACTGGTCGCTTCGCGGATGTCGCGCGAGCCCGTGAGGCGGCCCGTGAAGGAGGTAGCCAGCGTGCGGCGCAGCAGCACGCTCTGCGTGGTGAGGTTGCGCAAATCGGAACCCTGGGCGAGCAAGGTTTTCTGCTGGGTCTGCTGCACCGTGAATTCCGCCCCGAAAATGGGATTCGACCGGTTGAAATACAGCGTGTTGCGAAACAGCTGGTTGAAAGCCAGCAGCTGACTATCCTCCTTATCAAAGCTGAACGGGCTGAGGCGCTTGAGCACTGCGGGGTCGGTGGTGCGGCGGTCTACCGTGATGCTGGTGAGCGTGGCGAAGCGCGCCGCCACCGCTCGCCAGCCGCCGGCTTCGCGCCAGCCGCGCGGGGCGCTGGTGGTGAGGCGGTAGGCCAGCCGGTTGGTGAAGGCGGTGATGTAGTCGGTGGTGGGCAAATACACTTTGATGTAAGTGCGGTACTGCGCATCCGGCGTTTGGGCCTCAAAAAACTCGTCCTTGTCCTCGCGTTTATTGCCGTTGAGGTCGCCGGCGTAGTAGTGCGTGCCCTGCCCCGCCGGCACCGCCAAAAACGAATAGTCGCGCTTGAGCTCGCGGCCGGTGGCCACGCTGTAGTTCAGCTCGGAGCGAATCTGGTTTTGCAGCAGGCCGGCGTTGTAGAACACCTGCCCCAGCACTGTACGGTTGCGCGCCAGGCCCAGGGAGTCGAGGTCGCGGAAAGTGCCCAACACCCGGATATCCTGGGTTTTACCCAGGCGCGAGGCCAGCGTGCCCTGCCAGGTTTGGGCAGTGCCACGCCGTTGCAGGGCGTTTTGCTCGCGGTTGGGGGTCAGGTCGCGGCGGTAGGCGTAGTCGAGCCGAAACTGGGTGCGGGCCGAGTCACGGCTCTGGATAAACACGTCGTGCTCATCGAAATAGTTGGCCGAGCGAATGGTATCAGTAGTCGCGGAGCTAACGCGGTTTTTATCGAACCGGTAGGTGTAGCCGGGCACAATGCGGCCGCCCACGAAGCGCCCCGTGGCCTCGCCCCGCGCCCAGCTGGAGTGGAAGCGCCCGGCATCGGAATTCAGCAGAAACAGCGAGCCGCGCATCTCCAGGTTGCCCACCTTCTGGGCCGCGTCCAGCCAGTGCTGGAGCCCGTTTACCTCGCCCGGCCGGAAACGGCGGCTCAGGCGGTAGTTGACGCCATTGTTCGCGTCTTTATTAGCCCCCACACTGAAATTGAAGATATTATCTTCCTTCGCTACCGGCGTGGTGCCAGTGGCCGCCGTGGTGCTCACGTTGCTCCAGTTGCGGTCGAATTCAATATCGCGGTAGCGGTCAATCGGCGCGAAGCGCTTGCCAGTGTACTCGTAGTCCAGCGTGGAGCGCAGCCGGTAATCCTTCAAAACACCATTGGCCAGCGCGGCGGGCAGCCGCCGGTTCTGCACCACGTAGCCGACGTGCATGGCCCCGTCCTGGTCACTCTCGGGCGAGAAGCGGTTGCGGTCGAGGCGCGAGCGGGCCACATCCACGAACACCGTCGTGCTGCTGTCCAGCTGGTAGCTGAGGCCGGCCGTCACCATCTGCTTCAGCAGCGGCGTGGGGATGAGGCGCACCGGGCGGTAGCGGCCCAGGCCCGGCCCCAAGTATTCGTACACGGTGCCGTTGGTGGTGAGGAAGCGCGGGTTGGTGCTGCGCACGTAGTCGCCGTTGCCCTGGCCCACGTCGGTGAAGCGCACGGTATAGGAGCCGCGCAGCGAGTCAATCGGCGTATCGGCCCCCACGTAGGTGAACACCGGCACGCGCTGGCTGCCCACCAGCCGTAACTCGCGGTGGTACTGCACAATGCGGCGGTCGTAGGCCATCGAGTCGCCGCCGGTGGCGGTGGCCACGGCCACGTTGCCGGCCCGGCGCAGGGCGGCGCGCAGGGTGTCGTTCAGGTTGAGGTTGGGGGCGTTTTCGGGGTTGTCGGCTTCTTGGTAAAGGTTGGCGTGCACGCTCAGGCGGCCCAGCTGCTGGTAGTGGCTGGCGGCCACCAGCGAGCGGGAATAGTTGAGGTCGGAATACTCGAAATCAATCTTAATCCGCGAGTTGCGGGTGATGAGGTGGCGCGGCGTGAACGTGACTTCGGCCAGGTTGTAATCAATGGTGTAATCGGCATCGAAGCCCCGGCTTTGCAGGCGGCCATCGAGGTACACCTTCTCCGAATTGGCCAGCACGATGATGAACTGCTCCCCGTTCGGCCCGTTGAGACGGTACGGCCCCTGCACGTTTTCAATGGGCGGCACATCTATACTGGCAAATTTGCCCTTGGCCGTCCCGCCCGCTATCGAGGTCGACGAGCGCCATGCCAATCCCTTGCGCACCCCGGCGCTACGCACGGTGGTGCCGGTCAGGCCAGCCTGATTGCCCACTCCCGGCAGCCGGTTGGGGTCGGTGAGCTGGGGCTGGCTGATGGCCGGCGGGTTGAGCGTGGCCGGCGACGGACCAGCCACGCCGCTGCCCGGCACCTGCCCGGCCACCCCGTTCAAAAATACCGCGTTGGCCACGCCCTGCGTCGCTCCGAAGCCGCTCAGCCCCACAATGGGTGGGCCGAAATTGGCCTCCACGGCCGCGCCCTGGATGTTTTTGTAGTAGCGCAGGAAGTAGTCGGGCTTGTTGCGCAGTACCACGTCGCCGGCCGTCAGGTTCCAGTTGGGGTTGGTGAGGGTGATGTAGATTTTATCGAATTGCTGGAGCTGCTGGGTGTTGCCCTCGGGCTGGAAGGGCACATTCTGGTCCGAAATAGCGGCCGTGAGGTGGATATTCTCCGCCAGCTGGCCTTCCAGCTGCAGGTTCAGGGCCGAGTTCACAAACACGTTCTGGGTATTGCCAAAGCTCAGGCCCCGCGACAGATTGCCGGTTTTGCTCACGCCCGGCGTGTTCAGAATCTGCTCTTTCACCGAAAAATCCTCGAACCGCGAAACGACCTGCCGGAATCCCAGGCTGTCCATCAGGCTGCGGGGCCGCCGGAAGCGGGCCGCCGTGAGCCGCAGCGGCAGTACCCGGTAGCACACCAAAATGGAATCGGCCAAGCCGGTGCCGCTGCTGTCTCGCAGAGCGGGCCGCACCCAACGGTAGCGGTCGGTGCGTCCATCGTAGTCGGCCCCGCGCCCACTGATGAGTACCGACGAGGGCACCACCGTCAGCGAATCCAAGAGCGCGAAACTGGTGGTGTCGCGGCCCGGCGCGAGGCGCACCCAGCGGCAGCGCCGGGTGCTGGGCGGCGGAGCCTCGCCCTTTGAAACAGGCCGAATCTGGGCCTGCGCCTGCCAATCAACAAAAAAAAGCGCCGCAACGAGCAGGCCCACCAGGGGGAAGCACAGGCGTAAGCGACGAATCATGCGGTAAAGGTCGGGTTTGGCGGGTAACGACACGAACCGGGGGTTTCGTGCCGTGACAGGGGCATTCGGACTGTTTTATCCCGCCAGCGGCAGCTCGATAAAAAAGTCCGTGCCCTCCCCCACTTTGGTTTCGAACCAGATTTTACCCCCGGCGCTCTCGATGCCGCGCCGGGCCACCGCCAGCCCAATGCCCGAGCCGCTGGCCTTGGTAGTAAAATTGGGCACGAAGATTTTCTCGCGCACCTCCTCGGGAATGCCCGCGCCGTTGTCGCGGATGGCCACGCGCACGCTGCCCGCGCCAGCCGCTTCCAACGACACGTCAATGTACGGGGCGCGGCCTTCGGGCACGGCTTGGCGGGCGTTTATCAGCAGGTTGTTGAAGGTGCGGACCAGCAGGTTTTCATCGGCAAACACCACGTAGCGGCCGGTTTCGGCATCTGGCGGCAGGTGCAGGGCCAGGGTACCATCGTCGGTATCGGGCTGGTGCAGGCCGGCGCAACGGCGCAGCACGGCGGCGATATCCAGCCGCTCGGGGCGCATGGTGGGCAGGTTGGTGAAGGTGCTGAAGCTGGTGGCAATGTCGCTCAGTACGTCAATCTGGGTGATGAGCGTCTGGCTGATTCGGCCAATCAACTCCTCGGCATTGGGGCGGCGCTCGGCAATGGCTTTCTGCAAAAACTGCAGACTCAGCTTCATGGGCGTGAGTGGATTTTTGATTTCGTGCGCCACCTGCCGGGCCATCTCGCGCCAGGCCGCCTCCTTTTCCTGGGCGGCCAGCTCGCGCTTACTGGCCTCCAGCTTGGTGAGCATGGTATTGTACTCGCGCACCAGCAGGCCAATCTCGTCGTCGGAGCTGTGGTAGTCCAGCAGCTCGTTTTCGCCAGTGAGCGTGGTTTTAGTGAGCTTTTCGGTGATGAGCTTGAGGGGAGCCGTGAGCTGCCGCGCCGCCACAAACGCCAGCCCCAAAAACAGCAGAAACATCAGCGTGAAGATGTTGAGAATCGTGGTAAACAGCTCTGTAAGCTTGGTATTCAACGCTTTCTCCGAGTCGAAGAACGGGATGCCCACGTAGCCCAGAATCGGGCCGGTGGGCAAGGCCGTTTCGTCGAACGACGACCCGTCGTCATCGTCAAATACCGAATGCACCGCGTAAACCGGCCCTTTCTTCGGAGGGCCATCGGCGCTGCCGTGCCCCAATGCGTGCCCGGCCAAATCGGTCACCACGGCCTCGCCTGCCCCGGCCCGCACCGGCAGGTACAGCGAATTGAACGATAACGACCCGGCCCGCTCCGTGAGCAGGACGCGGGGCCGGTTGCGCTCACCCAATGCCACCATGGCCTGCGGGTTCACCAGCGGCCCCAGCAGCCCGGCATCGAAAATGAGGGGCTGGCTGCTGGCCAGCAGCTCGCCGTGGGCATCATAAAGGTTGAGGTCGGTTTCGGTGAGGGCGGCCACGTTTTTGACCAGCACGGCCAGCGTGGGGCGGGCCGTGCTGTCGGAAAGCAGGTGGCGCTGCCGGCGCAGGCTTTCCAGGGCCAGCTGGCCGCGCCGCTCATACGTGCGGGCCAGGTCGCGCTTATACGAGTCAATAAGCTGGCTGGCCGTGGCCACGCTCACCACCAACAGCGGCACCACAATGCCCACGTTCAGCAGCAGCTGAATGCGCGTGCTGAAATTGAGCCGGGGCAGCGCCCGGCCGCGCACCAGCAGGGCCACGCCGCCCAGCAGTAGCCAGAAAAACGTCGATAGCAAGAACTGAAACGAAAAATTGGCCAGCCAGTCCCCCAGCGAATACGTGGCCGTGGTCACCACGACGGTCCGGTCCAGCGAGCCCCGCACGGCAAACTGATGGAAGCCCTTGCGCGTGAGGCCCGTGGTGTAAAGGCGCGGCTCAGCCAGCAGGGCGGCGGGCAGGCGGTTGGCGTAGTCAAAATCGCCTTCGCTGTACACCAGCCGGCCGTGGTTGTAGCCGGCGTAGCTCAGCTCGGTGGCCAGGCCGGGCTCAAAGAATTTCTGGTCCACCAGCAGCTCCGGCAGCACGCTATAGGAAGTGAGCTTCTTGAGCGTCAATTCTACCCGCACGGCGCCCAGCGGCAAGCCAATTCCGTTCACCCGCTGCCCCGGCACGGTGATGTGCGCCACATAGCGCCGCGAGCCAAACGGATTATCAGACTGCACCAGAAACACGCCGGCCTGCCCCGTAGGCTTGGCCAGCCGCTCGGTAATTGCGCGGGTTTCGCGTAGGCTGGGAGTTCCCGTTGGGGCGCCTAACGGGTCGCCCGCCTCGTCATACAGCGTGATATTGCTCTCGTATTTGTCAAAATAGTGGCTCAGGTATTGCCGGGCAATGCGTTCGCGCACCACTTCGGGCCGCCCGAAAGCAGCCGTGAGCGCCCGCCGGACAAACGGGTCGTGCGCAATTTTGTGCATCTGCTCACTCAGCAGAAACTCCCCCTGAAAATCGTTATCAACCAACAGATTACCCGCCAGACGCTGCTTATCAACCAACACCTGCTTTTCGAAGCGGGAGTACAGCGCCAGTGCCCCGGTAGCCGCCGTAAGGGCCAGCAGCAGTACCAACAGCACCGACGATTGGTAATTACTGGTAGTGGGCGCGGCCCGTAGGTTTATAGCCCGCACCAGCGCGGCGAACAAGAGTAAAACCCCCACCAGCAGCACCCACGGCTCACCCAGTACCAGCCCCGCCCCCAGCACCGGCAGCGTAGCCAGCGCGGGAGCCAGCAGCAGCAGCCGGCGCGGCACATGCTGCAATAACGCACCTGCCAGCTGCGTCAGGCCGAACAGTCCGGCCAGCCACGCGGCGGTGTGCAACAGCACCGCCAGTGCCAGCACCACCCAGAAACCCGTTATCTGCACGCTTCGGCTCACATCGAGGCTCAATTGGGAACCGCCAAAAACCGTGTTATAATAGCTAAACAACAGTCCCAGCCAACCACAAAAAGCCGCCCCCACCGCTACTGCGGCCACAACCTGTCGGCTTAGCGCACGCGGGGCCCGCACCCGCTGCGGCACTTGGAAATACCGCCACAATGCCACACCGCCCACGGCTACCAACAAAGCCAGCAGGGAATCGAGTAATAAGTCGCCCAGCGAGGGCGCCCACCACGCGGCCGCACTCACCCAGGGGTCAAACAAGGGCAGTTCGATAAAAGAATATGGCAGTCCCAGGTACAACAGTAGCGCCCGCAGCATCACCAAAGGCATCACCAATGAGGCCACGGCGGTCAGCGGCCGCCCGGCCTGCCACCAGCGCCACGCCAGCAGCAGCCACCCCATGGCATACAGTAGGCTGCCCAACGCCAGCAACGCCAGCGGCACGTACTGCCCGGTGAGCGGATTGGGCTGCAACCGCTTGATAGAAAAAAGGTAGTGGCCATCGGGTGCGTCAAACCGAGCCGAGCCGTGGACCGAGCTATCCGCCACCACTTTCAGTTCCAGCCCGCGAATCAGTGCCTGCTCGCCGCCCTCCCGCAGGTAGCGGTTGGTGATGCCGTAGTGCCGTTCCAGAGGCAGGTAAACGAGAACCAGGTACCGCCCCGCCAGACGGCGCAACTGCAGGAACTGGCCCATCGGCGTTTCCACAAGGCGCTCGGCAGCTGTGCGGGCCGCATCCTCCTGCGGCCGCAACGTTGCATCGGACCAGTAGCGCAGGGCTCCGTTTTCCAATACGCAAGTGGGGTACGTAGTCTGGGAAATAAGCTTTTGGAAGCTATAGTTACCGCGCGACAGCTCGGCCGCCACCGTATCGGCTTCGCGACGGGCCGTGGTTTCGGCATTCCGCACCAGCTGTTGCAGGCGCACCACATCGGTACGCTGCACCATGCCCGGGGCTTGCGCGTAGCGGCTGGCCAGGTAACCACCTACAAAACACAAAACCGCCCCCAGCAGCAGCAGCCAGGGTAGACGCCGTTGTGAGTAAGCTGGTTTCAGGATTGAGCCGGAGGAAGAAAGCGGGTGCAAAAAAGAAGCGATGAAGTCGTTAATCCGGCGCAGTAAAGGCAGCCCACCCAAAGTAAGCACGTTACCGGGTCATGAGGCCTTGCTTTTCGAAGCAGTGCCAGCATTCGAATGAGATGCCTCCCGCAAAGGAGCCCTCATTCGAGTGAACCGCAAAATCCAAGCCTAATAAAAAAGGCTGCCCATGGGCAGCCTTTTTGCAGTCCTCAAAATATTTATTTCTATCGATTTAGATAACGCGGGTCGAAGCTAGCACCGCCAACCCCGTAGAGCATCACGGCCCGCGCATAGCGGAATAGTAGCGGCGTTACGGCCAATACGGCTACGACCACAGTTATCACATAAACCCACAGGGGCGAGTCGTTGGCGAGATAATAGAGCAAAAACCCAATTCCCAGCAGCGCTGCCGTCGAGAAACCCGAGCTTATGTACATCGCACCATAGTAAAATCCCGGCTCCGGCTCATAAGTCTAATGACAGACCGGACAGGCTTCGGGCATTTCCATAAAACTAGTGCTGAACGCCGCATGTGTAAAGAGCTTACCCGTATGGCAGCGCGGACACCGCAGTTCCAACAGCGCCCGGGCTGTAGATGCAACAGCCTTAGTGGGCTGCTGCACTATGCTTTGACCGCCTTGGGGTGCGTGCGACGATACCAGAAATAACCTACCGCTCCCATCAAAATATAGGGAACCGTCATTATATAAAGGATGCCCTTGTTGAGACCGGCCACGTCGTAATCATCACGCTCCTGCCGGGCCGCTTCTACTTGCGACTTACACATCGAGCATTGCGCCTGGGCAGCCAGCGGCGCCAAGCTTAGCATCACACCCAGGAACAGGGTAAAAGCAGCGGCAAAAAAGGTCTTTTTCATAATAAATCAACACGGAGATTAAAGCAAAGTTTCTTATTATCAGACATAATACGGCGAAATCATAAAATACACAATAACGCCCGTGACTGATACGTACAGCCAGACCGGAAAGGTCCAGCGCGCAATGGCTTTGTGCTTGGTGTACTGTCCCGTGAGCGCGAAATAGAGCGTAAACAGCACGAGTCCTACCGTCACCACCGCGAGGCTGATATGGGTAAGAAGCAAGACGAAATAAATAAGACGGGCAGCCCCTACCCCACCAAAGTGCGTGCTTTCTACCTGCGAATGATACGCCACGTACGACAGCAGAAACAGCCCACCCAGGACGAAGGCCGTGCCCATGGCCGCCCGGTGGGCCAGCACGTTCTTCCGGCGGATAAAGTAATACCCAACCAGCAGGGCCACGGCCGTCAGTGAGTTCAGGCCGGCATTCACGGCTGGCAGCATGCGCAAGTACGCATCAGCCCCATCAATCTTGAAAATGCCCTTGAAATAAAACAGTATTGCTACCAGCAGCGGCACCACGATGCCCAGGCCACCAAGGATAATTCTGTAGCGCGTATAGTCCCCGGGGGCCATTACCGGGGGGTGCAGTTGTTCAGTGGGGGTGTTCATAATCGTAGAGCTGCACCGTTACTTCCGTGAGTAAGCGGTCTATTTCGCGTCCGTCGGTGCCATCATAAATGCCACGCACCCGTCGCTGATTGTCAACCAACAACAGCCGGCCGGCGGGGATGTTAGCCGTGTACACGGCCCCAGCCAGTCGCTTGGGGTCGGCGGTGAGGCGAAACTCCTGCTGCGTGAGTTTTTTGAGGGTATCGGCCGCACCGGTCAGGAAAAACCATTTGCCCGCAGTGGCACCGTATTGCTCGGCCAGCTTCGTCAGGGCAATGGTCTGGCTGGGTTCACCATTCAGCACGAAGGTGACCAGACGCACGCGGGGCTCGTGCCGGAACTTCTCCTGCACCCGCAGCAATTGGCGGGCTACGCGGACGCTGGCTTCATCGGCACCAAAAAACTGGGCGATGTATAACCCCTGGCCCAACTCCCGGCTGCTCACATCCCGCCCATTAGCAGACGACAATTGAAACGGCGCTATTTGGTGGAAAACAGTATCGCGCTGCCACTCCCCGCCAACCTGCGTGGAATCCACGCGGTCGGGCAGGTAAGTTGGCAGCGCGTAACGGTTGGAGCCGAAGCGGAACAGGAACAGAAAGGCCAGTACTGGCACCAATAGCAGTAGCCCCAGCAAAATGGTTTGGCGGGGCCGCATCCGCTATTTAAACATGCTTTGCAGCACTTCGCCCATGAACGAGCCTTCGGTAACCAGCGCCACCAACAGCCATACCAACAGGGACACCGGCACCAGAATGGTCCAAATCAGTCCTTTGGTTTCGTGCTTCAGGTGCATGAACTCAGCCACAATAAAGAATGCTTTCATGATGGTGAGCACGATGAAAATGCTATTGCGCAGCGTACTCGGGGACATCAGGAATACGAAAACGAATTCGACGGCCGTGATACCAACCAGGATGCCGAATACCCGCCAAATCCAGGCGGTGTTTGGCTTGGCGATTTCACCCGGGGCAAGGGTGTGTTCAGTAGTTGCGTGAGAAGCCATTGGGTAAGTTATGAGTTATGAGTTAAAAGTTATAAGTTAAAAGCGTGGGTTAGCGAGTGGATTTGACCAACTGATAACCCTTAACTTTTAACTCATAACTCTTTTTCAAACGAGGTAGAAGAAGGTGAATACGAACACCCACACCAAGTCTACAAAGTGCCAGTAGAGGCCGATTTTCTCAATCATCTCGTAGTGCCCGCGCTTTTCGAAGGTACCGTTGGTGGTAGCAATAAAGCACCACACCAACAGGCAGACGCCCGAGAATACGTGCGTACCGTGGAAACCGGTGATGAAGAAGAACAAGTCGGCGAATAGCACTGGCCCGTACTGGTTCATTGCCAGATTAGCTCCGTGGAACACGGTACCGTCGGCCATTACCGTGCCTTCGGTGTGGCCGTGGATGAAGTGACCCCACTCCCAGGCCTGACTGGCCAAAAAGGCAGAGCCAAACAGGATGGTCCAGAGCAGCCACTTTTGCACATCGGCTTTATCCATGCGGTGGCCGGCTTCTACGGCCAGCACCATCGTCACGGAGCTCAGAATCAGAATCATAGTCATCAGGGCCACGAAACCGAGCGGAACGTTGGCCTCGCCCATGCCGGGGAAGGCATTGAATACGTGGTCAGGGATGGGCCACCAGCGCGTGCTGAACACAAAATCTTTAGCTTCACCCGTAAAAACCTCGTGCTTATGGCGAATCATGCCATAGGTGGTGAGGAAGGCGGCAAAGGTAAATGCGTCAGAAAGCAGGAAAAACCACATCATCAGCTTACCGTAGCTCGCTTTGAAGGGTTCGTTGCCGCCATCCCAGTTGCCGGTGCGCGGGGCATCGTGAGTAGCGGAAGCCGCGGGATGCGGCAAAGTGGTCGGTTGGGCCATAGCAGACAGCGTAATGTCGTTTTAGTGGTTCAAAAGTAAGAACAAATACAGGTACAGCCAAAGCCCGCCCAGGAAGTGCCAGTATAAAGTAGCGTTGCCGATGGAGAGCAAGGCACGCGAATGCACCTGATAATTAAGCGTCCGCCTGAGTACTACGGCCAGAAAAACAAGCCCCGTAACCAAGTGAAAAGCGTGCACACCCATCAAAACGTATACGAATGAACCGGAAGGATTGGCATCGGCTCCGCCAAAGTACGTATTGCCGCCCACCAGGTCGCCGAAGCTATGGTACTGTCCCACCAGGAAAGCCAACCCAAGTACCAGCGTGACAATCATACCGATTTTCACCCGGTTGATTTCGTCCTTACGTGCTGAGAAATAGGCCCATTGTATGCTCGCACTGCTCAGCGCAATCAGAATGGAGTTGATGAGAAGTGAAGCGGGCAGGTCAAACTCGCGCCAGTTGCCTTCATCGCGGCGCACGATGTAGCCGCTGGTAAAAGCCGCGAACATCATCACAATGCTGAAAATAAGTAGAATAAGCAGCACGCGCTTAGGGTGCCAGCCTAGTCCAACTTCCTTTTCGGATAACGTTTCAGAAGGATTCATAATCTAGATATTAGGGGAATTGGTTGACGTTTTTTAGTTGCTGACAGCCCGTTTTTTTTATTCCCGGCAGGCAACTAGCTATTAACAACCAACAACTATATTTTGTCCAGTACCAAAGCAATTTGTACGATGGGCAGGTACAAAAAAGAAGCAAACATGATGCGCAGTGCCGCCTTGCGCGACTGCGTACGCATCAGCTGCACCGTGAGCAACAGAAACAGCACGCCCGCCACTACCGCTACCAATGCCGATATACGACCGGAAATATTGAATTCCAGCGGCAACAGGCTAAGCGGAATCAGCAGCAGCGTGTAGGTCATTATCTGAAACGCGGTGCGCAGGTCGCGGTTGCCAGGCGAGGGCAACATTTTGAAGCCGGCCCGCTTATAATCGTCGTCGGCCACCCAGGCAATGGCCCAGAAGTGCGGAAACTGCCACATGAACTGAATCCCGAACAGCACCCACGCCTCTACCCCAATGTAGCCAGTGGCCGCCACCCAGCCGATAAGCGGCGGCAAACCACCCGGCACAGCGCCTACGGCAACACAAATAGGCGATATCGTTTTAAGCGGCGTGTAGATGAATCCGTACAGGATAAGCGACAGAAGCGATAGCCCTGCGGTGAGCGGGTTGAACAGATACCACAGCAGCCCCAACCCAGCTACCCCCAGCAACACGCAGAAGACCCAGGCTTCGCCCGGCGATAGAATGCCCATTGGGAGTGGCCGCTTGGCCGTGCGGGTCATTAACTTATCCAGCTCCCGCTCGTGAACCTGGTTGATAATGTTGGCCGAGCCAGTCACGAGCAGGCCACCCAGCATCACCAGTAAAGCCCGGCTCCAACTGAAATCGTGTGCTCCCAGCATATACCCGATGGCGCTGGAAAACGCTACAGTGAGCGAAAGCCGGAATTTGAGCAGCTGAAAATAGGCGCGGGCCTTAACCATCAATTGTACTTATAATTTCGTTGTGAGGTCCAACTTGTCGAAGATGCACCCAACGGGGCCGCGAAGTTACGCAACAACCCGCCGGGGTGCATCTGTGGGCGCAATAGTTTCCGTGCTTTTACGCGCACGGACCACGGCCAGCAGCGTCAGAAACTGTACGCCAAACAATACAGTAGCCAGAGTAAGATGCACTGGCTGCACCACGGCCGGCAGTGCAAACGACGCTAGCACGATTCCGGCCAGAATTTCCAGGCCAATCAGGCTGAGCGTAGCTGTAACCAAATTGCGCAGGCGTTTTTGGACAAGCTGCCAAATCTCGTAGCCCAGGTACACGTTCAGCAGCAAAACCGCAGCCGATACCGTACGATGCAGGCTGAACACGCTACCCAGCTTGCTCACCCAGTTTTCGCGCCCTACATAGTCCGCTGCGGCCGATACAATGTCTACTTGTTCGCGCACCTGCGTCCCCAGCACAATCTGCCAGAACGTGAGCAGCAGCGCGGCCCAAAGCCATATTTGCAAAGCGGCCGCTGGACGCTTCATCCCGACACTCGCATCAATAAGTTCCGCTTCCGGCAATCGCGATGTAACATCGCCTTGCCCCCACCGTGCCCGGTCAACAGCGTACAGTAGCAGCGCTACTATCACCAGCGCCAGCGCCATGTGCACCGTTACCATCACGGGCAGCAAATTGGTGGAAACCACCAATGAACCAAGGTAGCCTTGCACCCCCGTCAGAATAAACGAAGCAAATGCCAGCCAGAAAATAGTGCGGTCGCGCCGCCAGTAAGGCAGGGCGAACGCAACGGTAAGAAAAACAAATACTCCAATTAGCGCGCCCAACAATCGGTTTACGTACTCAATCCAGGTTTTCACCGGGTTGAAATCCGTTTCGATATATTGCGTGGGATGGGCAAATATGCTGCCCGCAACCTGCGCAAAACCCATTCGTTGCAGCGTTCGGGCCAGCTTCTGGTTTTTGGCCACCCGTTGCGCCGTGTATATCTCTTTGTAATCTGGAGGCAGCTGGCTGGCTTCGGTTGGGGGCACCCATTGGCCAAAGCATTTGGGCCAATCCGGGCATCCCATGCCACTGCCGGTACTCCGAACTACTCCACCCACCAGAATCAACAGGTAAACGCTTACGACGGTGAGAATGCCCACAAAACGGAAACGCCGTACGGCAGGGCTCAAATGAAATTTCTCCATAGTGAAAAGACGGCTACCTCTGCCCTACGCAACCGCAGGACACAAGTAAAACAGATTATTTAAGGGATTGATTAAATCCCATGAACCAAAAACGGGCCGCCGGTTAGGCGGCCCGCTTCGGGACTTTACCAAGTAGCTTGGTTAATCAGGCTTTTGCTAACTAATCAGCCAACTCCTGCTCATAGGGCAGGTTAGACGACTGCGTTTGCGAGTACGGTACGTTCTGGGGGATAAAGTCCACATCCGAACCGGGCTTGCTATAGTCGTAGGGCCAGCGATATACCGCTGGAATCTCGCCGGGCCAGTTGCCGTGGCCGGGTACTACTGGTGTCGTCCACTCCAGCGTATTCGAGTTCCAAGGATTCTCCGTAGCCCGGCGGCCACGGAAGATGCTGTAGAAGAAGTTGAAGATGAAAATAAACTGGCCGAAGAAAGTAATGATGGCCGCAACCGAGATAAACTTGTTCATGTCCGCGAATTGCGAGAAAGCATCAAATCCAGTCCAGGCATAGTAACGACGGGGGAAACCGGCAATACCTACATAGTGCATCGGCATGAATATCAGATACACACCAGCGAACGTGAGCCAGAAGTGGATGTAACCCAGCTTGTCGTCCATCATACGGCCAAACATCTTGGGAAACCAGTGATAAACACCGGCAAACAAGCCGAAGAATGCCGCGCTACCCATTACCAAGTGGAAGTGAGCAACCACGAAATAGGTGTTGTGCATCTGGATATCCAGCGTTGCATTACCGAGAATGATACCCGTGAGGCCACCCGAGATAAACAGCGATACAAAACCAATAGAGAACAACATGGCCGCCGTGAAACGGATATTACCGCGCCAGAGCGTAGCCAGCCAGTTGAATACCTTCACACCCGAAGGCACAGCGATAATCAGCGTCAAGAACATGAATACTGAGCCTAGGAAGGGGTTCATTCCCGTTACGAACATGTGGTGAGCCCACACAACGAACGACAGCAGCGAGATACCAATCAGCGAACCAATCATGGCGCGGTAGCCGAAGATGGGCTTACGAGCATTAGTGGCAAGAACTTCCGATACCATACCCATAGCAGGCATGATTACGATATATACCTCGGGGTGCCCCAGGAACCAGAACAAGTGCTGGAACAATACCGGCGAACCGCCCTGGTTGCTCAATGCCTGACCGGCAATGTAGATGTCCGACAGGAAGAAAGAGGTACCGAAAGAACGGTCGAACACCAGCAGCAAAGCAGCCGCGAACAGGACCGGGAACGCGAGGATACCCAGAATGGCAGTCAAGAAGAAAGCCCAAATGGTAAGCGGCAGCTTGCTCATGCTCATACCACGGGTACGCATGTTGATGACCGTGGTCACGTAGTTTACACCACCCAGCAGCTGCGACACGATGAAGAACACCATGCTCACCAACCACAGCGTCATGCCAGCACCGGAGCCGGGAATGGCCTGCGGCAATGCACTCAGCGGCGGGTAGATTGTCCAGCCAGCAGCTGCTGGACCGGTTTCAATAAACAGCGAGGAGAACATAATAATGCTCGACAGGAAGAAGAACCAGTACGAGAGCATGTTCATGAAGCCCGAAGCCATGTCGCGGGCACCCACTTGCAGCGGAATCAGGAAGTTCGAGAAGGTACCGCTCAAACCGGCAGTCAGCACGAAGAATACCATGATAGTACCGTGCATCGTTACCAGTGCAAGGTAAAACTCAGGGTTCAACTTACCAGCCTGAATCCAGCCACCGAGAACGGGTTTCAACCACTCCATCGTGCCTTCGGGCCAGCCAAGCTGCAAACGGAATAAGCTCGAGAGAGTACCACCAATGATGGCCCACAGCATACCCGTAATCAGGTACTGCTTAGCAATCTGCTTGTGGTCCTGACTGAACACGTACTTCCACATCCAGTGCTGGTCGTGGTGCTCGTGCTCGTGGTCATCATGTAACAGGTGGTCGCCGTGCTCGATAGCCGGCACCGGAGCGGAACCAATACCGCCCTGCGTTTGCACGCCTGGAGAAAGATTTGGTTTGGGTGTCATGTCTGACATAGCAGAATACCGTTAGTAGTTATTAGTAAGAAGCAGCCAAAGGCACGGGAGCAGCTTCTTTTTCCTGAGGCGCGGTGGCTACGGGAGTAACCATCGATTTGACCTTCTGTTTGAAAGCAGCCAACACATCTGGGTTTTTTTGAGCAAATGATTGCTGAGCGGCGTACCAGTTCTGGTAATCGTCCGGCTCATCTACAATCACGGTTGCCTTCATAGCGAAGTGGCTACCGCCGCACACCTGGTTGCAAGCCAGCTCATAGTTGAACTTGGGGTTGCCCAGCTTAGCGCGCATCTCATCGGTGGTGGTGGTCGGCGTGAACCAGAAACGGGTCGGCATACCGGGCACTGCGTACATCTGCACGCGGAAGTGCGGCATATAAACGGCGTGCAGCACGTCGCGCGAGCGAATCTTAATCAAAACCGGAACGCCTTTAGGAACATGAATTTCGTTGGTAGTGAAGTCGTCAAGCGAAGACTTATCGCTCAGGTCAAAGCCCCACTCATTCACGGCATCAATCATGCGGTAATTGATAACACCCAGTTTCATGTCGCGGCCAGGGTAACGTACCAACCAGTTAAACTGCTTGCCCATTACTTCCACTACCACCGAGTTTTTGGGAGCCGGACCAGTAATACGGGTCCATGCTTTCCAACCAGCGAAAATCAGCGAAGCCATTACAATGGCCGGGATAATCGTCCAGATAACCTCAATCGTGTTGTTGTGCGCAAAGAAATAAGCCCGACGGCCTTCCTTGTGCTGGTACTTGTAAGCATACCAGAAAAGCAACACCTGAGTGATAGCAAATGCTACCCCAATCACTGTCATCGTAATCCAGAACATACGCTCCATCTGATGGCCGTGTACGGAAGCAATGGGAGGATTCATCTTACTGAAGTTTTCAACAAACGAATAAGCAAACCACGCGCCCCCGCCAATCATGAAAACCAGCATTAGAATAGCGTTAACGCTATTGCTAGTGCCAATATCGCGGGTGAAAGTACCCGAGAATATAGAGGTAAAAATCTGCAGGCGAAACAGCAGGCCGAATACGACCAACAGCAGCACCGACACCAGCAAAATGGTAAGAGCAGTCATTGAGTTTTTAGTATTGAGTACTAAGTGTTAAGAACTGAGCGCAGATTTTGTTATCAGCCTGCGCTCAGTTCTTCAATCTAAATTCTAGGTAGTGTGGTGAATGCTCTCGTCGAGGAACGGGTGATTAACCGGTACCAAAGAAGCCGAAGCCAGACGACGCGTAAACAAGATGAGGAACGCCCCAAGGAAGATTGCAGCAATACCAATCTCAATCAAGAACCCATTATCACCACGCAAAGTGCCCGGCATCAGCATCAAATAAAAGTCGGACCAGTGGCCACACAAAATGGCGATGGCAACGATTTTCATGATAATCATCTGGCGCTTCGCATCGCGGGTCATCAACCCCAGGAAGGGGAAAACGAAGTTGATTGCGATATTGAAGAAGAACAGGAAAGTGTAGCGGCCTTCAAAGCCACCGAGGCGCTGATTAAAGTAAACGGCTTCCTCGGGAAGGTTTGCATACCAAATCAACATGAACTGCGAGAACCATACATAGGTCCAGAAAATGCTGAAACCGAACATCAGCTTACCCAGGTCGTGGATATGGCTGGCGTTCAAGGCGCGCAGGTAACCAGCTTGCTTCAGGAAAATCGCAGTCAGTGCAATAGCTGCAATGCCGGATACCCACCACGAAGCGAAAACGTACCAGCCGAACATGGTGCTGAACCAGTGAGTGTCAACTGACATCACCCAGTCCCAGGCCGACATCGACGAAGTAACCGCGTACAGTACCAGAAACAGCGCTGAAGCATTGATGCTTTTGTGAAACCAAACAGTACCACCATTAAGGTCCTCTTGCAGCGACAGCCGACGCAGCTTCCAGCTGAAGTAAGCCCAGATACCGATGTAGATGATAGTGCGGATGAGGTAGAAAGGCAGGTTCAGGAAACCGCTTTTACCGGCGATGATAGCATCGTAGTTCGGGCTGCCTTTGTCCATGATGCCCTCGTGGGTCCAGTGGAAAATGTCGTGACGACCAACCAGAAAAACAATAAGCATAATCACACCACCCGGAATAACCCAGGCGCTAAGGGCTTCGGAAATGCGCTTCACCATTACCGACCAGCCAGCGTAAGCTACGTAGTTGATGGCCATGAACACCGTACCAACGGTGGACACGCCTAGGAAAAACAGGTTGCTGTGCCAGAGGCTTACAAGCACGCGCTTAACCAACACGGAACTACCCTCTTCATGGACGGCACCGTGCGCAGCGGCTGCATGACCTGCAGCTTCGCTATGCTCGGCTGCCCCCCAGCCCATTACCTGAGCCAGGATACCAATAATGAGTAATACCACACCGGTGACGATGATGGCAATAAATGTTTTACGGGCGCCATCCGTAACGACGAGCTGTTCAGCCGTGGCGCTTTCGTGGTGCGTCAGAGTTGCCATAGTGCGTTAGTTGGCGGTGCCGTTAGTTGCTTGGGTTTTGCCTTCGCCGGGGGTTTCAGCTCCGGTGCCAGCCTGTGCCTGCCCTACGGGGGCAGTGTTGGTGGCATCTTTCGTTTCAGTCGAGTCGCTGGTAGTCGTGTTGGTCGGGCCTTTAGAAATCAGCTTGCTGAGTGCATCAGGGCCTTCTCCAAGTTGCAGAACGTGCACATACATGGCAATTTTCCACCGCTCTTCGGGATTCACCTGCGAGCCATGAGGCATCATGCGGTTGCGGCCCCACTGGATGACGTGATAGATGTGGCCATCATTCATCGTCTTATAAGCACCAGCCGAGTAGTTTGGCACACCTTTGAAGATAATACCAACCGGACCCTGGCCATTGCCTTGCTCACCGTGGCAGTGCGAGCAAATGCGCGTGTAGAGCACTTTGCCTTCTTCCAGGTTAGCCTTGGTATATGCATAAGGGTTGTGAAGCACCCGCTCCGCAATTCGTACACTATCCTTCGGGATGTGGTCGAAATAGTTGAGCTTGCCACGGGGCACAGTTCCGTTTGCAGGAGTGCGCTCGTTGATACCAAACGAATTCACGGTGTTAAACGTGGTCTGGCGCAAGGGCTCGTAGGGGATGGATTCGTACATCTCCGGGGCATATTCTACGCCGGGGTCGTTTCCGTCGTGGGTGCAGGCCGTGGTGGCCAGTCCCAGGGACAGCAGCAGCGCCGAAACGCGCAGGCTCAGGGTCAGCGGATGCGTCATTAGTTGTTGGTCATTTCTTTTTGGTTGACTTCCGAAGCGCCGTTCTCGCGCAGCAGCTGGGTCAGCCGGGGAAATTGCGAGCTGGTTTCATCCAGTTCGATGGCCATTACGAACTTGTCGTCGGTGGCGCGTACGTCCATCACCGGTACCTTAAAGCGCGGATACAAACCCGTAATTGTAAAGAAGGTAATAGCCATGCCGTGACAGGTGAAGAACACCGTCAATTCGAAAGCCACCGGTACAAAAGCGGGCAGTGAAATGTGCGGCTTACCACCGATAATCATCGGCCAGTCGAAACCGAGCATGTAAATCTGCATCCACAGTGAGAAGGCCAGGCCCGTCATGCCAAAGAAGAAGGCAGCAATAGGCAGGCGCGAACGTTCGATGCCGAGCGCATCGTCGATGCCGTGCACCGGGTAAGGCGAAAACACGTCGTGGATTTTCACACCGGCGGCGCGCACGTTCTCAACGGCGTGCAGCAGTACATCCTCGTCTTCGAAGATGCCAAGGGCGAAGCGCTTAGTCATGCTGGTTATAAGTTACGGGAGCCGAAGCAGGCACACCTGGCGTAGAAGTTTGAACAGGGGCGTGGTGCGCCTTTGAGGGGTTGTAAGTCGGACCGTTATCAACGGTGTACTTCAAGATGGCTTTCACCTCGGCCATGTTAATCACAGGGAAGAACTTAGCAAAGAGCAGGAACAGCGTGAAGAACAGGCCGAGCGTACCAACGTACAGGCCGATATCGATAATCGTAGGCGAGAACATTGCCCAGCTCGACGGCAGGTAGTCGCGGTGCAGCGAGGTCACGATGATTACAAAGCGCTCGAACCACATGCCGATGTTAACCACAATCGACAGTGCGAACGTGAGCGGAATGCTGTAGCGTACGCGGCGGAACCACACCAACTGCGGCGTAATTACGTTGCAGGTCATCATCGAAGCGTAAGCCCACCAGTAAGGGCCGGTAGCGCGGTTGATGAAAGCGTACTGCTCAAATTCAACCTGCGAGTACCAGGCGATAAAGAATTCCGTGATGTAAGCCACACCCACGATGGAGCCGGTTACCATCATGATTTTGTTCATGAGAGCGATATGCTCCAGCGTGATGTAATCTTCGAGGCGGAAAACCACACGGGTAATCAGCATCAGGGTAAGCACCATAGCGAAACCCGAGAAGATTGCACCAGCTACGAAGTAGGGCGGGAAGATGGTGGTGTGCCAGCCCGGTACTACCGAGGTAGCAAAGTCCATCGATACAATGGTGTGTACCGAGAGTACCAGCGGGGTCGAAACACCAGCCAGAATCAGCGAAACCGTTTCGTAACGCGACCAAGCTTTGGCCGAGCCTTTCCAGCCGAAGCTCAGCATAGAGTAGCTGAACTTGGCGATAGGCCCCTTGGCACGGTCACGAATCGAAGCGAAGTCAGGAATCAGACCAATGTACCAGAACACCAGCGACACAGTGAAGTAGGTCGAGATGGCGAATACGTCCCAGAGCAGCGGCGAGTTAAAGTTGGCCCACAGCGAACCCAGCGTGTTTTGCAATGGGAATACGTAGAATGCCAACCATGGACGACCCATGTGCAACACCGGGAACATGGCGGCGCAGATTACGGCGAAGATGGTCATGGCTTCGGCGGCGCGGTTGATGGAGCTCCGCCATTTCTGACGAAACAACAGCAGTACCGCCGAAATCAGCGTACCGGCGTGGCCGATACCTACCCACCACACGAAGTTGGTGATGTCCCAAGCCCAGTTCACGGTTTTGTTCAGGCCCCACTCGCCGATGCCGTACCATACGGTGCGGTATACGGAGTAGAAGAACACTCCCAGAAAGAACAGCGCCACGCTCAGAGCAGCCATCCAACGGAGGTTGGGCTTGGCTTCTACCTGATAGCAGATGTCTTGCGTTACGTCGTGTAACGTCTTACCGCCAGTTACGAGCGGCTCGCGTACGGCTGATACGTGCTGCATAATTGATATAGATTAAGCGTTTTCTTAAGCTTCTTTGCTAAAGAACTCCGACTCGGAATTCCGAATCTTAGTCAGGTACGTCACGTTCGGCTGCACGTTGATGGAGTCGAGCGAGTGGAAAGCACGCTCACCATCTTCGCGACGGAGGAGCTTGCTGATACGGCTTTTAGGGTCTTTCATATCACCGAACACGATGGCATCGGTGGGGCACGACTGGGCGCAGGCGGTTACAATCTCGCCATCAACCGGGCGGCGCTTCTGCTTTTTGGCTTCGAGCTTACCGAGTTGAATGCGCTGCACGCAGAACGAGCATTTCTCCATCACACCGCGGGCACGAACCGTTACGTCCGGGTTCAGCACCATACGGCCAAGGTCAGTGAACATATGACCGTTCACGATTTCAAACTTCTCATTCGAATAGTACGAGAACCAGTTGAAGCGACGCACTTTGTACGGGCAGTTGTTGGCGCAGTAGCGCGTGCCGATGCAACGGTTGTAAGTCATCTGGTTGAGGCCTTCCGAGCTGTGCGTGGTAGCCAGTACCGGGCACACCGTTTCGCAGGGTGCGTGGTTGCACTGCTGACACATCATCGGCTGGAAAATAACCTGCGGATTCTCCGAAGGGTCTTCCATGGCGGCATAAGTAGCCACTTTGCCTTTGGTATCGAAGTCGCTCTTGTGCGTATCCGAGCTGTAATAGCGGTCGATACGCATCCAGTGCATCTCGCGGCGGTTGATAACCTGCTGCTTGCCCACTACGGCGGTGTTGTTTTCGGTCTGGCACCCAATCACGCACGAGCCGCAGCCAATGCACGAGTTGAGGTCCACGGCCATGCCCCAGTGGTGGTTGTTGTACTGGTAGTCCTGCCACAGCGATACTTTGCTGGGCGCTTCCAAGCCATCGGGCGTAGAAACTTTTTCGTACTCAGTTACTTCTTTCGGATTCTTCTTGTAATTGGCCAGCGTGTTCTCCTGCACTACCGGGCGGCGGTCCATCAGCGTCTGGTGCGTCTGGGTCTGCGCGATGGGCGAGGTTGCACTGGTCTTTTCCAGTGTCACCACGTTCATGTACTGAATACCATTAGCCATCAATGCCAGCGGAGCAGCATTTTCACCTACTCTATCACCGGCTTTGCCAGCCATTGTACGGCCGTAGCCGAGGGCGATGCTCACGGTGCCGTTGGTCTGGCCGGGCTGAATCAGTACGGGCAGCTCAATGCTGTGGCCGTTAGCCGTCACCTTTACTACGTCGCCCTGCTCCCACTTATTGGCAATAGCCATGGCGCGGGGTATGGCTACATAGTTACCCCAGGTTGCTTTCGAAATTGGGTCAGGCAGTTCCTGCAGGAAGGGGTTGTTAGCTCCGCAGCCATCAG